>CATNCS010000013.1 GCA_950097245.1 uncultured Oscillospiraceae bacterium | reverse complement strand
GGATTTTTCGTTGCGGAAAGCGGGAGGAAATCCGAAAAAGGGACCTGTTTTCCCGTAAAAAAGTTCGGCTGGTAGACATCCGGTAGACGTCCTAAAATATGGAAAGGCCCCCAACCCCTGGGCCGCAGGGGATTGGAGGCCTTTTTGGTAGACTTTTGGTAGACGGGGCGGCCCTGCCGTTTCGATTGCCGTACAGGCTGCGCCCGGCAAAGAGCCGCGCGGCGCCGCAGTTCAGCAAAAGGAGAGGGCCATACAATTATTGATAAAAAGAGCTTCCCCAGAGAGAGGTTTTATGATAAAATGTCAATTATCAAGGAACAGAATCAAACGAATGGCTTTCAGCCTCAGCGCAAGGAGGAGCTTCCTATGAAAATAAAGAGGGCTGCAGGACTGGCCTTGAGTGTGGCGCTGGTTCTATCTCTCAGCCTGCTGCCGGCTGCGGCGGAGGAGACAGCCAAAGCGCATACACACACCTGGCGAACGGATTGGGCCTCTGACAGCCGCTGCCATTGGCACGGGTGCGCCAACCTCAGCTGCCGTACCCTGGTACCCGCCCAGGCGGAAGGCTACGCCTTCCACAGCTACGACAGCATCAATGACGCCGAGTGCAATGTCTGCGGCCGGGTTCGGGCCGCGGATCCGGGCCACGATCACACCTGGGGCGGGGGCTGGAGCAGCGATGAGTCTCACCACTGGCATCAGTGTACCGACTCCGGCTGTCCCGGCGTGGTGCCCGGCTGGGCGAATGGCTATGCGGTCCACACCTACGACAGCGATCAGGACCTCGACTGCAGCATCTGCGGCAGGACTCGGCTCGCCGGTTTAAACCACAGCCACACCTGGGGAGCGGAGTGGGAAAGCAACGAGGCCGGCCACTGGCGCCAATGCACCGCCGCCGGCTGTCCCGGCGTGGTACCCGGCCGGGCGGAAGGCTATGCGGCTCATAGCTACGACGGCATTCAGGACCTCGACTGTAACATCTGCGGCAGAACCCGGCCTGCCGGATTAAACCACAGCCATACCTGGGGAACGGAGTGGGAGAGCAACGAGACCGGCCACTGGTATCAGTGCACCGCCGCCGGCTGCCCCGGCGTGGTGCCCGGCCAGGCAAAGGGCTATGCGGTCCACGTCTACGACAGCGTTCAGGACCCTGACTGCAACATCTGCGGCAGAACCCGCGTGGCCTTTCCCCCCTCCTCCGGCCTGCTGCCCGCGCCGCCTGTGCCTGACGCCGACATCACCATTACCGGCCGCGGCCAGGTATACGCCAGGCCCGCGGATGCCCGGGCCGGAAACAAGGTGACCGTTATTCTAACCCCGGGGGAACACTATACCATTGGCAGCCTGAGTGTGGTCCGTCAAGACGGCGGGGCCGTTGCGGCCTCTGACAATGGCGACGGGACCTGGACCTTTATACAGCCTGAGGAGAAGGTGCGGTTTCGGGCCGTTTTCCTGCCGGCCTATCAGGCCTGCTCAAGGGGCGGGCAGTGCCCTCTGGCCGCCTGCGGCGACCTCTCTCCGGAGGGGTGGTACCACAACGGAATCCACTACTGCCTGGACTGGGGGCTGATGAGCGGCTCCGGCCAGTCCGGCTTTCTCCCCGGCGGCAGTCTGTCCGGAGGCATGATGGCCCAGATTCTATACAATCTGGCCGGCCGGCCGGAGCTGCCCGGCAAAACCGCCTATACCGGCACCGGCGCCTGGTACGACAGCGCGGTGGCCTGGGGTGTGGGCGCCGGCGTGATGAATGTGGAGGACGGGTTCTGGAAATTCAGTCCAACCGAAGATGTCACCCGGGAGCAGCTGGCCATTATGCTGTGGCGCTACGCCGGCCGGCCGGCGCCGTCTGCGCCCTCTCTGTCCTTCTCCGACGCCGGCGCCGTCTCTGAATGGGCCGTACCCGCGGTGCGCTGGGCGGTGGACAGGGGCATCCTGCGGGGCAGGGACAACGGTTGTCTGGATCCCGGCGGCAAGGTCACCCGGGCGGAGGCCGCCTCTATGCTGGTGCGTTTCCTGGAGGGCACTCCGGATTAGCAGCATTTCGTATTCTATCGCTCTCTGGGAGGTATTTCCTATGCACAGAACAAAAAAGCTCTGGCAAAATATTACAATTACCCTGATTCTCATGGCGGCGATCTGCCTGCTCTTTGGCTGGTACTCCGTCACCAACAGCCGGCGGATTGAAAACCGAAGCTTGAGCTACGCCATGGACTCCGCCCGGCAGACGACGCTGCGGATTGACGGCGAGCTCACCAGCGCCGTCCGGCGGATCCGCAACTACGCGTATATTCTGGGCACAACCCTGCCCGATCCGACTATCGACGCCGACATGCTGCGCAGGCTGGAGGGCAATTCGTATTTCGACGCCATCTGCTTTACCAATACTGACGGCATCAATCTCTCCTCCAACGGCGACACCAACGACAGCCGGGATCGGGACTATTTCGCCGAGGGCATGCGGGGGGAGAGCGGCAACTCCATCGTATTCAGCTCCCGGATCACCGGCAAGCCCACCATGGTCTATTACGCCCCTCTGGAGCGGGACGGAGAAATCTTCGGGATGCTGCTGGGGCTGTACTTCGCCGAGGACTACCTTCAGAATATGCTGACCACCTCCTACTTCGGCGAACCGGCCACCGTCTTTCTCTGTACCCGGGAGGGGCAGGTCATCGCCTCCTCCACCCCCGGGGACTACGACGGCCGTCCCCTGCCCGATATGCTGCAAGACACCGGCGTGATCGATGCCCAGACCGCCGCCGGCGCCTGGGAGGTCCTCCGCAGCGGCACCGGAGAGAGGGGCTTTATCTGCACCTCCGGCAGTCAGACGGATAATCTGTGCGTGCTCCACGTGCCCAACAGCGAAAATGTCCTGGTTCAGACCTACCCAAAGACCGTGACTCAGGCCATGATTCAGGACGCCAACCACATCGGAATGATCCTGCAGATCATCCTGATCGCGCTGTTTTCCGTCTACATCCTGTTTCTGCTGCTCCGCAGCCAGAGGGAGCGGCAGCAGCTGGAGCGGGAGAGCCGGGAGCATATTACCGGCCTGCAGCAAAAGGAGCGCCAGGCCCAGGCGGAGATTTCCCTGGCCAACCGAAAGGAGCGGCAGTACCGGATCGCCATCACCTCCGGGGCCTTCTGCACCTTTGATTTCAACCTGACCCGGGACCTGATTGAGCAGGACATTGTGCGCACCCTGGACGGCCGGCAGATATCCCTGCTGGACAAGGTGGGGCTGTCGGTCCCCTGTCAGGCCTCCCAGTGCTTCCAGCGGTGGCGGTCCTTCATCCTGGAGGACTCCCTGGAGGAGTATGACAGCGTGGTCACCCTGGACCATCTGAAGCAGCGCTTTGAACAGGGCCAGGCGGAGGTGACCGTGGACTACTGGGGCTGGGCCTCACCCGAGGAGCAGATGTGCGTGCGCCAGTCCTTTGTCATGACCCGGGACGACCGCAGCGGGGATATCATGGTTATGGTGGTGTCCAAGGACATCACCGCCCAGGTGCAGAAGCAGCGGGAGCAGACCCAGGCCCTTCAGGAGGCCCTGCTCCAGGCCCAGCACGCCAACAGCGCCAAGACCACCTTCCTGTCCAACATGTCCCACGACATCCGCACCCCCATGAACGCCATTATCGGCTTTACCACCATCGCGGTGAGCCATATCGACAACAAGGACCAGGTGCGGGACTGCCTGCAGAAGGTGCTGTCCTCCAGCAACCATCTGCTCAGCCTCATCAACGACATTCTGGACATGAGCCGCATCGAGAGCGGCAAGGTACAGATCAAGGAGCAGGACTGCAACATCTCCGAGCTGACCCACAACCTGGTGAACATCATCCAGCCCCAGGTGAAGGCCAAGCAGCTGGAGCTGTTTATCGACACCTTCAACGTGGCCAACGAGGACGTGATCGCCGACTCCCTGAAGCTGAGCCAGATTTTTGTCAACCTGCTGTCCAACGCCGTAAAATACACGCCGGCGGGGGGGACGGTGTCCTTCCGCATCCAGCAGCAGACCACCTTCCACCGGGGCTACGGCGACTACGTGTTCCTGGTAAAGGACAACGGCATCGGCATGGCGCCCGAGTTTGTGGACCACATCTTTGAGCCCTTTGAGCGGGAGTCCAGCACCACCAAAACCGGAATCCAGGGCACCGGCCTGGGCATGGCCATCACCAAGAACATTGTGGAGATGATGGGCGGCACCATCTCCGTCCAGAGCGAGAAGGGCAAGGGCAGCGAGTTCCGGGTGGAGCTGAGCCTGAAGCTTCAGGATGTGGAGCGGAACGCGGCCCAGATCAAGGAGCTGGAGGGCCTGCGGGCCCTGGTGGTGGACGACGACTGCGACAGCTGTGAGAGCGTAACCCATATGCTCAAGCAGATCGGCATGCGGGCGGAGTGGACCACCTCCGGAAAGGAGGCGGTCTACCGGGCCAAAAGCGCCCACAACGAGGGCGACTCCTACCACACCTATATCCTGGACTGGCAGATGCCCGAGATAAGCGGCGTTGAGACCTGCCGGCGCATCCGGGCCGCCATCGGCCACGAGGCCCCCATCATCATCCTCACCGCCTACGACTGGACGGATATCGAGGAGGAGGCCAAGCGGGCCGGGGTGACCGCCTTCTGCGCCAAGCCTCTGTTTATGTCCGACCTGAAATCCGTCCTGCTGGCCGCCAACGACCTGATTGAAAAGGAGGAGCGGCCCGCCTGGACCCAGGCGGATTTCAGCGGCAAGCGCATCCTGCTGGTGGAGGACAACGAGCTCAACCGGGAGATTGCCCAGGCCATTCTGGAGGAGACCGGCTTCACGGTGGATTCCGTGCCCGACGGCACCGATGCGGTAGACGCAATGCGTCAGGCCCGGGAATATTACTACGACGCCATCCTGATGGACGTACAGATGCCGGTGATGGACGGCTATGAGGCGACGCGCACCATCCGCGCCCTGGCCCGAAAGGATGTGAAGGACCTGCCCATTATCGCCATGACGGCCAACGCCATGGAGGAGGACCGGGAGGCCGCCCTGAAAAACGGCATGAACGCCCACATCGCAAAGCCCCTGGATATCGACCTGTTCCTTTCCATTTTGGGGAAGTACCTGGGGGAGCAGCAGCCAAAAACAGACAGATAAGGATTGCATATTGCACAAACCTGTGGTACAATTCCACTGCGGCAATCTCTCAGATATACAAATTCGACTGGAAAAGGAGAAGTTATTATGAACAGATTTGGCGTCAACGTGGAGCTGAAACACACCCCTGTCCTGGATCCGGACTTTATGCCCCTGATGCGCTTTAACCACGCCTTTCTGGCAGACGCGAAAAAACCGGTTGGGATTGCCGTGGAGCGGGCCGACGGCCAGATGGCCGCCTGCCATACCTTTATCCACGGCACCCCGGAGATGAAGGAGGCCGACTGCTACTATATCGAGCGGATCGTGAAGACCATCCTGTGGATGAAGGGGGGCTTCAAGGTCTACGTCAGCGGGGACGAGGGAATCTGCGACTACCTGAAATCGGTATACTGCGCCGGGGGCCAGCAGGAGTTCGACTGGGACTACATGGCCAACGTCTTCGAGCACCCCTTCGAGATCGTCCTGGTGGACGAAATTCCCGCCGCCAAGGACGCCCCCAAGGCCATCGGCGGTCACCTGGGGGGCTGCCGCATCGGCTTCGACGCCGGCGGGTCCGACCGGAAGGTGTCCGCCGTCATCGACGGGGAGACCGTCTACTCCGAGGAGGTGGTCTGGTTCCCCAAGATCAACTCCGACCCCGACTACCACTACGACGGCATCGTGGCCGCCCTCAAGTCCGCCGCGGAGCATATGCCCCGGGTGGATGCGGTGGGCGTGTCCTCCGCCGGGGTGTTTATCAACAACCGCACCATGAACGCCTCCTTGTTTTTGAAGGTCCCCAAGGAAATTTATGACGAGAAGGTCAAGGACATCTACATCCGGGCCATCACCGACACCTTCGGCGACGTGCCCTACTGCGTCATCAACGACGGCGACGTGTCCGCCCTGGCCGGGGCCATGAGCCTGAACGACAACAGCGTGCTGGGCATCGCCATGGGCACCAGCGAGGCGGTGGGCTACGTGGACGAGGAGGGCCGGATCACCGGCTGGCTCAACGAGCTGGCCTTCGTCCCGGTGGACGCCCAGGAGGGTGCCATGCGGGACGAGTGGTCCAACGACATCGGCTGCGGCGTGAAGTACTTCTCCCAGGACGGCGTCATCAAGCTGGCCCCCCGGGCGGGGATCGAGCTGGACGAGGCCCTCAGCCCCGCCGAGAAGCTGAAGGTGGTGCAGAAGCTGATGGCCGAGGACGACCCCAGGGCCGCAAAGGTCTACGAGTCCATCGGCGTCTACCTGGGGCACACCCTGGCCTACTACTACGAGCTCTACGGCTGCCGCCACGTCCTCCTGCTGGGCCGGGTGATGAGCGGCAAGGGGGGCGACCTGATTCTGGACACCGCCAAGAAGGTCCTCGCCGACGAGTACCCCGAAATCGGGGACAAGATGGTCCCCGAGCTGCCCGACGAGAAGTTCCGCCGGGTGGGCCAGTCCATGGCCGCCGCCAGCCTGCCGGAGATTAAATGATGTAGGGGCCGCCGCCTTCGGCGGCCCGTTGTAAGGCTTTTCAGGAACGCGGGGCGCCGAGGGCGGCGCCCCCTACAAAATGATGAAAAGAGGTCAAAACCATGGACCGTAAAAAATTACAGGACGCCCAGGCCTGGGTAAAGGCCGAGCTGGAGCGCTCCGCCGCCTTCTGGCTGGAGCACGGGATGGACCGTGAGCACGGGGGCGTATACACCTGCCTGGACCGGAAGGGCGAGATTTACTCCACCGACAAGAGCGTGTGGATGCAGGGCCGGTGCGGCTGGATTTTTGCCTTCCTGTGCCACAACTACGGCGTGAAGCAGGAGTGGCTGGACGCCTCCAGAAGCTGTCTGGACTTTATGGAGCAGTACTGCTTCAACCACGAGCACGGCGACCGGATGTACTTTACCGTCACGGCCGAAGGAAAACCCCTGCGCCAGCGGCGGTACTACTTCTCCGAGGCCTTCTGTGCCATCGCCAACGCGGAGTACTACGGCGTCACTGGGGACAAGGCCCGGCTGGAGCGGGCCCGGCAGTGCTACGACCTGTACTGGGACCTGAGCCAGGGCAGGCCCGACCCGGTGGGCATGGGCCCCAAGACCATCCCGGAGACCCGGTCCGGCCGGGCCTTCGGTACGCCTATGATTATCCTCAACGTCACCGGTGTGCTGCTGCGCACCGACCCGGATCGGAAGGCCCTCTACGAGGAGCGGGCCCGGCAGTGTGTGGACGACATCTTCCGCTACCACGTGAAGCCTGACCTGAAGTGCACTCTGGAGAACGTGGATGTGGACGGCACCCCCCGCCTCTACTACACCGAGGGCCGCACCGTCAACCCCGGCCACGACATCGAGGGCGTCTGGTTCCTGCTGGAGCACGCCCAGCGCACCGGGGACAAAGAGTTGGTACAGAAGGCGGCCCAGATGTTCGACTGGGCCATCGCCGCCGGCTGGGACGAGGAGTACGGCGGGCTGCTGTACTTCACCGACTGCCTGGGCAAGCCCCCGGAGGCCTACGAGCACGACATGAAGCTGTGGTGGCCCCACAACGAGATTCTCATCTCCTCTATGATGCTCTACCGGGACACCGGGGATGAGAAGTATCTGGACTGGTTCTACAGGTGTATGGATTACTGCAAGGAGCACTTCTCCGATCCCCTGTACGGCGAGTGGTACGGCTACCTCCGCCGGGACGGCCTGCCCACTATGCCGTCCACCAAGGGCAGCACCTTCAAGGGACCCTTCCACATGCCCAGAAGCATGATTCTGGTGGACAAGATGATTGACGAGATTTTAGGCCGTTCGTAGAGGCGGCCTGTGGCCGCCCGCGGGTATGCGCGGCGCGCTCCCACACAGGAGGTGACCCATGGAGAAAAACATCCTGGCCCAGATGCTCCAGGAGTACGACAGCTTCACCCGGTCGGAGCGGAAAATTGTGGACTACGTGCTGGAGCACCAGAAGGAGACCCAGTACATCAGCATCACCGACCTGAGCGCGGAGTGCGAGGTGGCGGTGTCCACCGTGTCCCTCTTCTGCCGGAAGCTGAAGCTGGCCGGCTTCAACGACTTCAAGCTGGAGCTGGCCCGGGCGGCCCTGCCCGTAGGCTCCAATCCGAGCCAGCTGGCGGGGGAGATCCTCCCGGGGGACACGCCGGGCATGGTGATGGGCAAGGTGCTCCACGCCCTCCAGGACGAGCTGAACAACGCCTACCACATGCTGGCCGCCCCCTCCGTCACCCGGGCGGTTGATCTGCTGCAGAGCGCGGGACAGGTGGTCTGCCTGGGCCAGGGCAACCACTCGGTGGTGGCTCTGGCGGCCTGGGCCCAGTTCTCCACCACCTCCCCCAAGTTCAAGACCATCCAGGACTCCCACATGCAGGCGGTGGTGCTGTCCACCCTGTCCAGCCAGGACGTGGTTCTCTACTTCTCCCACTCCGGCGCCACCCATGAGGTGCTGGCAGCGGCGGAGATCATCCGGGCCCGGGGGGCCAGACTGATCCTGGTGACCCGGTATCTCAACTCCCCGGCCAGCGCCTACGCCGACACCGTCCTGCTGTGCGGACCCAACGAGCAGCCCTTTCAGTTCGGCTCCTCCTCCGCCTTCATCGCCCAGCTGTACGTGGTGGAGGTGCTCCTCAGCGAGTTTGTCCGCCGGGACCCGGAGCAGGCGGAGCGAAACCGTCAGTCGGTGGGCAAGGCGCTCACCCAGAAGTGCATCTGATCCTGTTTCGCCGCCGGCAGGCGGCGAAACCTCTTTCATTGGAGGATTTTATGGGAGATTTTTTCAACCCCGAAAAGGGAATCTGGGTCTGGCTCAGCACGCTGGTGGACGTGGTGGGCCTGTCGGTGCTGTGGATTTTTCTCTGTCTGCCGGTGGTAACCGTCGGCCCGGCCACGGCGGCGCTGTATTACACCGTGGTCAAGTGCGTCCGGGGACGGGAGAGCGGCGCCTTTGGGGATTACCTCCGCTCCTTCCGGGCCAACCTCAGGGTGGGCCTGCGGGCAACGCTGATCGTGATCCCCCTGTTTCTGCTGCTTCTGGGGGGCTACCGGATCGTCCTCTGGTACGGGACCGGACTGGGAGGCACGGCCTACATCCTCTACGTGGCCTACTACTTCGCCCTGGTCCTCCCGGCGGGGGTGCTGTGCTGGCTGTTTCCCCTGCTGGGCCGGTTTGAGTACGGCGTCCGGGGCCTGTTCCGCACCGCCCTCCAGCTGACCGTCGCACACCTGCCCACCACCGTAATCCTGGTGCTGCTGACCTTCCAGGCCGCGATTTTCTGCCTGAACCGGTGGTGGCCGGTGGTATTTGTACCTGTACTCGCCATGCTGCTGGCCTCCCTGTTTACCGAGCGGATTTTTCAGAAATACTCCCCGGAGCTGGCGGCGGAAGAGGAAAAAAGCGAGGAATAAACCGGTGCGGCCGGAGGCGGACAGCCCCCTCCGGCCGCATTTTTTACCCGGGACAGCGGAGATGAATTCCCTGGCCCGGTCTGGAAACGGTAAGCCTTTTTGTTCATCGGGTCATGAGTTTTGAATTTTTTCCAATAATTTCAGGCAAACTGCACAAAAATCGAAATTATTTTTGTTAATTCCACTAAAGTTGCTTGTTTTTCATAAATTTTTTCGATTTTGATTGACAGATCGTTGGCTCTCTTGTATAATTTATACATCGTCCCCAGCCTTGCAGTTATATTTTTTGTGAATTAAAGGAGGAACTGTAATGAAAATGAAAAAACTTGTCGCAGCTGCTCTGGCCGCGGCCATGGCCCTGTCGCTGGTCGCCTGCGGCGGCGGAAACGACCAGAAGCCCGCCCAGAGCAATCCGTCTGCCAGCGGCAGCCAGCCCGCTCAGAGCACCCCCGCCCCCTCCGGCAGCGCCACCGAAATCACCGCGTGGATCTATCCCGTGGGCGGCTGGACCTCTGAGGAAAACGTCAAGCCCCTCATCGAGCAGTTTACCGCCGACACCGGCATCAAGGTCAACCTGGAGTGGCTGGCCTACGCTGACGGCGACGACAAGGTGAACACCGCCATCACCGCCAAGAAGGCCCCCGACCTGATTATGGAGGGTCCCGAGCGCCTGGTGGCCAACTGGGGCGCCAAGGGCTACATGGTCGACCTGTCCGACATGATCGACGACACCGACCGCAGTGAGATCAACGCCGCCGCTCTGGCCGCCTGCACCAGCACCGACGGCAAGGTCTATCAGTACCCCATGTTCATCACCGCCCACTGCATGGGCATCAACCTGGACGCCTTCAAGGCGGCCGGCGCCGACCAGTATCTGAACCTGGACAACCACACCTGGACCACCGAGGGCTTCATCAAGGCCGTTGAGGCCCTGTACGCCAAGAAGGGCGACACCGTGGCCGCCATCTACTGCAAGGGCCAGGGCGGCGACCAGGGCACCCGGGCGCTGATCAACAACATGTACGGCGGCACCTTCACCAACGCCGAGCACACCGCCTACACCTGGGACGACCCCAACAACATCAAGGCCCTGGAGCAGCTGAAGAGCATGCCCGGCATCGCCTTTGACGCCTCTCTGGAGGGCGGCGACGAGCTGAAGCTGATGTACCAGGAGATTCTGGACATGGCCTTCTGCTGGAACATCGCCCAGCAGCTGGATCCCGCCACCGCCGGCACCGGCGCGGGCAAGACCATGAACGGCCAGGAGATCGTCTGCATGAACTTCCCCTCCCCCGACGGCACTCCCGTCCTCCAGGGCGGTATCTGGGGCCTGGGCATCTTCAACAACGGCGATCAGGCCAAGATTGACGCTGCCAAGCAGTTTGTCAAGTATTTCTGCGACAGCGAGCACGCCGCCGACGCCGCCAAGATTTCCAACTTCTTCTCCGCCCGGTCCGCCGCTGAGGGCACCGACCTGTCCAATATCTTCGCCGACAACGCCATCATGACCGACTACAACAAGGTCATTCTGCCCAACCTGGGCGACTACTACCAGATCACCACCGGCTGGGCCGGCGCCCGCACCGAGTGGTGGAATATGCTCCAGAAGGTGGGCAAGGGCGAGGACATTGCCGCCTCCGTGGCGGAGCACGTGGCCAACGCCAATGCCGCCAACGCGGGCTAAGCGTCCATAGCATAAGCAAAGAGATAAGGGTTCAAGCGCCCCTCTCCCGCGAAGGGCGGGAGAGGGGCGCGCTTAGTCTACCTGCCCCGGTCCGGGGCGCCATCCCAGTTGTAAAGGAGTGTTGAGCTTGGCAAAACAGTCGAAGCAGCCCATGAGCCGGGCCCTGCAGCGGCGGGAAAACATCGCCGGCTACCTGTTTATGCTGCCCTGTCTGATTTTCTTCATCGGCTTTGTGGTCATCCCCATGATTATCTGTATCCTGACCAGCCTGACCGACACCAATATGCACGACCCGGGCCTGATCGGGGGCAGCTTCATCGGCCTGGACAACTTTGTCCGGCTGTGGGGCGACAAGGACTTTCTGGCCGCGCTGAAGAACACCTTCGTCATTGTCATCGTCAGCGTGCCCACGGTGTGCGCCTTCTCCCTGTGGGTGTCCTCCGCCATCTACAAGATGAAGGGCCCCGTCCTGTCCGCCTTCCGGTGCATCTTCTACCTGCCCGTGGTCACCGGCTCGGTGGCCGTCACCGTGGTCTGGGCCTGGATGTACAACAACTACTACGGCATCTTCAACTACGTCCTCAAGGGGCTGGGCCTGATTGAGGGCCGGATCAACTGGCTGGGCGACGAGAAATTCGCCCTGGGCTGTATCATCCTGATCCTGTTCACCACCTCGGTGGGCCAGCCCATCGTGCTGTATGTCTCCGCCCTGGGCAACGTGGACCAGACCCTCATTGAGGCCGCCCAGGTGGACGGGGCCACCGAGATGCAGGTGTTCTGGAAGGTGAAGTGGCCCCAGATGATGCCCACCACCCTGTACATCCTGGTCATCACCACCATCAACTCCTTCCAGTGCTTCGCCCTGATTCAGCTGCTGACCAAGGGCGGCGCGGGGACGGACACGGTGATGTACCGCATCTACTGGACCGCCTTCAAGCTCACCGAGCAGGCGGGCCACTTCGGCTACGCCAACGCCATGGGCGTGGTGCTGGCCATCTTCATTGGGCTCCTGTCCGCCGTCCAGTTCAAGCTGGCCAAAGAGAAGTAAGGGGGTGCTGGTATGAAAATTCAAAGCGGCAGCAGCCGTGCCTATCGGATCGCGTCCCTCATTGTCCTGATTATCCTGGCATTCCTGTTTACCTTCCCGCTGTACTGGATCATCACCGGCGCCTTCAAGTCCAGCGCGGTGAACAACTCCCCCCAGCCCACCTGGTGGCCCACCGAGTGGGTGACCGACAACTTCGAGGCCCTGTTCAAGCAGCGCACCGCCCCCCTGTGGGAGATCTTCATGCCCTTCGGCAGCTTCACCAATCCGGAGAAGAACCGGGTGGTGCTGTTCGCCGGGCCGGACGCCCCCGCCGCCTTCCGCTGGCTCATCAACGCGGTGTTTATGGCGGTAGCGGCCATGATTATCACCTGCGTCACCGCCGCCATGGCGGGCTACGCCCTGGCCAAGAAGCGGTTTAACGGCCGGGCCCTGCTGTTCTCCCTCATCGTATGCGCTATGGCCCTGCCCAAGCAGGTCATCCTCATCCCCCTGCTGAAGGAGATGTCCGGCCTGCGGCTCTACGGCAGCCTGTGGGCAGTGATTTTCCCCACGGTAGGCTGGCCCTTCGGCGTGTTCCTGATGAAGCAGTTCTCCGAGGGCATCCCGGGAGAAATCCTGGAGGCCGCCCGCATCGACGGCTCCAGCGAGTGGAACACCTTTGCCACCGTGGTCATGCCCATGATCAAGCCGGGCATCGGCGCGCTGGCCATCTTCACCTTCATCAACTGCTGGAACGACTACTTCATGCAGCTGGTCATGCTGGACGCCAACAACGTCTACACCATCTCCATGGGTATCGCCACCCTCCAGGCGGAGACCTCCACCGACATCGGCCTGCTGATGGCGGGCGCGGCCATGGCCTCGGTGCCCATCATCACCATATTCCTGATTTTCCAGAAGTACTTCACCCAGGGCATCGCCATGGGCGCGGTGAAAGGATAAGGCCATGATTTGTGCGAAGAATAACGACGCCCTGACCTACCGGGGCATCCACCCCAACCTGGACCTGGCCCTGGCCCACATCACCCCGGCGTTTCTGGACAGCGTGGGGTATGAGAAGGTGCAGCTCAAGGGGGACGACGTCTACGCCACCCGCTTCACCTACGAGACCGTCCCGGAGGAGGAGAGCTTCTTCGAGGCCCACAAAAAATATCTGGACATCCACATCATGGCCGACGGCTCCGAGGGGGTGGAGATCGCCCCGCCGGAGGAGCTGGACGAGTTCGACCGGGTGGAGGCCAACGACTTCTATGCCTACCGGGGCCCGGCCAGCTACCGGCTGACCCTGTCCCCGGGGGATTTCCTGGTGGTCTTTCCCAACGACGCCCACCGCATCAAGATGCAGCTGGACCGGCCGGAGACCGTGACCAAGGTGGTTTTTAAGGTGCGAATTTTTGACGATTAAGGAGCATTGATATGAAAGATTTTTCCAAATATCAGGGTATAATTCCCGCCTTCTACGCCTGCTACGATAAGGAGGGCAGGGTGGACGGCGGGGCCGTCCGGGCCCTGGCCAAATACCTGCTGGACAAGGGCGTGAAGGGCCTGTACGTGGGCGGCTCCTCCGGGGAGTGCATCTACCAGAGCGTGGCCGAGCGGAAGGAGACCCTGGAGAACGTGATGGCTGAGGTGGGCGGCAAGCTGACCGTCATCGCCCATGTGGCCTGCAACAACACCGCGGACAGCCGGGAGCTGGCCGCCCACGCCGAGAGCCTGGGGGTGGACGCCATCGCCGCCATCCCCCCCATCTACTTCCACCTGCCCCCCAAGGCTATTGCCAAATACTGGAACGACATCTCCGACGCCGCCCCCAATACCGACTTCGTGATCTACAACATCCCCCAGCTGGCCGGGGTGGCCCTGTCGGTGCCCCTGCTCCAGGAGATGCTGAAGAACCCCCGGGTCATCGGGGTGAAGAACTCCTCCATGCCCGTGCAGGACATCCAGCTGTGGCACGACGAGGGCGCCTTCGTCTTCAACGGCCCGGACGAGCAGTTGCTGTCCGGCCTGGCCGCCGGGGCGGGGGGCGGCATTGGCGGCACCTACGCCGCCATGCCCGAGCTATATCTGGAGATTCTCCGCTGCTTCCAGGCCGGCGACCTGAAGAAGGGCCGGGAGGTTCAAAACGAGTGCTGCCGCATCATTTACAAGATGTGCTCCACCCATGGGAACCTGTACGCGGTCATCAAGGAGGTCATCCGCCTTCAGGGCGGGCCCGACGTGGGAGGCGTCCGGGCGCCCCTGCTGGAGCTGGCGGAGGGAGACCGGCCCATCGCCGTCCAGATTCACGAAATGATCCGTGACGCCATCGCCAAATACTGCTGATTGAAACAGCCCCGCCCGACTCCCGGGAGGCCCCCAGGGCCCGCCGGGGCGGGCGGGGTAAAATTCGCGCCCGGGACAGAAAATCCAAAAAAGGGAATTGACAAATGGAGTCTGATGGGGTAAGATAATGAACAATCATCCATAAAAGCGATGACCGGGACAGTAGGCTTGTCCAGAGCTGAAGAGAGGGCGCGGCTGGTGTAAGCGCCCGCGAAGGGCATTTTCGAACGTCACCCGCGAGCAGTCCGGCTGAAACGCCCCCGGGGCGCGGTAAATCGGAACGGTCTCCCTCCGTTACCGGGGCAATGAGCGCACAGCCCCAGGCTGTGAAGTTAGGTGGTACCACGGAGTATTCTGCTTCGTCCTATTTAAGGTAGGACGGAGTTTTTTGTTTTACGGAGGTAATATCCATGAACGGAGCACAGGCGCTGATTGAGAGCTTAAAGCGGGAGGGCGTGACCCACATGTTCGGCTACGCCGGGGCCACCATCTGCCCGGCGGTGGACGCCCTGAAGGACGTCCCTGAGATTGGCTACACCCTGGTGCGCACCGAGCAGAACGCGGGGCACATGGCCTCCGGCTACGCCCGGGTAAGCGGCAAGGTGGGGGTGTGTATGGTGACCTCCGGCCCGGGGGCCACCAACCTGATTACCGGCATCGCCACCGCCTACATGGACTCCATCCCCATGGTGGCCATCACCGGCCAAGTGCCCAGCCACCTGCTGGGGAGGGACATCTTCCAGGAGGTGGACATCACCGGCGCGGTGGCTCCCTTCTCCAAGCACAGCTACCTGGTGAAGGACCCCAACCAGATTCCCCGGATCGTCCGGGAGGCCTTCCACATCGCCTCCACCGGCCGGCCCGGCCCGGTACTCATCGACATCCCCATCGACGTGCAGGAGCAGCCGGTAAAGTCCTTCGACTGGCCGGAGACGGTGAATATCCGGGGCTACAAGCCCAGCGTGAAGGGCAACGATTTGCAGATCAAGCGGGTGGCGGAGGCCATCGCCAAGGCGAAGCAGCCCATTATCTGCGCCGGGGGCGGCGTCTGGCTGGCCGGCGCCAGGGACGAGCTGCTGGAGCTGGCCGAGGGTACCGGCATCCCGGTGGTGAAGACCATGATGGCCATCTCCGTCATGCCCACCGACCACCCCCTGAACATGGGGATGATCGGGGCCCACGGCAACCACTGCGCCAACAAGGCCCTGGCCAAGTCCGACCTGCTCATCATGGTGGGCACCCGGGCGGCCGACCGGGCCATTATCCAGCCCGATGAGATTCAGCGCCGGATGGCCACCATCCACATTGACGTGGACCCGGCGGAGATCGGCAAGAATATGCAGGCCGCCGTCCCCCTGGTGGGGGATGTAAAGGTGATTCTCCGGCAGATTCTGGACCTGGGGGTAGAGGCCCCCGACTGTGCGGAGTGGCGGGCCCGGCTGGCCGACTACCGCAAGGCGGAGCTGAGCCGCCAGTTCCCCAGCCGCCCCGGCTCCGTCTTCCCCGGCACCGTCATGCGGAAGCTGGGGGCCAGGCTGGAGGACGACGCGGTAGTGTGCGTGGATGTGGGCCAGAACCAGATTTTTACCTGTAAATACCTGCCCCAGAAGCACGGCCGGCTGCTCACCAGCGGCGGCCTGGGCACCATGGGCTACGCCCTGCCCGCCGGGGTGGGGGTGAAGGTGGCCCTGCCGGACCGGCAGACCGTGGTGGTGTGCGGCGACGGCTCCTTCCAGATGGCCATGAACGAGCTGGCCGCCGTGAAGTGCTCCGGCATGGACCTGAAGATCGTCCTGTTCCGGAACAACACCCTGGGGCTGGTCCACCAGATTCAGAGCCGGGCCCCCTACCACGGCCCCTTCGGCGTGGCCCTGGACGGCTCCCCCGACTTCGAGACCATCGCCGCCGCCTACGCCATCCCCTGCGTGACGGTGTGCGAGGAGGAGGAGCTGGACTCCTCCATTGATAGATTCCTGACCGAAAAGGGCCCCTGTATCCTGATCTGTCAGGTCCATCCCGACGTAGCCACTACCGATTAAAGGAGGGAGAAGATGAAACAGACCATTTCCGTGCTGGTGGAGAACCAGGCCGGCGTGCTCAACCGCATCACCGGGCTGTTCTCCCGCCGGGCCTTCAACATCGACTCCCTGGCCGTGGGAGTCACCGACGACCCCACCATCTCCCGCATCACCATCATCGTGGACAGCGGCAACAGCGTGGTGGAGCAGGTGGAGAAGCAGCTGAACAAGCTCATCGAGGTCATCAAGGTGCGCACCATCCCCGAGGACAAGATGATCGGCCGGGAGCTGGTGCTCCTCAAGGTGAACGCCACCAACAAGACCCGGCAGGACATCATGACCATCTGCGATATCATGGGGGCCAAGGTGGACGACATCTCCCCCAACTCCCTCACCCTGGAGCTGTCCGACACCCCCGACCGCATCGACACCTTCGAGGCCATGCTCCGGCCCTTCTCCATCCTGGAGGTGGTCCGTACCGGCGTCATCGCCCTGCAAAAGGGCGGGGGGAAAATTTAATGATGTATTATAAAACTTAAGAAGGAGCGAGAAGTTATGGTCGATTATAATGATACTTCCACATTTTCTACCGCCTCTGGGAAAGACCTTCGTTATGTCGTGTTGCAAGTGACATTGAAGGAAAAGTTTATGGGTACTGGTTCCAAAAATTTGACCGATCTGGAAGCTGTTATCAATGAACAGGCTGCTAAGGGATATCGTCTGCACACGATCACCACTGCCAGCGGCGGAAGCTCTGGCTGGGGCGGCGGCGACCGAATTCAGGCCACAATGGTATTTGAGAAGATTTTGTAAAAATAGTTGAACGTGGATATGGATATTTGGGAGACCTTATATTTGAGGGCTAAAGAGCAGTACCACCCGGAAGAGCTGACTCCCTTCATTCAGGCCCACCATGTGGTCTGCGCCCTGGAGAGCGAAAATGGGGAAATTTATACCGGCTTCTGTATTGAGAGCTGCTGTGGGGTTATGGATCTGTGTGCGGAGCGGACGGCGGCGCTGAATATGTATCTGCAAAGTGGGCAGACGGCGGTCAAGCGGCTTATCGTGTTCCGGGACCGGCCTCCCTTTGGATCCGGGAGCGGGATGCCCTGCGGAGCCTGCCGGGAGTTCTTTATGCAGCTGAATCTGAAAAATAAAGATATGGAAATCATGACCGATTATGATAAGCGGGAAACCGTCGCCCTTGGGGCGCTGATGCCCGACTGGTGGGGGATGTATCGCTATCAGTCGGAAGAAAAAGAGGCGAAACTATGAAAATTAGAGCGACTGCGGCTATCATGGAGTGCTTGCTGGAGCAGGAGGTGGACACCGTCTTCGGCTATCCCGGCGGGACCATCCTAAATCTCTATGACGAACTGTATAACTACAAGGAAAAAATTCACCACGTGTTGACGGCCCACGAGCAGGGGGCCTCCCACGCCGCCGACGGCTACGCCCGGTCTACCGGTAAAGTGGGGGTGTGCTTCGCCACCAGCGGCCCTGGGGCCACCAATCTGGTCACTGGCATCGCCACCGCCTACATGGACTCCTCCCCCATCGTCTTTATCACCTGTAACGTGACGGAGCAGACTTTGGGCAAGGACGCCTTTCAAGAGGTGGACATCACCGGTATCGCTATGCCCATCACGAAAGCGGCCTATCTGGTTCGGGACGCCCAAAGCATCCCAGACGTGATGCGTCAGGCTTTCGCTGTGGCAGCCACCGGTCGGCCGGGGCCGGTGCTCATCGATTTTGTAAAAAATGTCACGTTCCCCAATGTGGAGATTGATTACGAGTTTGTTCCCTGGACGAAAAATCGAGGCTGTGGCAGTCTCAAAGCGTTGGCTGACAGCCACGACCTGAAGGCCCCCGAGCCCAATCTTGGGGATATCAACACCTTAGTGAACATGATCGCCCAGGCGGAAAAACCGCTGCTCATTTGTGGCGGCGGCGTGGTTCGGGGGCGGGCTCACAACGAATTTAAGGAGTTTGCTGAGAAGCTGGACGCTCCGGTGGCGATCACCATCATGGGCGGTGGCGGCTTCCCCGGTGGACACCCCCTCACCACCGGCATGATCGGCATGCATGGCTCCCAGGCCAGCAACGTGGCCTGCAACGAGTGTGACCTGCTCATCGCCGTGGGCTGCCGGTTCTCCGACCGGGTGGCCCTCCAGCCTGACACCTTCGCCAGCCAGGCCAAAATCGTCCACATCGACATTGACCGCTCCGAGATCGACAAAAACGTCCTCACCGACCACCACATCATCGGCTCAGCCAAGCGGGTGCTGGCCCTGCTCAACGAGCGCCTGCCCCAGTACAGCCACACGGACTGGAAGAACCACATCCTGCCCCTGCGGGAGCCCTCCGTCCCCCGGGAGAGCGAGACCCTCACCCCCAAGCAGGTGCTGGAGACCATCCGCCGCCTGGCCCCCCAGGACACCATCGTGGCCACCGACGTGGGCCAGCACCAGATGTGGTCCATCCAGCACTTCCACTTCGACTACCCCGGCCAGCTCCTCACCTCCGGCGGCTTCGGCACCATGGGCTTCGGCCTGGGGGCGGCCATCGGGGCCAAGGTGGGCAATCCAGACAAGGTAGTGGTCCACACCACCGGCGACGGCTGCTTCCGCATGAACTGCCACGAGCTTGCCACCGTGGAACACTACCACCTGCCCATCATCACCGTGGTCTTCAACAACGGCACCCTAGGCATGGTCCGCCAGTGGCAGCACCTGATCTACCACGAGCGGTACTCCGAGACCACCCTGGACCGGGGCCCGGATTTCGTCAAACTGGCTGAGGCCTACGGCCTCAAGGGCTTCCGGGCCACCACCATGGCGGAGATGGAACAGGCCTTTTCCGCCGCCCTGGAGGCGGGCTGCGGGTGCGTGATTGACTGCGTGCTGGACATGGACGAGATGGTCCGGCCCATGGTGGCGGGCGGCGCCCATATCACCGATTTTCTGCTGAAGTAAGGGGGCGGACAGGATGAAACGTGAATTTGACACCCAGAAAAAAGAATACACCCTGTCTATCCTGGTTCAGGATATACCGGGCGTATTGAGCCAGGTGGCCCGGCTGTTCTCCCGGAAGGGGTACAACATCGAGTCCATCGTCTCCGGCGAGACCGACAAGCCCAACATCACCCGAATCACCATCGTCCTGGTGGCCGACGAGCTGATGATTAACCAGATTGCCGACCAGTGCCGCAAGCTGATCCCTGTGCTGGCGGTGAAGATCCTGGACGAGGGCACCTCCATCCAGCGGGAATTTTCCCTCATCAAGGTCCGGGCCGCCGACCGGAACGCCCGGGACGAGGTGATCCAGATGGCCAACATCTTCCGTGCCAAGATCATCGACGTGAGCCGGGAGACCCTCACCGTGGCCATCTTCGGGGACAAGGAGAAGACCGCCGCCCTCACCGGAATGCTGGCCGACTTCGGCATTCTGGAAATCGCGAAAACGGGTACCATCGCCATCGAAAGAGGGCGCAGCACCATATATGACGACAACAAAATCAAGGAGGAATACAACTATGGCAAAAATGTACTATGAGAAGGACTGCGACATCAACTATCTGGACGGCAAGAAAATCACCATCATCGGCTACGGCTCCCAGGGCCACGCCCACGCCATGAACCTGAAGGACTCCGGCTGTGACGTGTGCGTCGGCCTGCGGGAGGGCTCCAGGAACTGGGCCAACGCCGAGAAGGCCGGCCTGAAGGTGATGACGGTGGCTGACGCCGCCAAGTGGGGCGACATCGTGATGATCCTCATCAACGACGAGGTCCAGGCCGACGTGTACAAAAAGGACATCGCCCCCAACCTGGTACCCGGCAACATGCTCATGTTCGCCCACGGCTTCAACATCCACTTCAAGCAGATCGTCCCCCCCGCCGGGGTGGACGTGTCCATGATCGCCCCCAAGGGCCCCGGCCACACCGTGCGCTCCCAGTACGTGGCCGGCAAGGGCGTGCCCTGCCTCATCGCCGTGGAGCAGAACGCTACCGGAGACGCCTATAAGCTGGCTCTGGCCTACGCCGCCGGCATCGGCGGCGCCCGGGGCGGCGTGATGGAGACCACCTTCCAGGATGAGACCGAGACCGACCTCTTCGGCGAGCAGGCCGTGCTGTGCGGCGGCGTGGTGGAGCTGATGAAGCTGGGCTTCGAGACCCTGGTGGAGGCGGGTTACGCCCCCGAGAACGCCTACTTCGAGTGCATCCACGAGATGAAGCTCATCATCGACCTGATCAACAAGGGCGGCGTGGCCATGATGAACTACTCCATCTCCGACACCGCCGAGTACGGCGAGTACGTCTCCGGCCCCCGCATCCTGCCCTACGAGGAGACCAAGAAGAACATGAAGGCCGTCCTCACCGACATCCAGGACGGCGTGTTTGCCGGCCGCTGGATCGCCGAGAACAAGAACGGCCGCACCTTCTTCAACGCCAAGCGGGCCCAGCTGGCCAAGCACCAGATGGAGACCGTGGGCGCCGAGCTGCGCAAGAACATGCTCTGGGGCGACGACACCGACCCGGATACCGCGTCCAACTGAATATCTTGGAAACGAACAGGAGCGCCCCGATTGGGGCGCTCCTGCGGTATATTCAATAAAGAGTCAGTTTTAAAGCGCTTAAGATAGAGGGAGCTTTTGAATAATACATCTGTACCGGTGTAGTCTGTCCGGATGGAGTTCCATACCACATTCCGCCAGCTACGATTCCAACAACATATCGAGAAGAAGTAGTACCTCCACCAGCCACTATTCCGCCGCTGTCGCTAACATCTGCCACGCAGTCTGTCAAAACGGCACTAGTAAGTTTAATTGTAGAATCGTAGGAGTTTGGATTAAAGTTGATATCAGTAACCTTGCCTCTTGTTACTCCGGTTTCTATTCCCTTTTTATAGATTTCTTCCCCCTCAGCCATCAATCTAGTCGTTGATTTCAGGTTGAAATCCCATCCGTCTACGTATCGCACAGGAGGGAATCTTTCGGGGTCGGAAGTATTTCTTTTTACAAATGCAGCATCCACTTCATCCCTACATATTGCGTTAGATATATAGCCAAAATACTCGTCTCTATAGTAGCCAGTTTTAGATGCGTACACACTTTGCCCTGACTGAATTTCACCATGTGCAGCAGTAACGATACCTAATTCGCCAGATGAATTCTTTGCCCAAAAACCTACACTTGTAGGTAGTATCTTATTACCGGAAACGTGAACACAAACGGGACCACCAGGTTGCACTAAAATCCCGGAAACATTATATGGAAAAGTTTCATTGTTCTGCTCTGGAACAGTATATCGTACAGGATCTGTGTTCATCCAGAGGGAACGGAATCGTATATTGTATGGCTGACTGTTTCTTGCAGAATAGACACGCGTAAAGGAATTGCAAATGTTATCCAAATCTTCCGTTGCCGCATAGACAATAACAGCATTTTCTTTAATGGAGATACCAGTTCCAGTAATCAAAGCGGAGGAATTTTCATCGAGACTATTTGAGTCCAGACAATTTTCAATGGTTTCCTGCACATAGAGTAGTTCCTGAAATGAATTATCGGCTAAAGAAAAGCGCACGTGTTCCAAATCAATCAAGTTTCCAAAGTAATCTATGGTCTCATCGTTTAGGATGGTTACCAAAATAACCAACTCTTTATTGTCATCAACATATGCGCCGCCGTAAAAATCAGGGAAGTTTGCGTCAGTATCGCTGGGGTAATTTGGGTCTTTGCTCCATACCTGTAACAGATGATTGTATTTATCTGAGGAAAGTTCAGCAATACGCTGTAGTTCTTCCTCAGCTATAGTGCTTTTTTGTACGGGAGCCGGTTGCGTTGGGGCAGCATAAGAAAAAACTGCACAAGATACTATTAAGCTGATAGCCAGACATATTGAAATAATTTTTTGTGCCTTATTCATTACAATATACTCCTTTCGTTATATATAATTTGTCAATACCTCACCGTTCCCGTCACAGTAACGGTATAGTCTTCATTGTTGTGGATGGCCAGGGTATATTGGCCGACTTATCTGCCCATTGGCTTGCTCCTTTTGCGCCCCCGGTGAAATGGAATCTATTTATCTTATGAATTTATTATGTTTCAAAAGAATCTGTTTGTCAATAATAAATGATTCGTTCCTCTATATTTTTTCGAGCCGCATTTTACATACTGGATTGTCGAGAACAAGAACGGCCGTACCTTCTTCAACGCCAAGCGGGCCCAGTTGGCCAAGCACCAGATGGAGACCGTGGGCGCGGAGCTGCGGAAGAATATGCTCTGGGGTGACGATACTGACCCCGATACCGCGTCCAACTAATTACGGGCGAAAAACCAACCGCGAGCCCAGCGTAAGCGGGTCGCGGTTGGAGAGGAGAAGCAAGGGAACGTAATGAGGGATGTCCGTAGGGCGTCCCGAATGGAGTGGACTTTGCTTCGACGAGGGGCGACGACACCGACCCCGATACCGCCTCCAACTAAACAAAAAACAGCCCCGTCTCCAACATCAGGGACGGGGCTGCCCATACTCTTGACACCGGAACGGGGATATGGTATCATCTGTATGTAGGGTGCCGCTGTGCTTCGGCGGTTTGGCCCAACAGTTTCATTTTGCAAAAAATATAAGAAACCGTCACTTGGCCGAGTGGCGGTTTCCGCTTGCCTTCATCTTGACCTGCACCGTTACAGCAATAATCCCGCTATGCCAAGAGCACAGCGGGGTTTATTTTTGACTGTCTTCAGTTGTGTCTGGAATATAGACCAGCACATCCTCCACTCGACAATTTAAAATTTTACAAATATCATTCAACGTCGCGGTTGAAATATTTCGAGTCTGCTTCAAGGAATCCAAAGTCCCTTTGCTAAAACCGTGATTATTTATGAGTTTGTAGGTAGTGACACCTTTTCTGCGCATTGTTTCCCACAGCGGACCGTAAGAAATCACAAGAAGCACCTCCTTGTGGTTTCTATTATATTTTCCCGCTTTTGTCTTGAACAATCCCGATATATCGGGTATAATTACGTTGAGGTGAGTTTAATGTCAGTACCCATTGCAGATTCGCTGTACGCGCAAATCCTGGGGCATGAAATGCTGAGCCATTTCAAAGCGGAAGAAGGCAACATTTTACAGCGCATAAGAGAGATCGACAGCATGGCTGTGCGGATTTTGGAGGAAATCCGGGCCATTCTGGACGACGATGCCATAGATGACCCGGAGTGCTTTGAGCGCATTGACAGAATTGTCAGCATATATAACAAAAACGATATCGGAACCAGCCGTCACGACTGGGGATAGATAGCGAAGCCCCGGCCAGCGGCCGGGGCATTTTTGTCCAAAAAATTCTCCCCAGACTACTAAAATAGTCTTGACAAGACGGGACTACTGTGATAGTATGCAATTAAACTATCGCGATAGTCCGGATAAGGAGGAGTACATATGGAGCTGAAGCTGTTCGATTCTGAGCGCAAGGTGATGGAGGTGCTGTGGGAGGCGGACGCGCCTGTCACAGCCAAAGAGATTGCCGCCAGGCTGAGCGGGACGGTGGGCTGGAACAAGAACACCACCTACACCGTCATTAAAAAATGCGTGGAGAAGGGGGCCATTGAGCGCCGGGAGCCCAACTTCCAGTGCTTCCCCCTGGTCCGCAAGGAGGAGGCCCAGGCGGCGGCGGCGGCGGAGCTGGTGGAGAAGATCTTCGACGGCTCGGCCAGCCTGCTGTTCGCCTCTCTCCTCAGCGGGAAGCAGCTGCCCCCGGAGGAAATTCAGCGTCTCCGCACGCTGATCGACGGGCTGGAATGAGGTGGCCGATGTGACCATTCTTGAAATGAGCGCGGGAGGCGCGATTCTCATCGCCGTAATCCTGATGCTGCGGCGGGCTCTGCTGAACCGCCTGCCCAAGTGGACCTTTTTGCTGCTGTGGGGGGTGGTCCTGTGCCGCCTGCTGGTGCCCTTCACCCTGCCCTCCCGTCTCAGCGTGTACACCGGGGCGGCCCGGATTGCTCAGGCCCTCCGGGAGCAGGAGGCCCCCCCGGAGCCCTCTGACGCGGAGCTCCCCGTCCGGATTCCCCCGGCCACCGTGCCCGGGACTCTTCGGGAGGACGTCCCCGTCCTCCCCTCCGCCCCCGCCGTCCCCCAGCCTGAGAAGGAGCCCGCCTCCCCTCTGGCCGCCCTGTATTTGACGGGCCTGTCCCTGTGCACGCTGTTCTTCGGGTCCGCCTGCCTGTGGAGCCTGCGCCGGTTCCGGGACGCGGCCCCGGTGGAGCTGGAGTTCCTGGACCGCTGGCGGGAGGAGCACCCCACTCTGCGTCCGGTGCAAATCAAGGTCTGCGGGGCGGTGAACGCCCCCCTGGCCTACGGCCTGATCCGTCCTGTTATTTTACTGCCCCAAAATACCAACTGGACTGACGAGGGACAGCTCACCTGCGTCCTCACCCACGAGTATGTCCATATCCGCCGGGGGGACCTGGGCTGGAAGCTGCTGCTGACGGCCGCCCTGTGCGTCCACTGGTTCAACCCCCTGGTGTGGGTGATGTACTTCCGGGCCAACCGGGACCTGGAGCTGGCCTGCGACGAGGCGGTGGTCCGGATTCTGGGCCTGGACAGCCGGAAGGGGTACGCCTACGCCCTGCTGTCGGCGGCGGAGAGCGGATTTTCTCCCCTCTGCCTGACCTATACGACAAAAAACCACATGGAAGAAAGGATTCGCGCCATTATGAAGATGAAAAAACGATCCCTCGCGGCTGTTCTCACCGCCGCGCTGCTGGTGGCCGGCGTCACCGCCGTGTTCGCCACCTCAAAGGCCCCGCCCGAGGACCTCAGCGGCCTGCCGCCCGCCGTTCAGGCCAATTCCGACCCCAAGCCCGCCCCGGGGGACACGTCCGTCCCCACCGACCGCGTCCACCCCGCCGCCCCGGGGGATACCTCTACCCCCGACGACCGGGTCCACCCCATCACCGGACAGCCTGGCGACGCTCAAGTTTCCTTGGCCCCGCCCGAGGACCTCAGCGGCCTGCCGTCCGCCGTTCAGACCAATTCCGACCCCAAGCCCGCCCTGGGGGACAAGTCCGCCTCCGATGACAGCCGTGTCCACCCGGCCGCCCCGGGGGATACCTCTACCCCCGACGGCCGGGTCCACCCCGTCACCGGACAGCCCGGCGATGCTCAAGTTTCCTTCGAAGTTCAAGCTAAGATAGACCAGTTAAAGAACTTGGAAAACCGCTGGGGCGTACCGGAGGGCGAAATTCCCGAGGGAACGGAATTTACGGTGGCTGATTTCGACGACGCAGACGCATTGGGCAAGTATCTGGAAGCCACACACGGTCTGTATCCAGGTGACTATACGCCTGGCCGCATACGTGGTGTAGATGGTATCCGTTATATTGTGCAGGTAAACTACCGGGAAAGGGCAATTCGGGAGCGCCTGCCTGACGGCGTCTATCCTGTGAACAGCAAGGGAGAAACCTATGGAACTACCATGGACCATATTGTCGTTGGATATGCCCCGGATTTGATCCTGGTTCAAGCGACCAATGGGAAAACTGGCTATGCGTTTGATCACGATATGAGCTATGGCGGCTACCCAGGCGAGATCATTACCCTGGAAGACGCAAGAACTTACATGGAATGGCTTGAGACGCAGCCCAAAGCTATTTTTATCCCGGTCTACGATGTGGACCGTGACAATATCATTGGTTCCTTTAAACTTAGCCGCAGCAGTGATATGACCCCAGAGGAAGAACTAAAAATGGTCGAGGACCAAATGCGCCAGAATATGGGCCTCAGCGAGGAGGAAATTGCCAAGCAGCTAGAAGAGTTGAAGGCGTCCCGTGGCTGGAATTGAACCAAAACAAGCCTCTCCGATCCGTCCAGGGTTTCACTTTACTTTGACCTGAATCGTTACAATGTATCCACGGACGTGGAATGTAACTGTCAAAGTCAATGGCACGGGCCTCACCTCCTTTCGGAGGGGTGGCCAAACCGCCTGCGCCTTCGCTGCGTTTCCCTTACGTCGAATTATAGCGGAATTTTCCGCGAAGTCAACAAAAAGGGCCGCCCTGACTGGGGCGGCCCTTGGGTTATGTATGGGGTTACATGGCGTCCTCGTCAATGACCTGGGCCTTGATGAGGTTGGTATAGCCGCTCTTGCCCAAGGGGATGCCGGCGGTGATGACCACCACGTCCCTGTTCTGGACCAGCTTCTCCTTGATGGCCGTCTCGGTAGCCAGGGAGAAGATGCGGTCGGTGGAGGTGACCTCGCCGGTGAGGAAGGGGATGACGCCCCAGGAGATATTCAGCTGGCGGCGGACCTTCTCGTGCATAGTGAGGGCGGCGATGGGGCAGGCGGGGCGGAACCGGCAGATCATCCGGGCGGAGCGGCCGGAGTTGGTGGCGGCCAGGATGGCCTTGGCGTCCAGGTCCCTGGCGGTCATGCAGCAGGTGTGGGTGATGGCGTCGTTGATGTCGGGGGTGGGGATGATCCGCTGCTTCTGGAACTGCTTCCAGTAGTCGATGGCCCCCTCCGTCTCGGTGACGATGGTCACCATGGCCTGGAGGGCCTCCACCGGGTACTTGCCCCCGGCGGTCTCGCCGGAGAGCATCACGCTGCCGGTGCCGTCGTAGACGGCGTTGGCCACGTCGGACACCTCCGCCCGGGTGGGCCGGGGGTTGCGCATCATGGAGTCCAGCATCTGGGTGGCGGTAATCACTGGCTTGCCCACCTGAAGGCCCTTGCGGATCATCTGCTTTTGCAGGATGGGCACCCGGGCGGCGGGAATCTCCACGCCCAGGTCGCCCCGGGCCACCATAATGCCGTCGGCGGCCTCCAGGATGGCGTCCAGGTTGTCCACGCCCTCCTGGTTCTCGATCTTGGCGATAATCTTCACGTCGTCCCCGCCGCACTCGTGGAGGACGGCCCGGACAGCCTCCACATCCGCCGCCCGGCGGACAAAGGAGGCGGCGATGAAGTCGAAGTCGTTGGCCACGCCGAAGCGGATGTCGTCCACGTCCTTCTCGGTGAGGGCGGGAAGCTGGATGTGGACGCCGGGGATGTTGATGGATTTGTTGGCGGACAGGGTGCCGCCGTTTTCCACGGTGCAGATGATTTTCGTCCCCTCAATGCGGTCCACCTTGATGGCCACCAGGCCGTCGTCGATGAGGATCTGCTGGCCGGGCTGGAGCTCCTCATGGAGCCTGGGATAGGTGACGGACACCCAGCCCTGGTTGCCCACCACGTCCTCGGTGGTGAGGGTGAAGGTGTCGCCGGGCTCCAGGGTGACGGATTTGGTCTCAAAGGACTTGATGCGAATCTCAGGGCCCTTGGTGTCCAGGATGGTGGCCACCGGCCGGCCCATGGCGTCCCGGACATTTTTCAGCATATTCAGCCGCTCCAGGTGCTCCGGGTGGCTGCCGTGGGAAAAGTTGAACCGGGCCGCGTCCATGCCGGTGCGGATCAGGGTGCGGATCATGTCCTCACTGTCCACCGCGGGGCCCAGGGTACAGATAATTTTTGTTCTTCTCATCGTGATTACCTCCTTTGGGTACCATTGTTCCTTCCATGTGTACATCCCCATATTACAGGAAAAACCTCCGATTGCATAGGGGAGATTTTCATAAAAATGTAAGCGCCCCGGCGAAAAAAGTGTGCTGTCCCTCCAAGAGAGACAGCACATTTTAATAAAGTTTTAACACATTTTGGCCCCGGCGGGGATTTTGTCGTCCAGAATCAGCAGATTGAGGCACTCCTCCCCCTTCTCGGTGTGGACGGCGGAGATAAGCATGCCGTTGGACTCCTGGCCCATCATCTTCCGGGGGGGCAGGTTGACGATGGCCATGAGGGTCTTGCCGATCAGCTCCTCGGGCTTGTACCACCTGGCGATGCCGGACAGAATCTGCCGGTCTACCCCCGTGCCGTCGTCCAAAGTGAATTTCAGCAGCTTCTCGCTCTTCTTCACCGGCTGGCAGTCCTTTACCTTGACGGCCCGGAAGTCGGACTTGCAGAAGGTGTCAAAGTCCACCTTCTCCTCCAGCTGGGGCTCGATCTCCAGCTCGGGGAGGGCAGCCTTCTTTGCGGCGGCCGCAGCCTCCTCCAGCTCCTTGAGGGCCTTGTCCACATCAATGCGGGGGAAGAGGTTGTCCCCCCGCCGGACGGTGACCGTCCCGGGCAGGGAGCCCCACGTCCCGGCGCTGTCCCAGGTGGAGCAGGCCTCACAGGCCCCGATCTGCCGCAGCACCTCGGCGGCCGACTGGGGGATAAAGGGGGTAAGCAGGATGGCGCACACCCGCAGGGACTCCAGCAGGTTGTACATGACGTGGGCCAGCCGGGAGCCATTGGCCTCCATATCCTTGGCCAGCACCCAGGGGGCGTTCTCGTCGATATACTTGTTGGCCCGGTCGATGACCTTGAAGATCTCCGCCAGGGCGTTGTGGGGGGCGTAGTGCTCCATAGCGTCCTCATAGCGGTTCCGCAGTCCGGCGGTAAGCCCAATCAACTCACCGTCAAATTGGCAGCCCTCTCCATGCAGAGCGCCGTCAGCGGCTTCATCACCAGCGACAGCAGCAGCCAGAGCCCGCTCAGCCTCGGTGGCTCCGGAGCCCTCAGGCAGCTGCCCGCCAAAGTACTTGCCCACCATGGACACAGTGCGGCTGAGCAGGTTGCCCAGGTCGTTGGCCAGGTCCACGTTGATGGTCTGGATCAGGGCCTCGTTGGAGAAGTTGCCGTCGGAGCCGAAGGGGAAGGTGCGCAGCAGGAAGAAGCGCAGGGCGTCCACCCCGAACATCTCGGCCAGCAGGTAGGGGTCGACGACATTGCCCTTGGATTTGGACATCTTGCCCCCGTCCAGCAGCAGCCAGCCGTGTCCAAAGACCTTCTTGGGCAGAGGCTCTCCCAGGCTCATGAGCATGGCGGGCCAGATGATGGAGTGGAAGCGGACAATCTCCTTGCCCACGATATTGACCCCGGGCCACCAGCCCTTGTCATAGTCGTCGTACTTGTCGTTGCCGTAGCCCAAAGCGGTGATATAGTTGGACAGGGCGTCCACCCACACATAGACCACGTGCTTGGGGTCGAAGTCCACCGGGATGCCCCAGGTGAAGGAGGTGCGGCTGACGCACAGGTCCTCCAGGCCGGGCTTGATGAAGTTGTTCACCATCTCATTCACCCGGGAGCGGGGCTCCAGGAAGTCGGTGTCCTCCAGCAGGTGCTGGATTTTGTCCGCGTACTTGGACAGGCGGAAGAAGTAGGCCTCCTCCTCCGCGTCGGTCACCGGGCGGCCGCAGTCGGGACAGCAACCGTCCTTCAGCTGGGATTCCGTCCAGAAGGACTCACAGGGCTTGCAGTACTTGCCCTTGTAGGTGCCCTTGTAGATGTCCCCGTTGTCATACATCTTGCGGAAGATGTACTGGATGGACTTCACATGGTAGTCGTCGGTGGTGCGGATGAACCGGTCGTTGGAGATGTTCATCAGCTTCCACAGGTCCAGCACCCCCCGGGGGGCGGTGACGATGCTGTCCACATACTGCTGGGGGGTGACGCCCGCCTCTCTGGCCTTGTCCTCAATCTTCTGTCCGTGCTCGTCGGTGCCGGTGAGGAACATCACCTCCTCGCCCTTGAGCCGGTGGTACCGGGCGATGGCGTCGGTGGCCACGGTGCAGTAGGTGTGGCCGATGTGCAGCTTGTCGCTGGGGTAGTAGATGGGGGTGGTGATATAAAAACGTCTCTTGTTCTCCATTTTATGATCTCCCTTAAATCGTTTGTAGGGGCGGACATTGTCCGCCCGCTGTTCAGGTGTGAGCTTGGACGGGCGCACACTGTGCGCCCCTACGCATTATTCTCCCTCCTCCGGGGGAGGCATTCGCCCCTCCAGGTGTTTAGGCCAGGGCGGGCCAAAGGTGCTGCGCAGCAGCGCCCGGGCAAAGCCCAGAGCGGACAGGGACATGGCGGCGGTGGCGGCGGCGGTGAACAGGTCAAACCGGTCCGCCAGAGAGATGATGCCCACAGCGGCGCCCAGCAGGGCCAGAAAGGCGGTCCGGCGGGGCCGGGGCCGGCCGTAGAGGAACCCGGCGATATGGTAGTGGGCCAGGGTGAGCAGCAGGGCGGCAAAGAGAGAGAACGCATACTTCATCAGTACCGGCTCGGTGCCGTGCTTCAGGTGGGTGGCGAAGAGCCACACCAGCCCGGCCAGGGCGGGGAAGGAGGTCAGGAAGCAGCCCGCGCTGTCCAGCTCCCCCCGATAGGCCATTTTCCCCATCAGCAGAATCCCCAGCCCGGCGGGGATACACAGCACCCCGGTGAGCAGCTGAGCGCCGGCGGCAGACAGCTGATATGCCTCCGGGGCGGCCTGCCACTGCCGGAGGGCAATCAGCCCGTCCCGCAGGCCCAGGGCCCCGGCGGCCAGCAGCAGCAGCCCGGCAATGACAAAAAGGGTCATCTGTCCCTTTTCAGGGCAGCCGAAGGCGGGCAGAAAATCGTCCGCCTCCGTCTTTCGCTCCCCCTGCACCAGCAGCAGAAGGGCCGCCGCCAGCAGGGCCGTCAGCCCCAGCAGAGCCCAGGTGGCGGGGGCGTCGGGGACAAACAGGCCTGTTTCGGGCTGATAGGCGGAGGCCAGCTGCCACCGCCGCAGAAAAAATCCAGCCGCCCCTCCGGCCACCGCCAGGGCGGGCAGGGTAATATCTTTTCTCATGGCGTTTCGATCCTCTCATTGGAAATGATATACAGAAGCTATCATATACCAAACAGGCGGGAAAATCAATCCTTTTTACAGGCTTGGCCCCTTTCCGGAGCCGCCCCGCCCCTTTTTGCTCCCGAACAGCAGCCACAGGGCGATCAGCAGCAGGACCACGGCCACGGCGGTGCAGAGTCCGGCGGCCGTCTCTGAAAACAGGCCCCTGCTCTCCAGCAGGGAGACGGCGGCCAAAAAGATCAGGTCCAGCCAGAGCAGGGCCCGGCCGGCGGGGTTCCAGCGGTTTTTGGCCCGGCTCTTCTCGCCGGCCAGCTTCTCCTGTTCCAGCTGCCGCTTCAGGTCCACTGTGCGGCTGTGCTGCCGCTTTTTATTCTTCGCCATAGACTCCTCCTTGTCAGTCGGGAATGCCCGCCGTAATGACTGCCCCGCCCACCACGGTGTCCCCGTCGTAGAGGACCACAGTCTGCCCGGGGGTGATGGCCCGCTGGGGCTGATCGAAGGTGAGGCGGATGGAGTCCTCCCCGGTCTGCTCCACGGCGCAGGGCTGCTCCGCCATGCGGTAGCGGATCCTGGCCCGGAGCCGGACGGGGCCGTCCAGCCGGGCGCAGGGGATGAGGTTGAGCCGGTTCGCCGTCAGGGTGCGGGCGAAGAGTCCCTCGTTGACGGACAGCACCACCGTATTCTGCTCAGGGACGATCTCCTTTACATAGAGCCGCCCCAGACCGGAGGACACCCCCAGCCCCCGGCGCTGGCCCACGGTGTAGTCTACGATCCCGCTGTGCCAGCCCAGCAGGGTCCCGTCCTCATACAGGAAGGGCCCGGCGGGGTAGTCCCTCCCGGTATACCGGCGGAGGAAGGCCCCGTAGTCCCCGTCGGGGATGAAGCAGATATCCTGGCTGTCCCGCTTTCTGGCGTTGAGCAGGCCGGCCTCCCGGGCCAGGGAGCGCACCTCCTCCTTGGACAGCTCCCCCAGGGGGAACAGGGCCCGGCCGAGCTGTTCCTGGGTGAGCATGGCCAGCACGTAGCTCTGGTCCTTTGCCTGGTGGGCCGCCTTTTTCAGCAGCCAGCGGCCCGACCCGGCGTCCAGGTCCAGCCGGGCGTAGTGGCCGGTGGCGATTCTGCCCCAGCCCAGCTCATCCGCCCGGCGGAGCAGAGCGCCGAATTTGACCCGCCGGTTGCACGCCACGCAGGGGTTGGGGGTCCTCCCCTCCTCGTAGGCCCGGACAAAGGGGTCCACCACCTCTGTCCGAAAACAGGAGGTGAAGTTGAATACATAGTGGGGAAAGCCCAGCCGCCGGGCGGCGGCGGCGGCGTCCTCCACGTCGTCCAGGGAGCAGCAGGCGCTCTCCCCCTTCAGCCCGGCCAGGGTATTGTCCACCAGCTTGAGGGTTACCCCCACCAGGTCGTGTCCCCCCTGCCGGAGGAGCAGGGCGGCGGCGGAGCTGTCCACGCCCCCGCTCATGGCGACGGCAGTTTTTTCTGTCATAGAGACCTCCATGGGCATTTTGCTGAAAATTCACCTGAATTATACCATAACTTCCCTCTGATAGCAACCGGAACCCCTGGAAAGACCGGGTTAACGGGTGTAAAATACATCTTGTATTCATACTCAAAAGCCTCCGAAAGACGGCACAAGATATAGTGGACAAAGGGGGCCGGATGTGCTATAATCCATACCGTGCTTCCCAAGTGGAGGGATCACTCCGGGCGGAAGCGCGGTTTTTTTAGCGTCTTTTACCAATGAGAGGAGAACAGGCATGAAGGTTATTAAACGGGACGGCGCCAGCGTGGATTACGACCGCAGCAAGATTGTCACCGCCATTGAGAAGGCCAACGCTGAGGTCCCCGAGGCGGAGCGGATGAGCCGGGAGGACATCGACGCCATTATCGACAGCATCGAGGCGCTCAAGCGCCCCCGCATGCTGGTGGAGGACATCCAGGACCTGGTGGAGCAGGGGCTGGTGGAGCGCAACAAGTTCCACCTGGCCAAGACCTATATCATCTACCGCTACAACCGGGCTCTGGTGCGCAAGGCCAACACCACCGACGAGTCCATCCTGGCCCTGCTGCGCAACGAGAACAAGGAGCTGGCCGAGGAGAACTCCAATAAGAACACCATGATCGCCGCCACCCAGCGGGACTATATCGCCGGCGAGGTGAGCCGGGACCTGACCCGGCGCATTCTGCTGCCCGAGCATATCTCCAAGGCCCACGACGAGGGGGCCATCCACTTCCACGACGCCGACTACTTCGTCCAGCCCATTTTCAACTGCTGCCTCATCAACATCGGCGACATGCTGGAGAACGGCACCGTGATGAACGGCAAGCTCATCGAGAGCCCCAAGAGCTTTCAGGTGGCCTGCACGGTGGTCACCCAGATCATCGCCTGCGTGGCCTCCAACCAGTACGGCGGTCAGAGCGTGGACCTGCGCCACCTGGGCAGGTATCTGCGCAAGAGCCGGGAGAAATTCAAGGCACACATCGCCTACGAGTGCGCCGGCAAGGTGGACGAGGCCACCATGGACCGCCTGGTGGACGACCAGCTGCGCTGCGAGCTGAAAAATGGGGTGCAGACCCTCCAGTACCAGATCAACACCCTGATGACCACCAACGGCCAGTCCCCCTTCGTGACCTTGTTCCTCAACCTCCAGGAGGGCGACCCCTACATCGAGGAGAACGCCATGATTATCGAAGAGGTGCTCCGCCAGCGGCTGGAGGGGATCAAGAACGAGGCGGGCGTCTACATCACCCCCGCCTTCCCCAAGCTGGTCTACGTGCTGGACGAGCACAACTGCCTCAAGGGGGGCAGGTACGACTACCTCACCGAGCTGGCCGTGAAGTGCTCCGCCAAGCGGATGTACCCCGACTACATCTCCGCCAAGAAGATGCGGGAGAACTACCAGGGCAACGTCTTCTCCCCCATGGGCTGCCGGTCCTTCCTGGCCCCCTGGAAGGACGCGGAGGGCAATTACAAGTTCGAGGGCCGGTTCAACCAGGGGGTGGTCTCCCTCAACCTGCCCCAGATCGGCATCCTGGCCGACGGCGACGAGGAGAAGTTCTGGCAGCTGCTGGAGGAGCGGCTCCAGCTGTGCTTCGAGGCCATCATGTGCCGGCACAACGCCCTGAAGAAGGTGCGCTCCGACTCCTCCCCCATCCACTGGCAGTACGGGGCCATCGCCCGCCTGCCCAAGGGGGCCTCCATCGAGCCCCTGCTCTACGGCGGCTACTCCTCCATCTCCCTGGGCTACATCGGCCTGTATGAGCTGACCAAGCTGGTGAAGGGAGTCAGCCACACCCAGCCGGGGGGCACCGAGTTCGCCCTGGCGGTGATGAACCGGCTGCGGAAGGCCTGCGACGACTGGAAGGCCGAGACCAACATCGGCTTCGCCCTCTACGGCACCCCCGCCGAGTCCCTGTGCTACCGCTTCGCCCGCATCGACAAGGAGCGCTTCGGCACCATCCCCGACGTCACCGACAAGGGCTACTACACCAACAGCTACCACGTGGACGTGCGGGAGCACATCGACGCCTTTGACAAGTTCACCTTCGAGAGCCAGTTCCAGCGCATCTCCACCGGCGGCTGTATCTCCTACGTGGAGATCCCCAACATGCGCCACAACCTGGAAGCGCTGAAGGATGTGGTCCGGTTTATCTACGACAATATCCAGTACGCCGAGTTCAACACCAAGAGCGACTACTGCCAGTGCTGCGGCTACGACGGGGAGATCGAGATCAACGAGGACTTCCAGTGGGAGTGCCCCGTGTGCCACAACAAGGACCAGTCCAAGATGAACGTCACCCGGCGCACCTGCGGCTACCTGGGAGAGAACTTCTGGAACGTGGGCAAGACCAAGGAGATCAAGGCCCGCGTGCTCCATCTGTAAGGATTTTTTGTAGGGGGCGGCCTTTGAGCCGCCCCGTTACTTTGAGCAGTATGCGGGGCGGCGCGGAGGCCGCCCCCTACCGGAATTTTTTGCTGGAGGATGATTTCAATGGACCAATACCGCACCTCGGGCGTGATGGATGAAGCGGCCCTGCGAGAGGTGCAAAAGTACCTGTTCCGCTCCCGGCTGGATTGGGTCCGGTGGATTGCTGTGGCAGTAATCGCCGTGGCCGCCCTGTTGGCGTTTATCGCGCAGGACTGGTTTTATGGCATCCTGTATTCGGTACTTGTTGCGTTCTTTTGCCTCTTTCCGCGTTTGAATCGAATGCTGTATATTAAGAATCAGGTCAGCCGGATGAAGGAGACCTCTTCCGAAGGCGTCACCCGTTATGAGAGCTTTTTCACAGTAGACAGCATAGTTCTGCGCAATTTGACCATTCACGGGGAGGCTTCCATGCGCTATGAGAGCCTATCTGTGGCGGCGTCCACCCCCAACCTCTTTTTTGTAATGAGCAAATCCCGGCAGTTTCTGCTGGTGTTCAAGGAATGTCTCACTCCGGAGCAGCGGGAGAGCTTTCTGCCCTTCCTGAAAGAGAAATGCCCCAAGCTGAAAATCATGCGGTAAGGAGAAGGTTATGAACTACGCCGATATTAAAAAAGTAGACGTGGCCAACGGCCCGGGGGTGCGGGTGTCCCTGTTTGTGTCCGGGTGTACCCACCGGTGCGAGGAGTGCTTCAACCCGGAGACCTGGGACTTTTCCTACGGCTTCCCCTTCGGGGAGGCGGAGGTGGAAAAAATCCTGGCTCTGTTGGCTCCGGAGCACATCCGGGGGCTGTCCCTGCTGGGGGGCGAGCCCTTCGAGCCGGCCAACCAGGGCCCGGTGCTGGAGCTGGTCCGCCGGGTGCGGAAGGAGCTGCCCGGCAAGACGATCTGGTGCTACTCCGGCTACCTCTTCGAGGAGCTGGCCGCCGGCAAGATCGGGGACCACAGCCGGGAGCTGCTGGAGCAGCTGGATGTGCTGGTGGACGGCCCCTTCGTCCTGGCCAAAAAGGACCTGGGACTGCGGTTCCGGGGCTCCAGCAACCAGCGGATCATCCATGTGCCCGCCTCCCTGGAAGCGGGGGAGGTCCGGCTGGCGGAGGAATATATGAAATAAACAGCCCCGGCAGTTTTTTCGCTGCCGGGGTTGACTTTTTCTTCCGGGTCCGTTATAATCCAAACTGTCTCAAATAAGACAGTAATGGAGGTGTCCGCCTTGCCCCTTTCTCAGGAGGAAATCGCCCTGCTTGCCGCCGGCCCTCTGTTCCGGAATACGGAGGAGGGAATGCTCCGCTCCCTGACGGAGCTGGAGGGGGCCAGCCTGGTCCGGTTTGACCCTGGGGTGGTGTACAGCCCCCGGCACTTCCGCCGCTCCCTGGGGGTGGTGCTGTCGGGCCAGCTCCAGGTGACCAAGGGGGCGCTGGCCGTCAGCGTGCTGGGGCCGGGGGACCTGTTCGGGGCCGCCGCCCTGTACAGCGACGAGCCCGAGTTCGCCTCCACCATCACCGCCAGGGGGCCCAGCCGGTGCCTGATGCTGGAGCACGCCCTGGTGGACCGCCTGCTGGCTGAACAGGGGCAAATCCGGGAAAACTATCTGCGATACCTCACGGGCCGCATCCGGTTTCTGTCCGGGCGGCTCCAGACCCTGGCCCAGCCGGGGGTGGAGGGCAAGCTGGCCCGCTACCTGCTGGCCAACGGGGGCAGCTCCTGCCCGGCTACAGAGCTGTGCCAGCGGCTGGGGGTGAGCCGGGCCTCCCTCTACCGGGCCTTCGCCGCCCTGGAGGACAGCGGCCTCATCACCCGTAAGGGCAAAACCATCACCGTCGTGGACCCCGCGGGGCTGGAGACGGTGTTGTGAATTGTTATGCCACCGGTTTTTGTAGGGGCGGCTATTAGCCGCCCGCATAAACAAGACGGCCTGGCCAAATTGCGGGCGGATAATATCCGCCCCTACACGCCTTAACAACCTGATTTAAATTTGAAAGGAAGATTGCTATGAAACGTACCCTCTCCCTGCTTCTCACCGCCGCACTGGCCCTGTCCCTGCTGGCCGGCTGCGGGCCCAAGCAACCCGAATCCGCCTCTGACCCCTATCCCGGACAGACAAGTGCCTCCAGCCAGCCGGACGCCTCCGCCGCTGATCCCGGCAGCTCGGCTGCTGTGGATGGGCCCAGGCTCATGGTCCTCTCCGGTCCCACAGGCGTGGGCGCCGCCAAAATGATGACCGACATGGATGGCATCTCCTCCGCCGAGGTAGTCACCGACAACACCCAGGTCCAGGCCGCGCTGAACAACAAGGATGTGGACATCGCCGCCATCGCCACCAACGCCGCCGCCGTCCTGTCCGCCAAGAACGAGGGGTCCATCCAGGTGCTGGCGGTTAACACCCTGGGGGTGCTCTATATCCTGGAGAAGGGGGACACCGTCCACAATATGGCCGACCTGGCGGGCAAGACCCTGTACGCCCCCTCCAACACCAAGGGTGCCAACCCGGAGCACATCCTGAACCACCTGCTGGAGGGCAACGGCGTGAACCCGTCCGAGGTGAACATCGAGTGGCTCACCCCCCAGGAGATCACCGCCAAGATGTCCTCCTCCGACGCGGGCATCTGCATGCTCCCCGTCCCCGCCGCCACCGCCCTGCTGGTGAAGGACAGCGCCGTCCGGGAGGCCATCTCCCTGTCCCAGGCCTGGCAGGAGCTGGAGAACTCCCCCCTGCCCATGGGCTGTATCGTGGCCCGCACCGCCTATATCGAGGAACACCCCCAGGAGGCGGAGGCCTTCCTGTCCGCCTATGAGGCGTCCATCGACTATATCAGCGACCCCGCCAACAGCGCGGACGCCGCAGCCCTGGTGGCGGAGTATGGCTTCGCTCCCAACGAGAATGTGGCGGCCAAAGCCATCCCCCAGTGCTCTCTCACCTTCGTCACCGGCCAGGAGATGAAGACCATGCTGGAGGACTACTACTCCATCCTCTTCCAGGCGGAGCCCAAGTCCATCGGCGGCGGCCTGCCCTACGACTCCTTCTACTATGGGGTGGACTGATCGCTCCTCCCGCCCCGACCATTCTCCTCCCCGAAGGGGAGGGGAATGGCCAAAAAAATTGTTATACGCCCTGCCGGCCCCCGCCTTCTGGCTGGGGGTCTGGCAGCTTTGCGCCTTTCTGGTGGACCGCCGCCTGGCGGGGAAGGGCAACGAGCTGCTGCTGCCCTATCCCCTCTCCGTCTGGAACGCCCTGGCCTCCATGGCGGGGACGGGGGAGTTTTGGGCCACGATTTTCTTCTCCCTGGGCCGCATCGCCCTGGGCCTGACCTGCGGGATCGTGATCGGGGCGGCCCTGGCCGCTCTCACCTGCGCCTCCCCCTGGGCGGACCGGCTCCTCTCCCCCGCCATCCGGGTGGTGCGGGCGGCGCCGGTGGCCTCCTTTATCCTGCTGGTGCTGCTGTGGACGGGCCGGAACCATGTCCCGGCGGTCATCTCCGCCACGATGGTGGTCCCCGTGGTGTGGGACAACCTGTCCCGGGGCATCCAGGCTATGGACAGAAAGCTGCTGGAGCTGGCCCAGTGCTACCGGTTTTCCCGGTGGAAAACTGTGACCCTCCTCTACCTGCCCGCCCTGCGGCCCTACATCCTCACCGCCCTCACCACAGCCACCGGCCTGGCCTGGAAGTCGGGGGTGGCGGCGGAGGTGCTCTGCCTCCCTGAGCCCTCCCTGGGCCAGCGCATCTACTACACCAAGTACTATTTAGACATCCCGGAGCTCTTCGCCTGGACGGCGGCCACCGTGGCCCTGAGCATGGTGCTGGAGCGCCTCCTCCGGGCCTGTCTGGCCCGGTGGGGAAGGGGGTGGGGGACGTGATTTTCTGCAAAGACCTCACCGTATCCTTTGGGGACAGGGCTGTCCTGGACCGTTTCTCCCTCCAAATTCCAGACACCGGCGTCACCGCTCTCAGCGGGCCCTCGGGCTGCGGCAAGACCACCCTGCTCCGGGTGCTGGCCGGGCTGGAGAGGCCCCAAAGCGGGGCGGTGGAGGGGGCTACGCCCCGGGAGACCGCCATCCTCTTCCAGGACGACCGACTCCTCCCCTGGCGGACGGCGGGGCAGCATCTCACCGACGTGCTGCCCGGAGAACAGCGGGGGCGGGTCCCGGAGCTGCTGGCCCTGGCGGAGCTGGAGGGGGAGGAGAACACCCGTCCCGCCGCCCTGTCCGGAGGTATGGGCCGGCGTCTGGCCCTGGCCCGCTGCCTGGCGCTGCCTGCCCGGCTCTACCTGCTGGACGAGCCCTTCGCCGGGGTGGACCTGGCCCGGGCTCTGCGGATTTTGGAGCGTCTGCGCGCCCTCCCCGCCCCCGTCCTGCTAGTGAGCCACGAGCCCGCTGTTCTGGACCACGCGGACCGGGTGGTGGAGCTGGACGGCCCGCCCCTGAAGCATATCTGATTGAGAACGCAAAAAAGCCTCCCTTCGCAAAGCAATGTCATTCGGTTAAGCCCCGGCGCCCGCGAAAAAAGCTCAAAAGCAAAGCGCCCCCACCCGGTTTGAACAGCCCCGGTAAAAGCAGACAATAGACAAAAGCCCCCTGATGTAGGAAAATAGAAGAACTACATCAGGGAGTAAATATATGAAGAAGCGAAAATGGACAAATATCAAAGTAGTATAAGCAGAGATCATAAAGATGCGAGAAGAAGGCCGGACACGGCAGGAGATAGCGGATGCGTTAGGATTGGAAAAAGCACAGATCAAGGAAATCCATGTGTTTGGATTCCTCGTAGCAGATTCTCAAAAGTCCTGTCGTACGAGGATACTGTGTAATTCGCTTGCTTTTGACCTCCGTATTTCTCAGTTTATCCCAATCGACTTTACACCACTGTATACAAGGAGAGTGCAGTTTGCAAATAAAAAAGGGCGCACTGCGCCCTCATTTCCATAAGATGTATGCAAACGTACCACTTTTTGCCTCCGCCCGCCAGGGGTGAAAGGAGGCATAAATTATGCCAAGCAACTATACTAAAAACTACCAGCTCTCCCAGTGGGAGAAATCCGACCGCGTCCTGATGGAGGATTTCAACGCCGACAACGCAAAAATTGACACGGCCCTCAAGGCCGAGGCCGGCGCCCGCGCGGCGGCGGACAGCGCGATCAACACTACCCTCGCCGCCCACACGGTGGACATCACCAAGAGGGGCAACTGCCAAATCTACACCACCAGTTATGTGGGGAACGGGAAGTACGGCCAGGCCAACCCCAATACGCTGACATTTTCCCGTTCGCCAATGATAGTCCTCATCACAGATATCAACAACTCTTCTACGATGATCCTGTTCCGGGGCTGTACGCGTACCTGCCACCTGGCGGGAAGATACGCGAGCATACTCACCTGGAATAGCGGCACGGCCTCCTGGTGGTCGCCATCCAGCAGCTTTGAACAGATGAACGACAGCGATGTTACCTATCATGTCGTGGCGCTTCTGCCTATGGATTAAGCAAAAGGGACCCCCGGGCCTTTCGGTCCGGGGGTTTACACAGGAGCCAGCTGCTTTTTAGTCTGTAGTAAGCTTCAGCTTGGCATCGCCATTGGTGATCGTACCAGTGATAGAAGCGCCGGTAGAGGCGTTATAGAAGTCACCGTCTGCATCGCGGAAGACGATATAGTTGGTAATGTTTCCATCGACCTTCAGCACGGGCACGATAGCGAAACCAGTCACCACTCCAGTGGCGGAGGTGTCGTTGTTGCTGCCGTAGAGGGTGCCGTCGGCCTGGATGTTATAAGCCTCACGGATGGTCCTCTGAGGAGTACCGCCGACCACGTAGAAGAAGCCAGGCACCTTGACGTCGAAGTCGGTATTCCACTTGAGGTTGCTGACCTCAATGACGTGCTTGCTGTCCTCAATCTCGCCGGTCGGGGTAAACTTCGCGCTGTTGCTCAGGAAGCCGGAGGTGACCAGGGGCCTCCACTCGCCCGCGTTGCGGGGATCGTCGTCATTCTTAACAGATTCCCACTGCTCAGCGGGAGTGGGCAGAGCGGGAGCCTTGACGGTATCAGTAGTAGCCTCGGTATAGAAATCAGACACGCCTTCCTCAGCTCCGCCGACATACACAGCGTAACCCCAAGTTCCGCCATTGTTCTCCCACTTCACCTCAGTGTTATCCTCGGTAGCGGTGGGAACAGCCTTGATGTAGGCCTCCTTAACGGCCTGACACGCAATATATAATCTGCACCAGTATCTCCAAAGAGGTCTGCGAAAATTTTTTTAAGAATTCTAATGGTTTATAGGCACTTCTGCTCTATTTCATTTACTCTCTGATACTCTTTGAAAACAGTGTTTCCACGTGTTCCACGTCTGTCTGTGGCTAATTATGTGGTCAGGAAACAAACCGTTTCTCCCAAAGCCCTCTCAAGGTCACTATGTAAAATGCTTCGTTTTTGCTCTCGGATTTCTCCGTTTCAGATTGCAATTTCCTATCGACTTTCGCCTCCTATTTCGGTATTGTGTTGCTTGCAAAAACCCCACAAAACACTGAAAATTAGGAGGAAAATGTATGACCAACATGAAAAAGCGCATTGCCGCTATACTGACAGCGGCCACCCTCACTATTGGTCTCACCGTCCCTGCTATGGCGGTGGAAGTGGCTGACGAACCTATCCAGGTGAGCAGCTACAAGGGCAGTACCTTGGAGGTGGGAGAGCGTAGCGGACTCATCATCGGTCCCAGCGGTGCGGACTACGCAGTCATCTCCAGCGACCCGGACACGGTGGCGGTGGAGCAGGTGCTAACCTTCTGGGTGGCTGTCGCCAAGTCAGAGGGAACTGCGGAGATCATCGCATCCAACAGTGTCGGGGATCGAGGAACTGTAACGCTGACGGTCGACCCGGGAGTCCCTACTGTGCCGGAAACTCCCGTCAGCGGGGACAGCGCTGGCCTGACGGACAACCTGGAGATACGGCAGGAGATGATCCGGCTTATCAACCAGACCCGAAAGGACAACGGAGTGTCGGAACTGCCGGTCAACGAGGCTCTGATGAACGCCGCCCAAGCCTGCTCCAACCGGCGCTACACCTGGAATCACGCTCCGGAGGAGAGCCAGGCCGCTGCCGATGTCGGATACCCCTACGGCTTCGGATCCAACCTCACCGTGTTCACCGGCACCGCCGACGCCGCCCAACGCGCCGTCGACAACTGGACCAACTCCCCCGGTCACTTTGAGACGATGATCGATCAGCGATGCGACTGCATTGGCGTGAGCGTGACCCAGTACGATGGCATTACCTACTGCTACATGTTCGTTGGAATCCCCAACAGCGTCAACTTCTATGCATAAGTGAATGTAAAAACAGAGAGGTGTGTTCCATACAGTGTAGAACACGCTTCTCTGTTTTTTGCTTACCATGATAAGTACCCTATCAGATATTGTATACCAGTAAACAAGGATAAGCCTCATTTCACCTTTTCCAAAAACTCCACAAAAGCTTGCTTTCCCGAATTATTACGTTTATAGACCCCAGCGTGCTCCAGCACCTGGGCGAAGACCAGGCCGGTCTCCTTCTGGACAATATCCAGGGCGTTGTCCTTGGTGATGGTGTAGTTTTTGGCAAAGCCCTCCGCCCAGCCGGCGCGCTTTTCGGTGAGCTCGTTGGCCCGCAGGTCAAAGCCGTTGGCCAGTCCGGCGGCCACCTCGGCCAGCTCCTCCTTGAGCCGGGCGGGCAGGACGGCCAGACCCATCATCTCGATCAGGCCGATGTTCTCTTTCTTGATGTGGTGCAGCTCCGCGTGGGGGTGGTAGACCCCCAGGGGCTGCTCCCGGGTGGTGATGTTGTTCCGGAGCACCAGATCCAGCTCGAACTTCTCCCCCCGCCGCCGGGCGATGGGGGTGATGGTGTTGTGGGGCTCGCCGTACTCGGTGGGGGCCTTCCACTGCATGTCCTTGGCGATGCGGTCCCGGCGGATGTAGTTGGTGTCCTGGCTGAACTTGTAGTACCAGTCGGTGGCCTCTCTGGGGTTCTTCTCGTACAGCTTCTGTCACAGATTGGTCACCAGGGCGGGCCGGGGGGTGAGCCGGCCCATGAGCTCTGTGTCGAACAGGTCCCGGTAGACCACGGAGTTCTCGGCGAGGACCCCCCGGGCGTAGGCATCATTGAGGAGTTCCTCCAGGATGGGGGCCAGTTCCAGCTCCTCCCACTCCTGGCCGGGATCGGTGTAGCTGTCCAGCTTCAAAGTGTCCAGGATGGTGTTAATGGCCCAAGTGTACTCGTTTTCCTGGATCAGGCCGGTTTGCAGGGCGTAGGCGGCCAGTTTGGAGACGGCTTGGTCGATCATAGCTCAGCCCTCCTCATAGCCGCGGGGGTGGCCCTTGTGCCAGTTCCAGGCGGAGGCCACGATCACTTCCAGGTCGGCGTAATGGGGCTTCCAGCCCAGGACGGTCTTGGCCTTCTCCGAGGAGGCCACCAGCTGGGCGGGGTCGCCGGCCCGGCGGGGGGCAATCTCGGTCGGGATGGGGTGGCCGGTGACCTTCCGGGCTACGTCCACCACCTCCTTGTTGGTAAAGCCTACTCCGTTGCCCAGGTTGAACACATTGTTCTCCCCGCCTTTGAGCAGGTAGTCCAGAGCCAGGATGTGGGCCTGGGCCAGGTCGGTGACGTGGATGTAGTCCCGCACACAGGTGCCATCCTTGGTGGGGTAGTCGCCGCCGAAGATGGACAGCTTCTCCCGCTGGCCGTTGGGTACCTGGAGGATGACGGTGATCAGGTGGGTCTCGGGGCTGTGGGCCTCGCCGATCTTACCGGAGGGGTGGGCGCCGCAGGCGTTAAAGTACCGCAGGGCCACATACCGCAGACCGTGGGCCCTGGATACCCAGGACATCATCTGCTCCATGGACAGCTTGGTCTGGCCGTAGCAGTTGGTGGGGACAGTCTTGTCGGTCTCCAGGATGGGCACCTGCTCTGGCTCGCCGTAGGTGGCGGCAGTGGAGGAGAAGACGATCTTGTCCACCCCGTGGGCTACCATGGCCTGGAGGAGTACCATGGTGCCGTGGAGGTTGTTATCATAGTACTTCAGGGGATCAACCATGGACTCCCCCACCTGGGAGGAGGCGGCAAAGTGGATCACCCCGTCGATCTGCTCCGCCTGGAACAGCACGTCCAGAGCGGCCCGGTCCCGGATGTCCAGCTGGTAGAACCGGGCCTTGGGATGGACGGCGGCCTTAAAGCCGGTCTGGAGGTTGTCGGCCACCACCACGTCCCGGCCAGCGTCGATGAGCGCATAGACCGTATGGGAGCCGATATATCCGGCCCCGCCTAATACAAGAATCGCCATAACAATTACCTTCCTTACAATATCATGCGAAATGATAATTCAATATCTTTTTCAGAGGAAATCCGAACCGGTTCCTCCACGTCGCTACCCCAACTGTCGATACCGCCCACACCCCGCATAGCACCGCAGAGGGTGACCACAGTGCGAACCAGGTGGGGTAGCTCCTCCCGATGGGCCGCCTGCTCCAGCTGCTGGGGAGTGTAGGGAGTGGCAGAAAAGGCGAAAGGCTCCTCCACCATCTCCAGGGTCAGCCTGCTCCCGTCCCGCGCCCGAAGAATGGCGGCATGGGTGTCCACATGACAGCCGCACTCCTGGGGGACCAGGTAAGCGGGGATGTGTGGGACCTCGCTGTGCCAGCCGTAGACACCCCCACGCTTTCGGTCTGGATAGGTCTCGCCGGACAACCCCAGCCACTCCACCCGCTCCAGCGGCTCCGGGGTGGCGAAGCGCAGGCCGAACAGGGGAAGCCCGGGCCGGTTGGGCCCACCGTGGTAGTGGGCGGATATCGTGATACAGCCAGCGTCATCCACCGTATAGGTCACATCGGTTTTCAGCCCAGGCAGAGCGGGGGCGGTATAGGTAAACCGGACGGAGACCTTCTCTGAACTCTCCTCCAATATTTCAATGTTCTCACATTTCTGCCAGCCGTCCGCCGCCACCCAGATGGAGCTGTTGACGGCGAAGCCGTTTCCCAGGTCGTTCTCGGTGGGAGCCCGCCAGTAGGCCGGACGGGGAGCCCGCCACAACCACTCGTGTCCGCCGCTGACCAACGACACCGGCCCGCCCTCCGGACGGGAGAATAAAATTTCAAAGGCCTCTCCCCGCACCCCCAGGGCCCCGTCCCCGTGGGTGATACGCAGGGGGGATTTTTTCACCTGCACTGTAGGCAGAGACAGGTCCTGTTTCGCCCGCCGGTTGGCCGCATCCAGCCGCGCCCGCTCCTCAGGAGCAGAATACCAGTACCGCACCTCCTGCATAGCGGGCTTCTCGGTCCCGTCCGCAAAGACGATGCCGTTTCCGCTGAAGGCGTAGTCGGTCTGCCGCTCGCCGAAGTCCCCGCCGTAGCCCAATACCCGGCGG
>CATNCS010000012.1 GCA_950097245.1 uncultured Oscillospiraceae bacterium | reverse complement strand
GCCTCCTCGTCGGTATAGCCTCTCCAGGCCAGCAGAATCCTGTCCGCCAGGTCGATGAGCCGGTCGGGGTTTTCGGAGCTGATCCGCACCACCGACATGGGCCACTTCACGATGCCCGCCTCCACGTCCTCATAGCCGGGGAAGGTGACGGGCGTTTCCACGGGGGCCTTCTCCATGGCGAAGGTGTAGTGGCCGCCCTGGAAGTGGTCGTGGGCCAGGATGGAACCGCCCACGATGGGCAGGTCAGCGTTGGAGCCCACAAAGTAGTGGGGGAACTGCTTGACAAAATCCAGCAGCTTGGCGAAGCAGGCCCGGTCGATCTTCATGGGCACATGCTCGCTGTTCAGGCAGATGCAGTGCTCGTTGTAGTAGACGTAGGGGGAGTACTGCAAAAACCAGGGGGAGCCGTTGATGGTGATGGGGACGATCCGGTGGTTCTGCCGGGCGGGGTGGTTCACCCGGCCGGCGTAGCCCTCGTTCTCAGCGCACAGCTGGCACCGGGGGTAGGCGGAGGCGGGCAGGTTCTTGGCCGCCGCGATGGCCTTGGGGTCCTTCTCCGGCTTGGACAGGTTGATGGTGATGTCCAGCTCGCCGTACTCCGTGGGGGCTTTCCACTGCATGTCCTTGGCAATCCGGTCACGGCGGATGTAGTTGGTGTCCTGGCTGAATTTGTAGTACCAGTCGGTGGCCCGGCGGGGGTCCTTCTCGTAGAGCTTCTGGAACAGATTGGTCACCAAAGCGGGCCGGGGGGTAAGCCGGCCCATGAGCTCAGTGTCGAACAGGTCCCGGTAGACCACGGAGTTTTCGGTGAGTATCCCCCGGGCGTAGGCGTCATTGAGGAGCTCCTCCAGCACGGGGGCCAGCGCAATCTCCCCCCACTCCTGGCCGGGGTCGGTGTAGCTGTCCAGCTTCAGGGCGTCCAGAATGATATTGATGGCCCAGGTATAGTCGCACTCCTCGATCAGGCCGGTGCGCAGGGCGTAGGTGGCCAGCTTGGAAACGGCGTTGTCGATCATAGTAATTCCTCCTTATTCCGCCACCACACAGCCGCCCTGGGGACGGATGTGGAGCACGTGGCACTTGCCCGGCCCCAGCAGGGCCTCCATGCCGGTCTTAAACTGCTCCAGCCTGTCGTTGGGGACAAAGGCCTGTACGGTGCCGGCAAAGCCGCCGCCGTGGACCCGAATGGCGCCGGTACCGTCCAGCAGTTCCCGGCCGATGGCCAGGACCACAGGGATGGCCTGCTGTTTGGGGTCGGCGGTGGACCAGGTGTTTTGCAGGTGGAGGGCGGAGGACACGCCGGAGGCATTGACCAGAGCCAGGAAGCGGTGGAAGTCCCCGGCCTCCAGGGCCTGGGCCTCCTCAACGGCCCGGCGGTCGTCGTCGTAGAAGTGGATGGCCCGAAGGACCGCCCGGTCGCCGCAGGCTACCCGCAGGGAGGGGAGGGCGGCCCGGAAGTCCGCCTCGGGGACCTCCCGCAGCACCTCTTTCCCGAAGTAGGCGGCCACCGAGCGCATCTCCCGGGTGATATCGGAATAGTCCTCCGTCAGGTGCTTGGCGCTGTGGTCGGAGCCGGTGTCCACGATGCACAGGGCGTGGCCCGATTTGGAGAAGTCGTACCCGGCGGGCCGGACCACCGGGTCGGCCGGATCGCCGAAGTCAATGGCCACCGCGCCCCCTACCGAAGAGCCCATCTGATCCATCAGGCCGCTGAGCTTGCCGAAGTGGACATTCTCAGCGTACTGGCCGATCTTGGCGATGGCAATGGGGTCCAGCTGTCCGCCGCAGCAGAAGCGGTTGAGGATATTGCCCACCAGCACCTCGTAGGCGGCGGAGGAGCTGAGGCCGGAGCCCGACAGCACGGTGGAGGTGACGCAGGCGTCGAAGCCGGTCAGGGAATAGCCCAGCTCCTTTACCTTGGCGGCCACTCCCCGCACCAGGGCGGCGGAGGTGTTGATGTCCTCAGGCTTTACAGACAGGTCCTCCAGGCTGATCTCCAGGGCCGGATACCCCTCCGACTGGATGCGGATGAGGCTTGAGCCGTTAAGGGCGGCGCAGGCCAGCATGTCCATATCCACGCTGCCGCACAGCACATGGCCGTGCTGATGGTCGGTGTGGTTGCCGCCGATCTCGGTGCGGCCGGGGCCGCTGAACAGGACGGCCTGGGCGTCTTCGGCGGGGCGGAAGGTCTCCATAAAGGACTGAACCACCCGGCAGGCCCGGTCCCGGGCCCGGTCCAGGCTGGCCTGTGTGCCGTCCAGAGCGTAGAGGGCGGCCAGGGCCCTGTCGTGGCCGCCGGCGCGCAGGGCGTCAAGCAAAGTTTTGCAGGAACTCATAAGAGCTCACCTCTTTCTTGATGATCCCCCTGATTATACCACGCATTTCCGGCCCGGACAAGGGATAACCACCAATCTCGGGAAGAACAAAGTTTTTTCAAGGTTCATCCAAGAATTTTCTATCGTTTTTTTCAAAAGCGAATATTAAAATGTAGCATGTGGATTGAGCGCTGCCGCTCAAAACACAATCAACCTTACTATATTTAGGAGGAACAAAGAATGAAGAAGACACTTGCTCTTGCTCTGGCTGTCGTTATGAGTCTGGGCCTGCTGGCCGGCTGCGGCGGCGGCGGAAACACCAGCACTCCCGCTCAGTCCAATCCCGGCACCTCTCAGCCCGCGGCTTCCAACCCCGCCGCTTCCATCCCCGATGCCCCCGCCGGCGGCGGCACCGTGGGCGTGTGCATCTACAAGTTTGACGACGCCTTCATGACCACCTACCGTAACGCCCTGCAGGAGATTCTGGAGGGCAAGGGCTACAAGGTCACCGTGGTGGACGGCAACAACGACCAGTCCAAGCAGAACGAGCAGATCAACACCTTTATCACCCAGGGTGTGGACGCTCTGATTATCAACCCCTGCATGACCTCCGCGGCTGACTCCATCATCGCCACCGTGAAGGCCGCCAACGTGCCCACCGTGCTCATCAACCGTGAGCCCACCGCCGAGCAGATGTCCGCCTATGACAAGCTGGTCTACGTGGGCTGCGACGCCGCCCAGTCCGGCACCTTCCAGGGTGAGCTGATTCTGGAGACCCCCAACAAGGGCGACATCAACGGCGACGGCAAGGTCTCCTATATCATGATCCAGGGCGACCCTGAGAACATCGACGCTCAGCTGCGCACCGAGTACTCCGTCAAGGCTCTGAAGGACGCCGGCATCGAGGTCGAGGAGCTGGACCTGCAGCGGGGCGACTGGGACCGTGAGAAGGGCCAGACCATCTGCGCCAACGACCTGGCTCAGTACGGCGACAAGATTGAGGTCGTGTTCTGCAACAACGACGACATGGCCATCGGCGCCCTCCAGTCCATCCAGGCCGCCGGCCGTACGGTCAACAAGGACATCTACCTGGTGGGCGTGGACGCCCTGGACGCCGCCCTCAACGAGGTTATGAACGGCAACATGACCGGCACCGTGCTCAACGACGCCGTGGGTCAGGCCACCGAGGCTGTCAACCAGATGGAGCTGCTGCTGGGCGGCGCCACCTATACCTCCGGCAACCAGAGCGTGTACGTCAACTACGTGAAGGTCACGCCCGACAACGCCAAGGATTTTGTAAAGTAATTACAGGCATGGAAAAGGGTGCGTGCGCAGGTGCGCACGCACCCTTTCTCAGTAGGGGCGGACATTGTCCGCCCGCCTGTTCGGCCGTCAGGCCACGAGCTTGCGGGCGCACACTGTGCGCCCCTACGCGAATGCGTATGATATCATGAAGAGGGGGACTGTGAATTGTCAGAGTATCGTTTGGAAATGAACGGCGTGGTCAAGACCTTTCCCGGCGTAAAGGCCCTGGATCACGCGCAGCTCAAGCTTCGTCCCGGCACTGTCCACGCCCTGATGGGAGAGAACGGCGCCGGCAAGTCCACGCTGATGAAGTGCATGTTCGGCATCTATCACATGGACGAGGGCGAGGTCATCTATGAGGGGCAGAAGGTGGACATCAACGGCCCCCTGGACGCCCTGAACCGGGGCATCGCCATGGTGCACCAGGAGCTCCAGCCCATCCCTGAGCGCTCCATTGGGGAAAATATCTATGTGGGCCGCTACCCCGTCAAGCGCCTGGGCCCCATCGTCACCATCGACCACGACAAGATGTATGAGGACGCCGCCCGGGTGCTGAAGGAGGTCCACCTGAACTACGACCCCAAGGCCAAGCTGGGCACCCTCAGCGTATCCCAGATGCAGCTGGTGGAGATCGCCAAGGCGGTGTCCGCCGACTGCAAGGTTCTGATTCTGGACGAGCCCACCTCCTCTCTCACCGCCGCCGAGGTGGAGGCCCTGTTTACCATCGTCAACGAGCTGCGGGAGAAGGGCGTGTCCATCGTCTACATCAGCCACAAGATGGATGAGATCCTCCGCATCAGCGACGAGGTCACCATCATGCGGGACGGCCAGTATGTGGGCACCTGGAGCGCCAAGGAGCTGACCACCGACTTTATCATCACCAAGATGGTGGGCCGGGAGCTGTCCAACCTGTACCCCAAGCGGGAAAATGTCCCCGGCGAGGCCGTCTTCGAGGTGGAGGACTTCACCTCCATCAACCCCAAGAGCTTCCGCCACGCCACCTTCAACGTCCGCAAGGGCGAGATCCTGGGGGTGGCCGGCCTGGTGGGCGCCCAGCGCACCGAGCTGATGGAGGGCCTGTTTGGCCTGCGGTGCCACAGCGCCGGCCGGATCATCTATAAGGGCAAGGAGCTGAAGATCGACCAGCCCCAGGACGCCATCAGAAACGGCATCGCCCTGCTCACCGAGGACCGCCGGGCCACCGGTATTCTGGGGGTGCTGTCCATTGCGGACAACGTGTCCATCGCCTCCCTCAGCCAGTACCTGATCGGCGGCATCATGCTGGACGACGGAAAGATTGAGAAGCTGGTCCGGGACAACGTAGCCAAGCTGTCCATCAAGACCCCCTCCTCCAAAACTCAGATTCAGTCCCTGTCCGGCGGCAACCAGCAGAAGGTGCTCATCAGCCGCTGGCTGGCCAACAGTCCGGACGTGTTTATCATGGACGAACCCACCCGCGGCATCGACGTGGGCGCCAAATATGAGATATACTGCATCATCGCCGAGCTGGCCAAGCAGGGCAAGAGCATTATTATGATCTCCTCCGAGATGAGCGAGCTGATCGGCATGGCCGACCGCATCATGGTCATGTGCGACGGCCGGGTCACCGGCTTTATCGACGGCAAGGACGCCAATCAGGAGAACATCATGGCCCTGGCAACCCAATTTGAGTAAGGAGGAGAGAAAATTATGGAGAAAACCAAATCATTCAATGTGAAAAAATTCATGTCGGACAACGCCATCATCCTGCTGGTGCTGGCCCTGGCCATCTTTACCGGCCTGACCACTGATAATTTTTTCACCGGCCGTAACTTCAGCAATCTGTTCATCAACATGTCCCCCCGGTTTATCATCGCCTGCGGCGTGTCCGGCTGTCTGATTACCAAGGGCACCGACCTGTCCGCCGGCCGCCAGGTGGGCCTGGCCGCCTGTCTGGCCGCCATGATGCTCCAGGACATCACCTACGCCGCCCGGATGCTCCCCTGGTTCCCGGACATCCCCTGGTTCGCGGCCCTGCTCATCGTCATGGTCATTATGGGTATCATCGGCGCCATCAACGGCTGTGTCATCGCCTTCCTGAAGGTCCCCCCCTTCATCGCCACCCTGGGCATGCAGACCATCGTCTACGGCGCCTGCCAGATCATCACCAACAACCAGCCCCTGGGCGGCTTTAAGAAGAGCTACTCCAACGTGGCCCTGGGCTCTCTGGGCGGCTTCCCCTTCCTGGCCATCTTCGCCGTCATTGTGGGCGTCTACTTCCTGTTCCTGTATAACAAGACCCGCCACGGCAAGTACATGTACGCCATCGGCGGCAACGAGTCCGCCGCCCAGGTGGCCGGCGTCAACGTCACCGCCACCATTATCCGCATCTATCTGCTGGCCGGCATGATGTACGGCCTGGCCGGCTTCCTGGTGGGAGCCAAGGCCGGCGGCGCCTCCACCGCCACCGGCTTCGGCTATGAGCTGGAGGCCATCGCCGCCTGTACCATCGGCGGTGTGTCCGCCAACGGCGGCGTGGGCCGGGTGTCCGGAATCCTGGTGGGCGTGCTGGTGTTCGAGGCCCTGAAGATCTGCCTGCAGTTCCTGGGCGTGGACCCCGCCTACACCTTTGTGGCTCAGGGCCTGGTCATCATCATCGCCGTGGCCCTCGACCTGCGCAAGTACCTGGCCAAGAAGTAATGGACGGAGAAAAGCAGCCGCAAAAGCGGGAGCGCCGGGATAAGAGCGAGCTGAACGCCTTTGAAAATCTGTATGAGAACTTCAGAAACGTACCACTGAAGTATCTGGATATTTTCATCGGGCTGTGTGTGGCGGCTCTGGTGCTTGTCATCGCTTTGGGAGTTATGAACCGTTAACCGACGACCTTGGGGCCGGCGCGACCGCGCCGGCCCTTTTCAAATGGGATGTTCCGCGCTATAATGGGAAGGAGCTGTACTTGAATGGAGGAATACCGTGTGCTGCTGGCGGACGACGAGGAGGAGATCCGCACCGGCATCAGCCGCAAGATCGACTGGACGGCTCTGGGCTTTTCCCTGGTGGGGGAGGCGGCCAACGGCGAGGAGGCCCTGGAGCTGGCGGAGCAGCTCCGCCCCGACGTGGTGCTCACCGATATCAAGATGCCCTTTATGGACGGACTGGAGCTGTGCCGCCGGCTGCGCCAGTCCCTGCCCGGGGCCAAGCTGGTGGTTTTCTCCGGCTTTGACGATTTTGAGTATGCCCGGCAGGCGGTGGGGATGGGGGTGTCGGAGTATATCCTCAAGCCCATCAACGCCGTGGAGCTGTCTGAGGTGCTGACCAAGCTGCGCCGTCAGCTGGACAGCCAGCGCCTGGAGCGCCGGGACATGGAGACCCTCCGCCGCCGGTATGAGGAGAGCCTGCCCATACTGCGGGAGCTGTTTTACACCCGCCTGCTCAGCGGCCAGCTCCGCCCCGACCAGGTGCAGGACCGGGCGGCCCGGTATGAGATTGAGCTGCCGCCGGGGCTGTGGGCGGCCGCTCTGGTCCATGCGGACCTGCCCGGGGACGGGGAGGACGGCCAGCGGGATGAGCTGGTGCTGCTGTCGGCGCAGTCCTTTCTGGAGGAGCACTTTGCCCTGGAGGGCTGCTCCGCCCGGGTGATTCTCTACGGGGACACGGCGGCTCTGCTGGTCCAGCTGTCCGGGCCGGACCGGCTCTACCCCCTGCTGGAGGAGCTGGAGCGGCTCAGCCTGCTGTCCCAGAGCTATCTGGGCATCCCCCTCACTGCGGGGGTGGGCCTGCCCTGCCAGGGGCCGGAGGAGCTCCACCGCAGCGTGGAGGGGGCCCGCTCCGCCCTGGACTACCGGGCCCTGATGGGAGGCGGCCGGGTCATCTACATCGGCGACCTGGAGCCCCAGTCCGCCGCGGAGCTCTCCTTTGAGGAGGAGGACCAGCGCCAGCTGTCCGCCGCCATCAAGCTGGGCACCCCGGAGCAGGTGGAGCAGGTGGTCCGGGGGCTGATGGACCGGCTGAAGCAGGCGGGGCTGTCCCTGTCCAAGTGCCACCTGTTTCTGCTGGAGCTGGTCACCTGCCTGATCCGCCTCACCCGCTCCGGCGGGGTGGCGGTGGAGGCGGTCTTCGGGGCCAACTTTACCGGTTCGGTGTCCATCTCCGACTTCTCCAGCCTGGAGGAGCTGGGCCGGTGGCTGGGGGAGCGGTGCCTGAAGCTCCACGAGCTGCTGGGCCGCCAGCGCAGCGACTCCGCCTGGAAGCTGGTGGAGCAGGCCAAGGACTACATCGCCGGCCACTACAGCGACGAGGGGCTGAGCGTGGAGTCCCTGTGCTCCCACATCCACCTGTCCCCCACCTACTTCTCCACCCTGTTCAAGCGGGAGGTGGGGCTGAGCTTCACCGCCTACGTCACCCAGGTGCGCATGGAGGAGGCGGTACGGCTGCTCCGGGACACCGACGAGAAGACCTACCGCATCGCCGAGCGGACAGGTTATATCGACCCCAATTATTTCAGCTATGTGTTCAAAAAACAGTTCGGGCTGTCCCCCTCCAAATTCCGGTCGGGGCTGAAAAATTAATGTAGGGGCGGATATCATCCGCCCGCATGGTATCCGCCGGCCTTGCCGGGAAAGACGGGCGGGTAATACCCGCCCCTGCAGGCATAGACAGAGGAGGCCATTCCATGAAAAAGAAGCGATATCTTATCCTTTTGTTGGCGCTGCTCCTGCTCCTGCCCGCCTGCGGCAGGGAGAATCACCGCGTTGAGGGCACAGTAACCCAGGTGCAGACCTCAGAGTCGGGGGAGCTCACCGCCTTTGTGGTCCAGGTCCGGGGCGGAGAGGAGACAGGGGTTCTGCTTGACGAAAGCACCGACGCCATCCCCGCCGAGCCCGGGGGCTGGACCACCTCCGGAATGCGTGCCGAGTTCCAGAAGGATCTCCAGCTTGACGTGACGGTCTTCGCCAGCTGCCTGCCCAAAAAACAGAAGCTCACCGCCGGGGACGGCCGGGAGCTCACCGCCTACCAGGCGGACTATATCACCATCACAGGCCGGCTGAACCGGGGGGCGGTGACGCTGAAGGACGGCACGGCGGTGGACGTGCTGGAGGAGGGCTACTACAGTACCAGCCGTACCTACCGCCTCCCTGACGGCACGGAGCTGCTGTGGGTGCGGGGGCCCTCCGGGCCGGAGAACCACTTTGTGGGGAGCCTGGAGAGCTTCAATGATCTGAACCAGCAGGCCCAAAAGCGGATTTCCGCCTGGTATGAGGAGCGGGGACTGCTCTACGACGAGGGGGCGGAGCTGGAGAAGGCCTACGCCGCATGGCAGAAAAGCGGGGAGGACTTCCGGTGCTCCATGGTGGAGCAGGATGTATCCCCCTCCGCCTCCAGCGGGAAGGTGATGTACTTCCACACCAGCCTCACCCTGCCCCTGTACCAGGACGAGGCCGGCATCAGCTGCGCCCTGAGCCTGGGGGACGCCTTCGACCGGGAGACGGGGGAGCATCTGGAGCTGTGGGACCTGTTCCGGTGCCCGGAGGCGGAGGCCCGGCAGGCCATCATCGACGCCTGCCTGGACTGGGCGGGAAGCGGGGACATTCGGGCCGGTCTGGAGGCCGCCCTCACCCCGGAGCGGGTCGTGGTAAGCTCCGACAGCCTGTATATGCACTTTGAGCCGGGAGTGATCTCTGAGGACCCCACCGGCTACGCCTTTAACGCGGATATGGGCACGCTCAAGGATTTGATGTACGACTGGGCGGTTCCTGTGAAGCAAGATTGATGGAAGGGGGGAGCACAGTGACATTTTTTCGCCGTCTGACCGCCCAGTGGGGGGAGCGGTACCGGAAGATGAGCATCCAGATGGTGCTCTCCCTGTCCTTCACCGCGGTGGCGGCGGCGGGCATCCTGCTCATGGGGGTGAGCCTGATCTGGCGCTTCTCCTCGGCCAGCGAGCAGATGGTGGCGGAGAACAGCCAGCGGATGCTGGCCCAGGCCAACATGAATCTGGACAGCTACCTGCGGCGGATGATGCGCATCGCCGATACCGTCTATTACCGGGTGATTAAAAACACCGATCTGGCCGAGGGCAGCTACACCGACGCCCTGGGGCTGCTCTACGAGGAAAACCGGGACGACCTGGTGTCTCTGGCTGTCTTCGACAGCCAGGGGACGGCGGTGTCCGCCGTCCCCCTGACCACCCTGAAGGCGGAGGCCCGTCCGGAGGAGAACGAGTGGTTTCAGGCGGCGTGGAACAACATGGAGAACCTGCATTTTTCCTCCCCCCACGTACAGAATATCTTTGACGACCCCGACTCCCCCTACCGCTGGGTGGTGTCCCTGAGCCACCATGTGGAGCTCACCCGGGACGGCGTTACCGAGGGGGGCGTGCTGCTGGTGGACATGGGCTTCAGCGGCATAGAGCAGGTGTGCCGGGATGTGACCCCCGCCAGGGGCGGGTATCTCTACCTGATTGACGGAGACGGGGAGCTGATCTATCACCCCCGGCAGCAGCTGATCTATGCCGGGCTGCTGGAGGAGAACAACCGGGTGGCCGCCAGTTATCGGGACGGCAGCCATGTGGAGAAATTTCAGGGCCAGTCCCGGCAGGTCACGGTGAAAACAGTGGGCTACACCGGCTGGAAGCTGGTGGGAGTGGCCCCGGCGGACAGCTGGTGGGCCTCCTCCTCTCAGCTGTTTCTCTTTGGCCTGTCTCTGCTGTGCTTTGCCACCTTCCTCATGGCCTTTTTGAACTTTCTGATCTCCGCCCGCATCTCCGATCCCATCCGCCGGCTGGAGCGGTCCGTCAAGGAGCTGGAGAGCGGTCTGGACGTGGAGATTGAGGAGGGAGGCTGCTATGAGGTGCAGCGGCTGGGCCACGCCATCCGCTCCATGGTGTCCACCATGCGCCACCTGATGGACGATATCATCCAGCAGGAGGGACAGAAGCGCCGCAGCGAGCTGGAGGTGCTCCAGGCCCAGATCAACCCGCACTTTTTGTACAACACCCTGGACTCTGTGATCTGGATGACAGAGGCGGGACAGCAGGCGGAGGCCATTCAGATGGTTACCTCCCTGGCCCGGTTTTTCCGTATCTCCCTGAGCAAGGGCAAGAACATCATCCCCCTGTCCGACGAGCTGGAGCACGCCCGGCACTATATGAACATCCAGCAGATTCGCTTTAAGAACAGATTTACCACCCGGATTGAAGCCCGGGAGGGCACGGAGGAGCTGTATACCTTAAAGCTCATCGTCCAGCCCATTCTGGAAAACGCCATCTACCACGGCATGGCGGGGGCGGAGGACGACGGGGCCATCTCCGTGTCCGCCTACCGGGAGGGGGACGACCTGCTGATTGATGTGGCCGACAACGGCATAGGGATGCCCCCCGAGGTGGCCGAGTCCCTGCTGGACCCGGACCGGCCCCAGGTCCGCACCGGCGGCTCCGGCACCGGGGTGCGCAACGTCCATCAGCGCATCCGCCTGACCTTCGGGGCGGGGTACGGCCTGACAATTTTCAGCGAGCCGGACGAGGGCACCCTGGTCCGTATCCGCCTGCCCGCCCTCACCCGGGAGGAGGCCGCCCGCTGCCAGCAGGGGGAGGTTCTATGAAAAAGAACAATGTGGTTGAAATCGCCATTTTAAGCGTGCTGGGGGCCCTGGTGGTTCTTACGCTGGTCATTCCTCAGCTGCTCCGGGAGCGGAGCGAGTCCCGGCTGCTGGCGCTGTCCGTGCTGCTCCGGGATACGGACAGCACCGGGCTGGCGGTAGCCCGACAGGGCATGGAGCAGGCGGCGGACGAGCTGGGGGCGGAGCTGCGCTTTCTCACCCTCACGGTCCGGAACGACGGCCGGGAGCAGGCTGAGCTGCTGCGCCGGGAGGCGGAGGGAGGGGCCGACGCCCTGATCGCCCTGCCCGCCGACCCCCAGTCCCTCCAGGAGGCCCTGGACAAGCTCCCCCGCCCCCTGGTCACTCTGGAGGTCCCCGTTCAGGGCGGGACCGGGACGGTCTCCCCCGACAACGAGGCGGTGGGCCGGCTTCTGGCCCGAGCTCTGCTGGAGGACTGGGACGGCGGCCTGATCCTCCTGCTGGACTCCAGCGGCTTCTGTCCTGAGGCCGCCCTCCGGCTGAAGGGCGCGTTTGACGCCCTTGCCCAGGCGGAAGGGGAGGTTCCTGTTCTCGTCCTGGACTACGGATACTGGGATTCCCTGAGAGGGGCTCGGTGGGTCATGGCCTTTGAGCCGGGGGCCACCCTCCAGGCGGCAGAGTGGAAGCAGGCGGAGGGAGAGACCTTTGCCCTGTACGGAGTGGGCTCCTCCACCGCCGTTACCGCCCAGCTGGAGAAAGGAAACATCGCCGCCATTGCCGCCTGGAGCGACTACGCCGCCGGCTATCTGGCGGTGCAGCAGGCGGTACGGGCCGTGGGGGAGCGGCCGGAGAACCTGGAGCCGCTGCCCTTTTCCATCGTGCGAGGGGAGGATATTTATGCGCCTGAAAATCAAAAGCTGCTGTTCCCGGTTATGTCTTCCTCCGGGCGGTAGGGGGCTGGCGGCGCTGCTGGCGGCGCTGCTCCTTCTGTCCGGCTGCTCCCCCCGCCAGGAGCGGGACGACAGCCTGCGGATCGGCGTGGCCCTCTACACCCAGGACGACACCTTTATCTCCGCCATGGCCCAGGACCTGGAGCAGCTGGCCCAGGAGGAGGAGAGCCGGATCGGCCAGAAGATCACCCTTCTGATCTCCGACAGCAGGAGCAATCAGACCACCCAGATGGACCAGGTGGACCGGTTCCTGAACCGGGGATGTGACGTGCTCTGCGTCAATCTGGTGGACCGGACGGCGGCTGCGGTAATTGTGGACAAGGCGGCGGCGGCCGGGGTGCCCCTGATCTTTTTTAACCGCCAGCCGGTGGACGAGGATATCAGGCGCTGGGACCAGACCTACTACGTGGGGGCCAGCGCCCCGGAGAGCGGCATCCTTCAGGGCCAGTTGGTGCTGGACGCCTGGAACAGCCGGCGTGAGCGGCTGGACCGGAACGGAGACGGGGTGCTCCAGTACGTCATGCTGGAGGGGGAGCCGGGCCACCAGGACTCCCTGCTGCGCACGGAGTACGCCATCAAGGCCCTGACCGACGGCGGCGTGGAGGTGGAGCGCCTGGCCCGGGACACCGCCAACTGGAACCGGGCCCAGGCCTCCGCCCGTACAAGCCAGTGGATCAAGGATTATGGAGATCAGATTGAGGTTATTTTGTCCAACAACGACGACATGGCCCTGGGGGCCATCGACGCCCTGAAGGAGACGGGCCGGGAGCCGGACAGCTGGCCCCTGATTGTGGGGGTGGACGCCACCGCCCCGGCCCGGGAGGCGGTGGAGGCCGGACAGCTGTACGGCACCGTGCTGAACGACAGCCGGGGCCAGGCGCAGGCCATGCTGGCCCTGTCTCTGGCCCTCTATGCCGGGGACGACCCCGCCCAGGCCGTGGAGCTGGAGGACGGACACTACGTCTGGCTGCCCTATCAGCAGGTGACCCGGGAAAATCTGTCTCTCCTGCCCGCTGATTAGCACCCTGGCGCGCCCCGCCGGCGTAAAAGCCGGCGGGGCGTTTCTGCGTGAATTTTACGTGAATTTTACAAAATAATTCTTTCCTTTTTCACAAAAACTGAGTATCCTATCACCAGAAGAATCATACTGACGGGAGAGGTGAGCGCATGATCTGGTGCGTGGAGGATGATGCCGGCATCCGGGAGATTGAGACCTACGCCCTCCAGTCCACGGGCTTTCAGGCCCGGGGCTTTGAGGACGGCGCCGCCTTTCAGGAGGCGCTGAAGTCCCAGCTGCCGGAGCTGATTATCCTGGACGTGATGCTGCCGGGGAAGGACGGGGTGACGCTGCTGCGGGAGCTGAGGGCCGCCCCGGCCACCCGGGATATCCCCGTTATCATGGCCACGGCCAGGGGGGCGGAGTATGACAAGATTCAGAGCCTGGACCTGGGCGCGGACGACTATCTGGTAAAGCCCTTCGGGGTGATGGAGATGGTGTCCCGTAGCAATGATAGTGAGATTAAAGAAGCAGGATAAACTGAAATATTTGGTTATGTTCGTTTTTATGTTAGTTGTATTAGCAGGAAATATTTTGATTGTATATTGTCAGTAGTAGAAAGGAGAAATTATGAAGAAGTATTTACGTAAAGGTTTTTGCTTGTTGTTAATATGTTCATTAATGGCAACAATGTCGGGAACAGTCTTTGCAACAAACAGTATTAAAGAAGACGGTGGACTTACTGGGCCAACGCAGTTGTTTTTTGAGGTCTGTGATAATCTTTTTGCAAAATCTTCAACATATCGAGTGATTGATAAAAATGGAAAAGATGTGACATCCCAATTTTTAAACGATTATCAAGATTATTATTTTTCTGGAAATTATCAGGCAATTTGGAATGCGATAGTTAATAGGTCTGATACGATTTCGTGGGAAAATGAGTTGCCCTCGCCACAATTATTAATGAATGGATCAGCAAGTGAAAGTTTTTATAAGTTAGGAACAACTACAGAGCATATGCCAGGGAAGTCATTTGAAATGCTTTATACTGTTAGCGGTACATATAAGTATCATGATGGAACTGGGCAGATTTCTGAGTATAGTAATGCAGTGCTAAATATTGAGTCATTTAATGCAGGGGCACTTTTCTCTTATGAACAATTTGGAACATCAACAAACGCCAAACTTGCTGCTGATAAAAAGAGTGTTACATTTTCTGCGGAATTTTCAATTACGTTATGTTTTAATTCTTTGAATCTTCCTGGTATATCATGGTGGGAAGAAGATTTTGGACCTTATAAAGGAAGCGTAACAGGATATACATACTAGACTTCAGGGAGACAAAAAAAGAAGGACTGAATTAAAACAGTCCTTCTTTCTTTATTTGGAATATTTCACCGCGGCGGCCACGAACTCCCGGAACAGGGGGTGAGCCTTGTTGGGCCGGGATTTCAGCTCCGGGTGGAACTGCACCCCCACAAACCAGGGGTGGCCGGACAGCTCCACAATCTCCACCAGCTGTCCGTCGGGAGACAGGCCGGCCAGGGAGAGGCCGGCGGCGGTCAGTTCCCCACGAAACTCGTTGTTAAACTCATAGCGGTGGCGGTGGCGCTCACCGATCTCCTCTGTCCCGTAGGCGGCAAAGGACCTGGTGTCCCGGCCGGTGAGCCGGCAGGGGCAGGCCCCCAGGCGCATGGTGCCCCCCTTGTCCGTGACCCCCCGCTGGTCAGGCATCAGGTCGATGACCGGGTGGGCGGTGGTCCGGGAGAACTCGCTGGAGTGGGCGTCCTCCATCCCGCAGACGTGGCGGGCAAACTCCACCACCGCCATCTGCATCCCCAGGCAGATGCCAAAGAAGGGCACCTTGTGCTCCCGGGCGTACCGGATGGCGGCAATCTTGCCCTCGATCCCCCGGTCGCCGAAGCCGCCGGGGACCAGGATGCCGTCCGCCCCGGCCAGAATTTCGGCGGCGCCGGCCTCGGTGACTGTCTCGCTGTCCACCCAGCGGATAGTTACCTTCACCTGGTTTTCAATCCCTCCGTGGGTGAGGGCCTCGGCCACCGACAGGTAGGCGTCGTGGAGGGCCACGTACTTGCCCACCAGGGCGATGGTCACGCTCCCCTTCGGATTTTTGGCCCGGTGGACCATGGTGGCCCACTCGGTGAGGTCGGGCATGGGACAGATCAGCCCCAGCCGCCGGACCACCACCTCGGCCAGCCCCTCCCGCTCCAGCATCAGGGGGACCTCATACAGCAGGTCCGCCGTCAGGTTGGGGATGGCGTTCTCCCGGGGAATATTGCAGAACAGGGCGATTTTGTCCAAAATTTCCCCGGGGACGGGGGCATCGCTGCGACAGACGATGACGTCGGGCTGGATGCCCAGGGAGAGCAGCTCCTTGGCCGAGTGCTGGGTGGGCTTGGACTTCAGCTCCCCGGTGCCGGGAATGGAGACGATGAGGGAGACGTGGAGGAACATCACGTTGTTCCGCCCCCGCTCCGCCGCCACCTGGCGGATGGCCTCCAGGAAGGGCTGGGACTCGATGTCCCCCACTGTGCCGCCAATCTCCACAATGGCCACGTCGGTGTCCTCTCCGTCCAGGGTATAGATATTCCGCTTGATCTCATCGGTGATGTGGGGGATGATCTGGACGGTGCCCCCCAGATAGTCCCCCCGGCGCTCCCGGTTGAGGACGTTCCAGTACACCTTCCCCGAGGAGACGGAGGAGTTCACCGTGAGATTTTCGTCGATGAACCGCTCGTAGTGGCCCAGGTCCAGGTCGGTCTCCGCCCCATCATCGGTGACGAAGACCTCCCCGTGCTGGTAGGGGGACATGGTGCCCGGGTCCACGTTCAGGTAGGGGTCCAGCTTCTGGACCTTCACCCGCAGCCCCCGCTGCTTCAGCAGCCGCCCCAGGCTGGCCGCCGTGATCCCCTTCCCCAGCCCGGACACTACGCCGCCGGTAACGAAAATATATTTTGTCATAGAAAATTTCCCCGTTTCAATGGACAGAGGGACCCGACGGTCCCTCTGTTTGATTGCCTCACTCCCACTCTATCGTGGCAGGCGGCTTACTCGTAATATCGTACACGATCCGGTTGATCCCCTTCACCTCGTTGACGATACGGCCGGACACCTTGTCCAGCAGGTCGTAGGGGATACGGGCCCAGTCGGCGGTCATGAAGTCGGAGGTGGTCACCGCCCGGAGGGCCAGGGTGTAATCGTAGGTCCGGCCGTCCCCCATGACGCCCACAGAGCGGGTGTTGGTGAGGACAGCGAAGTACTGATTGAGGTTTTTGTCCTCCCCGGCCCGGGCCATCTCCTCCCGGAAGATGAAGTCGGCCTGACGGAGCATATCCGCCTTCTCCCGGGTAATATCCCCGATGATGCGGATGGCCAGCCCGGGCCCAGGGAAGGGCTGGCGGCTCACCAGGTACTCGGGCAGGCCCAGCTCCCGGCCCAGCTGGCGGACCTCGTCCTTGAACAGCATCCGCAGGGGCTCGATAATCTCCTTGAAGTCCACATAGTCGGGCAGGCCGCCCACATTGTGGTGGCTTTTGATGACGGCGGCCTCCCCCGCCCCCGACTCGATGACGTCGGGGTAGATGGTGCCCTGGGCCAAAAAGTCCACAGCCCCCACCTTTTTGGCCTCCTCCTCAAAGACCCGGATGAACTCCTCGCCGATAATCTTCCGCTTTCGCTCGGGCTCGTCCACCCCGGCCAGCTTCAGCAGAAAGCGGCTCTCGGCGTCCACCCGGACAAAGTTCAGGTCCCATTTGGCGAAGGCCCTCTCCACCTCGTCTCCCTCGTTCAGGCGCATGAGGCCGTGATCCACAAAGACGCAGGTGAGCTGAGAGCCCACCGCCTCGGCCAGCAGGGCGGCGGCCACCGAGGAGTCCACCCCGCCGGACAGGGCCAGCAGGACCTTTCCTGTGCCAATCTTCTGCCGAAGATTGGCAATCGCAGTCCTTTTGTAGTCCCCCATGGTCCACTCGCCCCTGGCGCGGCAGACCTCGTAGAGAAAGTTTCGGATCATATCCACCCCGCCTTGGGTGTGGTTGACCTCCGGGTGGAACTGGACGCCGTAGAAGCCCCGGCTCTCGTCGGCGATGGCCACATTGGGGCAGGAATCGCTGTGAGCGGTGAGGGCGAAGCCCTCGGGCACCTTGGCCATGTAGTCCCCGTGGCTCATCCAGGACACGCCCTCCCGGGGCAGGCCCCGGAAGAGCCTGCAGGCGTCGTCGTAGTGGGTGAGCGTTTTGCCGTACTCCCGGGCGGAGTCGTCCTGGGCCGGGGTGACCTGTCCCCCCAGCAGATGGGCCATAAGCTGACAGCCGTAGCAGATGCCCAGGATGGGCACCCCCCAGGTGAAGATCTCAGGGTCCACCGTGGGGGAGCCCTCCAGATAGACGGACTGGGGCCCGCCGGTGAAGATGATGCCCATGGGGTCAAAGGCCTTCAGCTGGGCCAGGGGGGTGGTCCAGGGCTTGACCTCGCAGTACACATTGCACTCCCGGACCCGCCGGGCAATGAGCTGGTTGTACTGTCCGCCGAAGTCGATGATGAGAATTTTTTCCATGCTGTCCCTCCGTCTGTTCCATTTATCATTTGTAGGGGCGGACATCATCCGCCCGCAGGTAGCGCCGGCATTTCGTTGGAAACGGGCGGGTAATACCCGCCCTTACATGCAAAATACACGGCGGAGGCGGCGGGCCGGGTACAGGAAATCACACCCCGCTCTCCCCGTAGTTGGCCAGCACCCGGGCGGAGGGGTCGTCTACGTTGCAGCCCTCCCAGGACCTGTTGGGCATCCAGAAGTCAACAACCATATCGCTCTGGCCGGGGTAGTACTTCTCAAAAATCTCCCGGTAGAGCAGCGACTCCTTGGTGAAGGGCCGGGCGTGGCCGTACTTCTGCCGCCGGGCCTCAAATTCCCCGTCGGTATATTGGGCCTCGGCGTACTCCTTCAGGTCGTCCACCAGGGAGTGGCCCACCGCGTCGGAGAAGGCCGCCTTCTCCCGCCACAGGATGGACTCGGGGAGCCAGTCCCCCTCAAAGGCCTTTCTCAGCAGGTACTTGCCCTTGTGGTAGGTGTTGAGCTTCTTTTCCGGGGCGATGGACATGACGTACTCCACAAAGTCCAGGTCGCCGAAGGGCACCCGGGCCTCCAGGGAGTTCACCGAGATGCACCGGTCCGCCCGGAGCACGTCGTACATGTGCAGCTCCCGCACCCGCTTGGCCGACTCCTCCTGGAACGCGGCGGCGGAGGGGGCGAAATCGGTGTATTTGTAGCCGAAGAGCTCGTCGGAAATCTCCCCGGTGAGGAGGACCCGCACGTCTGTCTGCTCATGGATGGCCTTGCAGATGAGGTACATCCCCATGCTGGCCCGGATGGTGGTGATGTCGTAGGTGCCCAGCAGCTCCACCACCGTCTCCAGGCTGGACAGCACATCCTCTTTGGTGATGATGATCTCCCGGTGGTCGCTGCCGATGTAGTTGGCCACTTGCCTGGCGTATTTCAGGTCGATGGCGTCGGTATCCATGCCAATGGCGAAGGTCCTGATGGGGGTCTTGCTCCTCTTGGCGGCGATGGCGCATACCAGAGAGGAGTCCAGCCCGCCGGACAGGAGAAAGCCCACCTTGGCGTCGGCCACCAGCCGCTTGTCCACAGCCGCCGTCAGCTTCTCCCGGATGTTTCTGCAAAGAATTTCCAACTCATCATAGCAGAAATGTGTGGTTTTTGCAATATCGTGATAGCAGACAAATTTGCCGTCCTTGTAGTAGTGCCCCGGGGGGAAGGGCATAATTTTGTCTGTCAGCCCCAGCAGGTTCTTGGGCTCACTGGCGAAGATAATTGTCCCCCGGCTGTCGCGGCCGTAGTAGAGGGGCCGGATGCCGATGGGGTCCCGGGCGGCGATGAATTCGCCGGTTTGGCCGTCGTAGAGGATGCAGGCGAACTCCGCGTCCAGCATGGCGAACATGTCTACCCCGTACTCCCGGTACAGGGGGAGCAGAATCTCGCAGTCGGAGCCGCTCTGGAAGGTGTAGCCCTTCCCTGTCAGCTCCCCCTTCAGCTTCTCAAAGCCGTAGATTTCGCCGTTGCACACGGCGTAGCTGTCCTCCAGCCCGAAGGGCTGCATCCCCTCGGGGGTGAGGCCCATGATGGCCAGGCGGTGGAACCCCAGCAGGCCCTCCCCCGCCTTTACCACCCGGCTGTCGTCGGGGCCCCGGCTGACGGTACGCTGAAAGCCCGCCTGAAAGGCGTCCAGGTCAGTCACAGGGCCGCAATATCCAATAATTGAACACATAATTGTTTCCTCCATTTTGGCGGAATAATTTTGTAGGGGCGGATATCATCCGCCCGCATAATATTGCCAAAATTCCGGTAGGGACGGGCGGGTGATGCCCGCCCCTACAGGCAGTTACCGCACCCCGAACAGCAGGTCGCCGTAGGTGGGGAAGGGCCAGTACTTCCTGGCGGTGAGGGTCTCGGCCTCGTCGCAGGCCAGGCGCAGCTCGCCCATCTTGGGCAGCACAATGTCCCGGATGGACTCGGACTCCCTCCTGATATCGCCGGCGCCGGCCAGGGCCAGCACGGCCTGCTCCAGCTCCGCCGTCTTGGCGGCCATCTGGTCGGTGAGGGAGGACAGCTTTTTCACCAGCTCCGTCTCATAGGCGCAGGGGCAGCCGGGGACCAGCTCCTTCTTGGCGGCGGCGGTTTTGGCGGTGTCGCAGGTAAAGGCCTGGACGGCGGGGATGATCTCGGTCCTGGCCATGTCCACCATGGTGTTGGCCTCGATGATGATGGTCTTGCAGTAGTTCTCCAGGGTGACCTCATACCGGGACTCCAGCTCCGCCCTGGTGAACACCTTGTGGCCGGTGAGCAGGGCCACGTTCTTCTCGTCCAGCAGGTGGGGCACGCAGTCGGGGGTGGTGCGGTAGTTGAGCAGGCCCCGCTGCTCAGTGGCCTCCCGGATCCAGGCGTCGTCGTAGCCGTTGCCGTTGAAGATAATCCGCTTGTGGTCCTGGATGGTCTTGCGGATCATGTCCTGGAGGGTGGCCTCAAAGTCCTCCGTCCCCTCCAGCCGGTCTGCGTAGACCCGCAGGCTCTCGGCCACGGCGGTGTTAATCATGATGTTGGCGCAGGCGATGGAGTCGGCGGAGCCCACCATGCGGAACTCAAACTTGTTGCCGGTGAAGGCGAAGGGGGAGGTGCGGTTGCGGTCGGTGGTGTCCCGGCGGAACCTGGGCAGCACATCCACCCCCAGCTTCACCTTGCCGGTGTCGATGCCGGTGTAGGGGGCGTCGTGCTCGATGCAGCCCAGAATGGCGGCCAGCTCATCCCCCAGGAACATGGACACCACGGCGGGAGGTGCCTCGTTGGCCCCCAGGCGGTGGTCGTTGCCGGCGGTGGCCACCGAGATGCGCAGCAGGTCCTGGTAGTCGTCCACCGCCTTGATGACGGCGCACAGGAACAGCAAAAACTGGGCGTTCTCATAGGGGGTGTCGCCGGGGGAGAGAAGGTTGACGCCGGTGTCGGTGGAGATGGACCAGTTGTTGTGCTTGCCAGAGCCGTTCACCCCCACGAAGGGCTTCTCATGGAGCAGACAGACCAGCCCGTGGCGGGCGGCCACCTTCTGCATGATCTCCATGGTCAGCTGGTTGTGGTCGGTGGAGATGTTGGTGGTGGTGTAGATGGGGGCCAGCTCGTGCTGGGCGGGGGCCACCTCGTTGTGCTGGGTCTTGGCCAGGATGCCCAGCTTCCACAGCTCGTCGTTCAGGTCAGACATGTAGGCGGCCACCCGGGGCTTGATGGTGCCGAAGTAGTGGTCGTCCATCTCCTGGCCCTTGGGGGGCTTGGCGCCGAAGAGGGTGCGGCCGGTAAAGCGCAGGTCCCGGCGCTGCTCCCACATTTTGGCGTCCACCAGGAAGTACTCCTGCTCCGGGCCCACGGCGGTGTTCACGTGCTTCACCGTGTCGTTGCCGAAGAGGCGCAGGATGCGCAGGGCCTGCTTGTTCAGGGCGGCCATGGAGCGCAGCAGGGGGGTCTTCTTGTCCAGGGCCTCCCCGTTGTAGCCGCAGAAGGCGGTGGGGATGCACAGGGTTTTGTCCTTGATAAAGGCGTAGGAGGTGGGGTCCCAGGCGGTATAGCCCCGGGCCTCGAAGGTGGCCCGCAGCCCCCCGGAGGGGAAGGAGGAGGCGTCGGGCTCCCCCTGAATCAGCTCCTTGCCGGAGAACTCCATAATCACCCGGCCGTTGGCGGCGGGGGAGATGAAGCCGTCGTGCTTCTCGGCGGTGACGCCGGTGAGGGGCTGGAACCAGTGGGTGAAGTGGGTGGCGCCCAGGGCCACCGCCCAGTCCTTCATGGCGGAGGCCACCGCATTGGCCACGCCGGGGTCCAGCCTGGCCCCCTCGTCGATGGTCTTCTTCATGGACAGATATACGTCGGTGGACAGATTGGCCTTCATCGCCCGATCGTCAAATACTAAGCTTCCGAAATACTCCGGTACTGCTGCCATTTTTATTCACCCTTTCAATGTCTTAACTTTCCGCAGGGGGCGGCCTCCGTGCCGCCCCGCATATGCGGGGCCTGCGGCGACGGGGCGGCGCAGAGGCCGCCCCCTACCATAGAAACACGCAAAAAGAGGCAAAGGCGCCTTTCAGGATCATACCTAAAAGACGTCTTTGCCTTTATGGGCGAATTATACGCTCTTGGCCGGAGGCTGTCAACCTTTTTTTGAAGATTCTTAAATTTATGTCACAGTGGTGGAAAATTCTCCGGCTCTGTGCTATAATACCCGGGAATTTCAATAAAAGGAGAGCGGGAACAGCCATGAAGTATTCCAAAGACGAGGTTATCCAGTACGTCCAGGAGGAGGAAGTGGCCTTCATCCACCTGGCCTTCTGCGATGTATTCGGCAGGCAGAAGAATATCTCCATCGTCCCTGACCAGCTGCCCCGGGCCTTCGAGTACGGCATCGCCTTCGACGCCTCCGCCATTGCCGGCTTCGGGGACGAGGCCCGGTCCGACCTGCTGCTCCGCCCCGATCCGGAGACCCTGATGCTCCTCCCCTGGCGGCCGGAGCAGGGCCAGGTGGTGCGCATGTTCTGCTCGGTGGTCTACCCGGACGGGCGGCCCTTTGAGTGCGACGCCCGCGCCCTCCTGCGCAATACGGTGGAGCTGGCCCGGGAGAGAGGGTACTCCTTTCTCTTTGGCGCGGAGCAGGAGTTTTACCTGTTCCGGCTGGACGAGGAGGGAAACCCCACCCGGCTCCCCCACGACCGGGCGGGCTACATGGACATCGCTCCCGACGACAGGGGGGAGAGCATCCGCCGGGAGATCTGCCTTACCCTGGCCCGGATGGGCATTTTCCCCGAGTGCTCCCACCACGAGGAGGGGCCGGGCCAGAACGAGATCGACTTCCGCTACTCCGACCCCCTCGCGGCGGCGGACAACGTGATGACCTTTCAGTCCATCGTAAAATTTATCGCCCAGCGCAACGGACTGTACGCCGACTTCTCCCCCAAGCCCCTGCCGGACGCCCCGGGCAGCGGCTTCCACATCAATATGTCCGTCCAGGGGGCGGACGGCGGGGACCACCTGTATGAGATGGTGGCCGGCGTGCTGGACAAAGTGGGTGAGATGACCGCCTTCCTCAACCCGGTGGAGGCCTCCTACGCCCGGTTCGGCGGCCATAAGGCCCCCCAGTATATCTCCTGGTCCCGGGAGAACCGGTCCCAGCTGGTGCGCATCCCCGCCGCCGTAGGGGAGTACCGCCGGGCGGAGCTGCGCTCCCCCGACCCCGCCGCCAATCCCTACCTGGCCTTTACCCTGATGATCCGGGCGGGGCTGCGGGGAATTGAGGAGGGGCTGGAGCTGCCGCCCGCCGCTGACCTCAACCTCTACCAGGCCGACGCCCGGACTCTGGCCCGGTTTGGCCGGCTGCCCGGAAATCTGCAGTCCGCCCGGAGCACCGCGGCCGGCAGCGAGTTTATCAGAAAGGCCCTTCCGGGGGCGATTCTGGCGGCATACTGCGGCCGCTGAGGGGACGCGGAACAACGCTGAGAGGAGGAAGGGACCGTGAATCTGAAGGAGCGGGTATACAGCGTGCTGATTGTATCGTCGTCGGAGCGGTTTCAGAGCTCCCTTGTCCCCCTTCTGCCTGAGGCCGTCTACTCCCCCGTTGTTACGGTGAACAGCGTGGGTGCCGCCGAACGGGCCAGGGGCCTCCGGGACTACGACTTTATCTTTGTCAACTCCCCGCTGCCCGACGACGCCGGCATCCGCTTTGCCATCGACAGCTGCCGGACGGGGGGCGGGGTGACCGTGCTCTTCGCGGCGGCGGCGCTGTACGACCAGGTCCAGGCCAGGGTGGCGGAGCACGGGGTGTTTGTCCTGCCCCGGCCCATCCCCAGAGACGCCATCCTCCGGGGGCTGAACTGGATGACCGCCGCCCGGGAGCGGCTGCGGGGCTATGAGAAGAAGGTGCAGCCCATTGAGGAGAAGATGGAGGAGATCCGCCTGGTCAACCGGGCCAAGTGGCTGCTCATCAGCGAGCTGAAGATGTCTGAGCCCGATGCCCACCGCTACATCAACCGCCAGTCGATGGACCGCTGCGTCCCCAAGCGGGCGGTGGCGGAGGAGATTATCAGGCTGTATTCCTAAACCATGAAAGGCGGAACACAATGAACTGGCTGGACCTTGCACTTTACCTGCTGATTTACTCTTTTCTAGGCTGGTGCGCCGAAGTGCTGTACTACGCCGTGACTAAGCGGCGGTTCTGCAATCGAGGCTTTCTTACCCTGCCCTTTCTGTTGTCCTACGGAGGAGCTTTCGATTTGCTCATTCTTACCCTCCCCGCTTTAGCGGGACACTACGCCCTTCAGTTTTTATTTACTATGGCTATTGTCTCTGTGGTGGAAAGCTTCTCCAATCATCTCAACAGTCGGCTGGGGCCCAAGGTAAACTGGGGTGGGGAGCGGCCCCGGGTGCTGGGAGGCAGCATGCGGGGACTGGCCTTTTCCGCGGCGGTGGCGGCCTGCTTCTATATCACCTATCTGGTGGTTCATCCCTTGCTGCTGGGTCTGACGACGCTGGTACCCGATCTGGCAAAGAAAATTTTGGTCTGGGTGCTCTTTGCCCTGATGGCGGCGGACTTTTTCGGGGTGCTATACACTCTGCGCACTGGAGGCGTTCAGGCCTATGAGCGGCGGGAGGCCCGCAGCAGCGAAGGGCGGATTGCTCGCCGCCTGACAGCCGCAGTGTGGCGGCGTCTGCAAAAGGCCTACCCCGGGATTCGGGAGATGTCCCCGGAGGAACAGGAGATCTACCCCTTCGCGAAGGGAGTCTGTTTGGACAAGCTGGTGTGGGTGTTTCTCACCTCTGCCCTGCTGGGGGACGTCATCGAGACCTTCTGGTGCGGTCTGGTTAACGGCCACTGGATGAGCCGGTCCAGCGTGCTCTATGGGCCCTTCAGCTTTGTCTGGGGGCTGGGGGCGGTGGTGCTCACCGTAACCCTTCAGGGGCTGGCCCACCGGGACTCCTTTTTCGTCTTTGCCGCCGGCTTTTTCATCGGCGGGACCTACGAGTATATGTGCAGCGTGTTCACCGAGCTGGTCTTCGGCACCGTGTTCTGGGACTATAGCCACATGCCCCTGAACATCGGTGGGCGGACCAACATGCTGTTCTGCTTCTTCTGGGGGGTACTGGCCGTGTTCTGGATCAAGATTATTTATCCTTGGATGTCAAGGCTGATTGAGAAATTCCCCGCCCTGGCCGGGAAGATTATGACCTGGGCGGTGGTGGCGATTATGGTGTGCAACGGCCTGCTCACCTGCGCTGCTATGCTGCGGTACAACACCCGGGTGATTCAGCCGGAGCCCAACAACAGCTTCGAGGAATTTTTAGATCGGCAGTACGGCGATGACTTCATCCAGCGCCGCTGGCCCAACATGATCGCGACGGAGAAGAGCACATAGGCCATAACCTCCCGCCGGAAAACCGGCGGGAGGTTCATAGCGCAGGGAAGGATACTGTGATATACAGCCGTTCCTCCCGGCAGTCCGCCCGGATGGTCCCGCCCATCCGCTCGGTGAGCAGTCTGGCGATGGACAGCCCCAGGCCGGTGGAGTCCTGGCCGGTCTCCACGGTGTAAAACCGGTGGAAGAGCCGGGCGGTGGTCACCGGGTCCAGGTTTTGGGCAGAATTGGAGAAGACGACGGTCCCGTCCCGGTCCAGAGAGACGGAAAAGTCTCCGTCGCTGTATTTCAGGGCGTTGCTGATGATGTTGCCGAACACCCGGCCGGCGGCGGAGGAATCCAGGGTGCGGATCACCGGCTCCTCCGGCAGGGAGATGCGGGGGACAATCCCCCGCTGGCCCATGGCTGCGTAGAAGGACACCAGACTCTCCTCCAGAATCCGGCGCAGGTCCGCCGGCTCCAGGTTCAGCTCCTGCCGGTCGGTGGTCAGGGAGTAGCGGAACAGCTCCTCGGTGAGTTTGGTCATGGCCTCCATCCGGTTCCGGATCAGGCCCAGATAGCGCCGGGCGTTGTCCGGCAGCTCCTCCCGCTCCAGCAGGTCCAGGTAGCCCTGGATGGCGGTGAGGGGGGTGCGCAGGTCGTGGGAGATGCTGGTGACGGCATTCTTCAGCTCCGCGTCCCCCTGCTGGAACTTCTGCCGCAGGCGGCGCAGCTCCTTCAGCTGGGCGTTCAGCTCCGCCGCCAGCCGGCGGGCGCGGGCGTCCCGGGTGGAGAGGAAAATGGGGTTGTTGGTGTCCTGACCCAGACGCTCCCCCAGCTGTTGGACCATCTCGTCCAGACTGCGGCGGAGCAGGAAGAGCCTGACTAACAGCACCAGCACAGCCAGCGCCAATATTCCGCATAACAGCCAGGGGAACATATTTTTCACCTCATCGTTCCAAAGCCTCCTTTTGAAAGGAGGTGCCCCAGTTCGCAAACTGGGGCGGAGGATTGCGTTTTGCGGAGCAAAACATACGAAGTAAACAAGATTTCCGAAGACTGATTTGCTTCGCACATTTTGGCTTCGCCAAAATACAATCCTCAGTCAGCCTGCGGCTGACAGCTCCTTTCCAAAGGAGCCTTTTTGCGCATCACTTCAAATCCTTCCGCCGGAACAGTGCCGCTCCGACAGCGGTGGTCACAGCAAAAACGCCCACAGAGCACAGGAGCATTTGCAGAGGCCGGGTGACGCTTCCGTCGGTGAACTGGACAGCCTGGCCCTGGGGGTTCAGGTCCAGCAGGAGCTCATACGGCCACCGCTCCTCCGGCTGGAGGTAGGAGGGGTTGCGCATCATTTCAGACACCATCTCCCCGTCCACCAGACCAAAGGAGGGATAAAACTCCGGAGCGTCCAAAATCTGATAGATCGTAAGCGCGGTACCGAAAATCAGCAGGAACAGCAGCATACAGCACACCGCCGAGGCGGCCTTGCGGCTGCAATTCATGATGAGGGCGGTAAAAATGGCGCACCACACCGCCGCCATCAGCAGGGAGAGGGCCAGACTGGTGAGCAGCGGACCGGGGGCCTTGGGCCCGCCCAGCAGGGGGACGCCCACCGCCAGGGTACACAGGATGTAAACGCTGCAGAAGGTGAGGGCGGCAAACACGGCGGTGATCAGATTGGCCAGATAGACGGACACTCGGGTATGTCCCGCGGCCAGCTTGTTGCGGATGGTGCCGTCGCTGTACTCCGCACCGAAGAGCAGGGAAAGAAAGACGGACAGCAGCAGACCGATGAGCATGGCATAGACAAAGAAGACGGCGTCCAGAGGGAATTTTCGCTGGTATTCCAGCCAGGTCTGGAGGGGCTGCCACGCCCCGGCGGCGGCGGTCAGCAGCAGGCTGAGCCAGAACAGCCGGCTCCTTCTCAGCCGGAACAGGTTGGCGGACAGCAGGTTGGTCATTTCGAGCCACCTCCCACCAGGTTGATAAAGTAGCTCTCCAGACTCTCGTCCCGCTCCTGGGCGGAGAGGAGCTCACAGCCCTCCTCAGCCAGGGCGGCGGACAGCCGGGAGATCACCGGCTGGGCGAAGAGGTCGGCTTTGCCCTCGGTAAGAATCTTGTAGTCGATGCCCATGCCGTCCAGCACCCGGGCCAGGGCCCGGGTGTCGGTGACCTCCACCCGCAGGCACTTGCGGCAGGCCCCCTCCAGCTCCTGGGCGCTGACCTCCTTCACCATCCGGCCCCCGTCGATAAAGCCGTAGTGGGTGGCCAGGCGGCTGAGCTCGTCCAGGATGTGGCTGGAGATAAGCACGGTAATCTGCCGCTCCCGGTTCAGCTTTAAAATGAGTTCTCTTGTCTCGATGATGCCCTGGGGGTCCAGGCCGTTTACCGGCTCGTCCAGCACCAGGAAGTCCGGGTCTCCGGCCAGGGCGATGGCGATGCCCAGCCGCTGGCGCATCCCCAGGGAGAAGTTTCGGGCCTTCTTTCTGCCGGTGTCGGCCAGACCCACCAGCTCCAGCAGGTCCTTCACCCCCTGGTCCGAGGGGACGCCCAGCACCCGGTACTGCTCCTTGATGTTGTCGGCGGCGGACAGGTCCAGGTAGATGGATGGGGTCTCCACCACCGCCCCCATGCGGCGGCGGGCTCTGTGAATCTCCTTGGAGGCGCTGTCCAGGCCGAAGAGGGTGTAGCTCCCCGAGGTGGGGGCCTGGAGCCCGCAGATGAGGCGGATGAGGGTGGTCTTGCCCGCCCCGTTCCGGCCCACCAGGCCGTAGATGGCCCCACGGGGCACCTCCATGTTGAGACCGCTCAGGGCGTGGAACCCCTTGTAGGACTTCCACAGGCTGCTGGCGGTTAAAACGTAGTCCATAAGTGAACCTCCTTTTCTTGAGTGGCCCCAGTCTACCCCCAAAGGGTAAAGAGAACGGGTAAGAAAAGGGTAAAGAAACAGGAAAGATTTACGGATTCAACTTAAACCCAATCCCCCACACCGACTCAATGTGGTCCTGTCCGGTGGCGTCCCGCAGCTTTTTCCGCAGGTTGCTCACGTGGATTTTCAGCGAGCTCTCGGTGCAGTCGGGGGTATCGGCGGAGATGCGGTCCAGAATCACCGACTTGGCGATGGCCTGGCCGGGGTTTTGGAGAAACAGCTTCAAAATGGCGTACTCCGTCTTGGTGAGATGAACAGGGGCCCCCGCCGCGGTGACGGCGTGGGAGGCGGGGTCCAGCCGCAGGGGGCCAGCCTCCAGCGGGACGGACAGTCCGGGGGCGGCGCTCTCCCGCAGGCGGAGGGCCACCCGGGCCAGCAGCTCCCGGCTGTCGAAGGGTTTTTCCAGGTAGTCCACCGCCCCTTTGAGAAGCAGGCTTACTCTGTTCTCCACCCCCACCTTGGCGCTGACCACCATCACCGGAATCCCCTCGATCTTCGCCAGCACCTCCTCCCCGGACAGGCCGGGCAGCATCAGGTCCAGCAGTACCAGGTCGGGCCGCTGCCGCTCCAGCAGCAGCACCGCCTCCGTCCCGGAGTAGGCCCGGATTACGGCGTAGCCCTCCCGCTGGAGCAGCTCCTCCAGAACGTTGCCGATGTGGATGTCGTCGTCGATGACCGCGATGGTTTTCATGGTGGTCCTCCCGATGGTTTTTCCCTATTGTACCCCATATTTTGGAAGGATACAAGGGCTTTCCCTTGTGGCGGGCGGACTTTCGTGGTATAATAGCTCTATCAAAAAACAGGAGGACAGATCATGTTCAATTTTACCTATTATACCCCCACCAAGGTGGTCTTCGGCAGGGGCGCGGAGGAGCGGACCGGCGCGCTGGTGAAGGAACAGGGCCGCGAAAAGGTGCTTATCCACTACGGAGGTGGCAGCGTGGTCCGCTCCGGGCTGCTGGACCGGATCAAAGCGTCGCTGGACAAAGCGGGCGTCGCCCACATTGAGCTGGGCGGCGTGGTGCCCAACCCCCGGCTGTCCCTGGTGTATCAGGGCATCGAGCTGTCCCGCCGGGAGGGCGTGGACTTCATCCTGGCGGTGGGGGGCGGCAGCGTCATCGACTCGGCCAAGGCCATCGCCTACGGCCTGGCGGAGGAGGCCGACGTGTGGGAGCTGTACGACCACACCCGTCAGGCCAAAGCCTGCCTGCCGGTGGGGGCGGTGCTCACCATCGCCGCTGCGGGCAGCGAGATGAGCAACAGTAGCGTGATTACAAAAGACGAGGGCGGCGTCAAGCGGGGCTACAATAACGACATCTGCCGGCCAAAATTTGCCGTGATGAACCCGGAGCTCACCGCCACCCTGCCCCCCTACCAGACGGCCAGCGGCTGCGTGGACATCCTGATGCACACCATGGAGCGGTACTTCACCCCCAACGGCACCATGGAGCTCACCGACAGCCTGGCCGAGGGCCTGATGCGCACGGTGATGAAGAACGCCGTGGCCCTCCGGGACGACCCCGCCGACTACGACGCCCGGGCGGAGGTCATGTGGGCCAGCAGCCTGTCCCACAACGGCCTCACCGGCTGCGGCAGCGACGGCGGCGACTGGGCCTGCCACGGCCTGGAGCACGAGATGGGCGGCATGTTCGACGTGACCCACGGGGCCGGCCTGGCCGCCGTGTGGGGCAGCTGGGCCCGGTATGTATACCGGGACTGCCTGGACCGGTTTGTCAAGTTCACCGTCAACGTCATGGGGGTGGAGGACACCGGCGCCCCTGAGGACATTGCCCTGAAGGGCATCGAGGCCATGGAGGATTTCTACCGCTCCATCCACATGCCCACCTGCTTCTCTGAGCTGGGCATCGCCCCCACCCAGGAGCAGCTGGAGACCATGGCGAAGATGTGCATTGTGGCCGGCGGCGGGAAGAAGGGCACGGCCAAGGTGCTCTATGAGGCGGACTGCCTGAAGATCTACGAGATGGCCAACCACTGAGGAGGCCCGCGCCATGAGAGTGATTGATCTGACCCACACCATCCAGGCGGATATGCCGGTCTACCCCGGCACGGAGCCCCCGAGGTTTGAGCCGGCCAACAGCTATGAGAGGGACGGCTTTAAAGAGACCAAACTGACCATGTTTACCCACACCGGCACCCACATGGACCCGCCCGCCCACCTCTTTGCCGGCAGGACTACCCTGGACCGGTTCCCTCCGGAGCAGTTCATCGGCAGGGCGCTGGTCATCGACTGCCGGGACCTGGCTGAGGGAGAGGCCATCACCATGGACCACATCCGCCGGTACGGAGACCAGGCGGACCGGGCGGACTTCCTGCTGTTCTATTTGGGCTGGGACGAGAAATGGGGGAGTGACGCCTACTTCGGCGACTACCCCTGTGTCGATATGGAGGTGCTGGCCTATATCAAGGCGGGCCGGTACAAGGGCATCGGCTTCGACGTCATCGGCCTGGACCCCATCGCCGACGCCGACCTGACCCGGCACAGGGAGCTGTTCCGGGACACGGACATCGTCAACATCGAGAACCTGAAAAACCTGGGGCAGTGCGGGGAGGACCTGTTCTGGTTCAGCTGCTTTCCCCTGAAGCTGGAAAACTGCGACGGCTCGCCCATCCGGGCGGTGGCGTGGTTCGAGTGACAGGAATCCCCCGTCCCGCCGCAGCGAAAAAGGCCCCTTTTGATAGGGGCTTTTTTGCGCTCTCCTGAACGTTTTCCGGTTTACAACCACCGTTTGCTATGGTAGAATAGGGGGACTTTACAAAAGGAGCGTTTTATTTTGGCCTACAACTTTTTCCCCATGATCTCCCGGATGCGGTACATCAACCGCTGGGGCCTGATGCGCAACACCCGGCTGGAGAACATCCAGGAGCACTCCCACCAGGTGGCGGTGCTGGCCCACGCCCTGGCCGTGATTGAGAACCGCTATTTCGGCGGACAGATCGACCCCGGCGCGGTGGCGGTGGCCGCCCTGTACCACGACGCCAGTGAGATTCTCACCGGCGACATGCCCACCCCCATCAAGTACGACAACCCGGACATCCAGTCCGCCTACAAGGATGTGGAGTCGGTGGCGGAGCGCAAGCTGCTGTCCATGCTCCCCCCAGACCTGCGCCCCGACTTTGAGGAGGCCGTCACCATCCCCGACCCTGAGGTCCACGCCATTGTCAAGGCGGCGGACAAGCTGTCCGCCTATCTCAAGTGCGTGGAGGAGCTGAAGGCGGGCAACACCGAGTTTAAAAAGGCCAGGGAACAGACCTACGCCGCCCTGTGCAAGAACCCCAGCCCCGCCCTGAAGTACTTCATGGACCACTTCCTGGATGGGTTTGAGCTGACCTTGGATGAATTGAATTGAATGTAGGGGCCGCCGCCCTCGGCGGCCCGGGTTCCCGCATACCACAACGACGGGCCGCCGTGGGCGGCGGCCCCTACAACACAATATCGCCGTAGGGGCGGCCTGTGGCCGCCCGCCGGTTATGGAAAGGAATTACAGCTATGAAAGCCATTGTTACCGTCATCGGCAAGGACCGGGTGGGCATCACCGCCGCCGTGTGCTCCCTGCTGGCCAAGCACAACATCAACATCCTGGACATCACCCAGACCGTTTTGCAGGAGTTCTTTACCATGGTCATGCTGGTGGACACCGCTGCCTGTGAGCAGTCCATCGGAGAGATGGCCGACATCCTGGAACAGGCCGGCAAGGAGCAGGAGCTGTCCATCCGCATCCAGCGGGAGGACATCTTTAACGCCATGCATCGGATTTGAAATATGTAGGGGCGCACATTGTGCGCCCGCGATACTTGGACGACCCCGAAAGGACGGGCGCACAATGTGCGCCCCTACGAAGGAGGCAACATCAGTGCTCAACCAACACGAAATTATGCAGACCATCCAGATGATCGACCAGCAGCACCTGGATGTGCGCACCATCACCATGGGCATCTCCCTGCTGTCCTGCGCCCACAGCGATATCAAAATCGCCTGTGACAAGGTGTATGATAAAATTACCCGCTACGCCGAAAAGCTGGTGGCCACCGGCCAGGCCATTGAGAAGGAGTTCGGCATCCCCATTGTCAACAAGCGCATCTCGGTCACCCCCATCGCCCTGGTGGGGGCCGCCGCGGAGACGGACAGCTATGTCCCCTTCGCCCAGGCCCTGGACCGGGCGGCCAAGACCACCGGCGTCAACTTTATCGGCGGCTTCTCCGCCCTGGTGCAGAAGGGGATGACGGACGCCGACCGCATCCTCATCAATTCCATCCCCGAGGCCCTGGCCGTCACCGACGTGGTCTGCTCCTCGGTGAACGTGGGCTCCACCAAGGCGGGCATCGACATGGACGCGGTGGCCCTCATGGGCCGCACCATCAAGGAGCTGGCGGAGAAAACCGCCGACAAGGGCGGCTTCGGCTGCGCCAAGCTGGTGGTGTTCTGCAACGCCGTGGAGGACAACCCCTTTATGGCCGGGGCCTTCCACGGAGTGGGTGAGCCCGAGCGGGTCATCAACGTGGGGGTCTCCGGCCCCGGCGTGGTGTACCACGCCCTCCAGGACGTGAAGGGACAGCCCTTCGATGTGGTGGCCGAGACGGTGAAGAAGACCGCCTTCCGTATCACCCGCATGGGCCAGCTGGTGGCCCAGGAGGCCAGCCGCCGGCTGGACACCCCTTTTGGCATTGTGGACCTGTCCCTGGCCCCCACCCCCGCCGTGGGAGACAGCGTGGCCCGTATTTTAGAGGAGATGGGCCTGGAGGTGTGCGGCACCCACGGCACCACCGCCGCCCTGGCCCTGCTCAACGATGCGGTGAAGAAGGGGGGCGTGATGGCCTCCTCCGCTGTGGGCGGGCTGTCCGGGGCCTTTATCCCCGTCAGCGAGGACGAGGGCATGATCGCCGCCGCCCGGTCCGGGGCCCTCACCCTGGACAAGCTGGAGGCCATGACCTGCGTCTGCTCCGTGGGGCTGGACATGATCGCCGTCCCCGGCGACACCCCCGCAGAGACCATCTCCGCCATCATCGCCGACGAGGCGGCCATCGGCATGGTCAACTCCAAGACCACCGCCGTGCGCATCATTCCCGCCCCCGGCTGCAAGGTGGGGGACACGGTGGAGTTCGGCGGGCTGCTGGGCTCCGCCCCCGTCCAGCCGGTGCACCCCTTCTCCGCCAAGGAGTTTGTGGACCGGGGGGGCCGCATCCCCGCCCCCATGCAGAGCCTGAAGAACTGAATATCAGCGCAAGCCGGCCCCGCCTTCTCAGGCGGGGCCGGCTTTATGCCTCAATCTCCGGAAAATCAGCCTTTGATTTCCAGCAGGGGGGCGCCGGCCTCAATCCGGCCCTCCGCAGTGGAGGTGATGCTCTGATAGTCGTCGGTGTTGCAGACGATCATGGGGGTGGTCAGCAGATAACCCGCCGCCTTGATGGCCTCCATGTCGAAGGAGATGAGCAGGTCGCCCTTCTTCACCTTCTGGTCCACCGCCACATGGGCGGTGAAATGCTTGCCGCCCAGCTCCACGGTGTTGATCCCGATGTGGAGCAGCAGCTCCACGCCGTCGTCGGTGACCAGTCCGATGGCGTGGTGGGTATCGAAGAGGTTGTCAACCACTCCGTCGGCGGGGGCGAACAGCTTGCCCTCAGAGGGCTCAATGGCCACGCCCTCCCCCAGCACGCAGGTGGAGAAGGCCTCGTCCTGGACCTCGGCCATGGGGACCACGGCGCCGTTCATATGGGCGGACATTACCGCGTCCTGCTTCTTCTCCACGGGGGCCTTGGCGGTGGGGGCCGCAGGGGCGGGGGCGGATACGCTGTCCAGCCGGTCGGACTCGGGGGAATCCATAAAGTCCACCAGGTTGGATTTAATTACCGCCACCTGGGGCCCGTAGACTACCTGGACGCCGTTGCCCTTGTGGATGACGCCGGAGGCCCCGGACTGCTTCAGCATAGCGTCAGACACCTTGTCCGCGTCGATGACGGTGACACGGAGGCGGGTGGCGCAGCAGTCCACGTCGGACAGGTTGGCCTTGCCGCCCAGACCCTTGAGAATCAGGGCGGACACGGGGTCGGACACGCCTGCGGGGGCGGAGCCGTCGGGGCCCACGCCGGTCTTGGCCTTGAAATCGGACCGGGTGAAGAGCTTGGTCTCCTCCCCCTCGTCCTCCCGGCCGGGGGTCTTCAGGTTCATTTTGGTAATCATCAGGTAGAAGGTGAAGTAGTACAGCACAAAGTACACCGCGCCCACAATGGGCACCCAGATCCAGTGGGTCTTGGCGTTGCCCTGGAGGATGCCGAAGAGGGTCAGGTCGATGATGCCGCCGGAGAAGGTCATGCCCACGCCCACGTTGAAGATGTGCATCAGCATGTAGGACAGGCCGGCATAGACGCAGTGGACGGCGTACATCAGGGGAGCGACGAAGAGGAAGGTGAACTCCAGGGGCTCGGTGATGCCGGTGAGCATAGCCGTCAGGGCGGCGGAGATGAGCAGGCCGCCGGCCGCCTTCCGCTTTTCAGGCTTGGCGGCCTTGTACATGGCCAGAGCCGCGCCGGGCAGGCCGAAGATCATAAAGGGGAACTTGCCCGCCATAAAGCGGGTGGCCTCCACCGAGAAGACCTGGGTGGACTTGGAGGCCAGCTCGGCGAAGAAGATATTCTGGGCCCCCTGGATGGTCACGCCGTCGATGACAGCGGCGCCGCCCATGGCGGTCTGCCAGAAGGGCATATAGAACACGTGGTGCAGCCCGAAGGGGATGAGGGCCCGTTCCAGGATGCCGTAGATCCAGGTGCCGGCATACCCGGACCGGAGGACCAGGCTGCCCAGGGCGGCGATGCCCATCTGGACCACCGGCCAGACATAGAACATGGCGATGCCCACCGCCACGAACACGATGGTGCACACGATGGGGACGAACCGGGTGCCGCCGAAGAAGGAGAGCACCTGGGGCAGCTGGATCTTGTAGAACCGGTTGTGGAGGGCGGCCACCCCCAGGCCCACGATGATGCCGCCGAACACGCCCATCTGCAATGTGGTGATGCCCAGGGTGGAGGTGGTGGTGTTGGCCGCCATGGCCTCCACGCCGCCCCGGGCGGTAATCATGGCGGAGATGGCGGTGTTCATCACCAGATAGGCGATGGCGCCGGACAGGGCGGCCACCTCCTTCTCCTTTTTGGCCATGCCGATGGCCACGCCCATGGCAAAGAGCAGGGCCAGGTTGTTGAATACGGCGCTGCCGCACTGGTTCATGATGTCCAGCACGGTGTAGAGAATACCGCCCTCGTAGATCACGCCGGTGAGGCCGTAGGTCTCCAGCATGGTCTGGTTGGTGAACGAGCTGCCCACGCCCAGCAGCAGTCCGGCCACGGGCAGAAGGGCGATGGGCAGCATGAACGAGCGGCCCACCCGCTGCAGTACGCCAAAGATTTTGTCCTTCATAACATGTCCTCCTTGCTTGTAGTCTGGCTGAAATTATAAAAACCCATACCATGCGCACCGGACGTCACTGGTACGCATCGCACGGGTTTCGCCCGCTTAAGGTCACGATCCCGTTATTTCTTGCCCAGGTTGATCCGCTTCAGGTGGATGGTCAGGTATATCAGCTCCTCGGGAGAGACCTCCTTCTGATAGGCCTTTTCGATGTATTCGCCGATACACTGGGCGCATTTGTAGTGCTGTTTGCAGCTGCGGATAATCATCTCCTGAAAGTCCGCATCGTACTCCTCCTCCTTCCGGGGGGCGGCCTGGAACAGCCGCTGTGCGAAGTAGCGCAGGTGGACCACAAAGCGGTTGAAGTCCAGCGACTCCCGGTCGAAGGATTTCCGGTAGAAGTACTCCACCACCTCCAGCGCCCCCTCGATGAGCTTGGTGATGTCGTACATCACGCTCATGCTGGTGTTCAGCTCGGCGTTGACGATGTGCAGGGTAATAAAGGCCGCCTCGCTGGGGTTCAGGTCCACGCGGGTCTCCTCCCGGATTACCCGCAGGCAGTGCTGGCCCAGGTGATACTCGGTGGGGTAGTAGCTCATAATGGCCCCCTGGAGGGGGTTGGTGAACTCGATGCCCTCCTCCCTGCGCTTGATGGCAAAGCTGATGTGGTCGGCCAGGGTGATGAGCAGGGACTCGTTCAGAGGGGTGGATATCTGACTCTTGATGTATTCAATCAGGTCCTGGGTCAGCTTCAGGTGCTCAATGGGGATCTGGGCCACCAACTCCCGCAGCTTGCGCTGCTCCGCCTTGCCCTCCATGTGGTAGGTCTTTTCAAACAGGGCCGGGTCCACCCGCTCGCCGATCTTCCGCTTGAAGCCCAGCCCCCTGCCGGTGACAATCATCTCGCCGCCCCTGTCGTCCACCACGCAGAGGATGTTGTTGTTGATGACCTTTTTGATGCGCAAATCCTCCGCCCTCCCCCTAAAAAACAAACCAACCCCGCCCCTCTATCCGCGTAAAAAGCGCGGGTAAGCTCAGACAGAGTTGGTCAAGCCCGGCGGACCGGTAACATTCCAACATAAATGTGAAATTATCATAGCGTCGCCGGAAAAAGAAGTCAAGCCAGAATGGCGGACTGAAAAAAGATTCTACCGATTAGACAATTTTTGATTTTCATTTTTGGTGATTGCGCCCAATCAATTCAGTCCTTCTCCCGGCGAACCGTCTTCGGCAGTCAGACAGAACGCCCCGGCCTTACGGCCAGGGCGTTCTGTCTGTGTGTGTTGTAAAAGGAGAGGGAGAAATGGGAGATACATGTTGTAGCCTAGCTACGATGTTATGATAAAATACAAATACGGCGATTTCATGACATTGCCGTGAACTTTTTGTAAACTCCGGTCCCCTCGGCGGGCAGCAAAACGCCCCGGCCTTACGGCCGGGGCGTTTTGCTGTGTGTTGTAAAGGAGAGAGAAAGGAGATACATTTCATTCACTTGACTACGGTACCATCATAAAACAGGAATACGGCTAAATCATGACACAGCAATGAACTTTTTGTAAACATTTGCGGACGATTTTCCCCTTTCTCCGGCGGCCCCCCTTATTTCACCGCCATTGCCAGCACCAGAGCGGCGGTGTCCTCCAGGTTTTTGACGGTGATCTCCTCCTGGACGGTATGGACCTTGGCCATGCCGGTGCCCAGCACCAGAGCCTTCAGCCCGTTGGCGCTCATGTTGTTGGCGTCGCTGCCGCCGCCGCTGGCGGCCAGAGAGGGCTCCAGGCCGGCCTTGCGGCAGGCGGCCATAATCTCCTGGACAAAGGGGTCGTCCTCAGCGTGGGAGTAGGCGCTGTAGGCGCGGGTCAGGCCCCCCTCCAGGGTGGCGCCGTACTTGTCGCAGGCGGCCTGGAGGCAGTCCATCATGTGCTTGCCCTGGGCCTCCAGCTTGTCGTCCCGGCGGCTGCGGCACTCGCCGATGAGTTCCGCCCGCTCGGGGACAATATTGGTGGCGTACTGGGCGGAAATTGTGCCGATGTTGGCGGTGGTCTCCTCGTCGATGCGCAGCAGCTTCATGTTGGAGATGGCCTCGGCCAGCACCTGGATGGCGCTGATGCCCTCCTCGGGGGCCACGCCCGCGTGGGCCCGGCGGCCGACGACGACGGCGTTCAGCTTATACTGTCCGGGGGCGGAGACGATGATCTTGCCCGCGTCGCCGCTGCTGTCCAGCACGGCGGCCTTTTTGGCGGTGATCCGGCTGTAGTCCATATGGCGGGAGCCCCGCAGGCCGATCTCCTCACAGACGGTGAACAGCGCCTCGATGGTGGGGTGGGGCAGGTTCTGCTCCACGATGGTGCGCAGGGCCTCCACGATGGCCACGACGCCCGACTTGTCGTCGCCCCCCAGAACGGTGTCCCCGCTGCTGCGGATCACGCCGTCGGTAATCACGGGCTTCACCCCCACGCCGGGGACCACCGTGTCCATGTGGGCGGCGAAGAGAATGGGCTCGCCGTCGGCGTTGCCGGGGAGGGTGCAGTACAGGTTGCCCGTCTCGCTGCCGGTCTGCTCGCCGCTGTTGTCCACATAGACCTGGCAGCCGATGGCCTTCAGATCCTGGGCAATGCGGGCGGCCATGGCCCCCTCGTGGGTGCTCTCGCTGTCAATCTGGACATAGTCTAAAAAGGTGCTGAGCAGACGTTCCTTGTTAATCATAGGAAAAACCTCCTTTTAATTTAAGAGGGCGGCCGGCGGGCCGCCCTGGGCAGATGGAACAGGTCAGACGGCGGGGTAGAACAGGCCGGTGTCGATGCCGATGGGCGGGAAGCCGCCGGTGGCCTGGGAGATCGCCAGCCAGATGATGAGCAGGATGGTCCAGAAGATCAGGAAGGCGATGGAGTAGGGCAGCATGGTGGCGGTAATGGTGCCGATGCCCGCCTTCTTGTCGTAGCGCTGGGCGAAGACCACAATAACGGCGAAGTAGGTCATCAGCGGGGTGATGACGTTGGTGCAGGAGTCGCCGATGCGGTAGGCCAGCTGGGACAGCTCGGGGCTGTAGCCCAGCAGCATGAACATGGGGACAAACACCGGGGCCAGGATGTTCCACTTGGCGGAGGCGGAGCCCATGAACAGGTTCATGAACGCGGAGAACAGCACGAAAATGACCATCAGCGGGATCAGGCCGATGTCGATGGAGTCCAGGAAGTTGGCGCCGTTCAGGGCGATGATGGTGCCCAGCTTGGTGTAGTTGAAGTACTGGATGAACTGGGAGGAGACGAAGGCCAGGGCCAGGAAGGAGCCCATGGTGGCCATGGACTTGCCCAAGGCGTTGCAGATTTCCCGGTGGTCCTTAAAGGTGCCCACGGTCTTGCCGAAGGACACGGCGGGCAGGAAGAACAGCAGGGCGATGAGGACCACGATGCCCTCGATCAGGGGGGATGCGGGACGGCCCAGCAGGGCGCCCTTCTCATTCCGGAAGAAGGAGTTGGCGGGGATGCAGCAGGCCACCACGATGACCACAAAGACCAGGGCGGTGATGCCGGCCCGGCGCAGGCCCTTGCGCTCGGCGTCGGTGATGGTGGTGAGGGACTCGTCCTCCTCCCCCAGCAGCTCGCCGCTGAAGGACTCCAGCCGGGGCTCCACGATGAAATCGGTGACGATGGTGCCCACGATGGTGATGAGGAAGGTGGAGACAAACATAAACCAGTAGTTGCCCATCACCTGCACATGGTAGTTGGGGTCGATGATGGTCACAGCGGTCTGGGTGATGCCGGCCAGCAGGGGGTCGGTGGTGCCCACCAGCAGGTTGGCGGAGAAGCCGCCGGACACGCCGGCGAAGGCGGCGGCCAGGCCGGCCATGGGGTGACGGCCGTAGGCCCGGAAGACCATGGCGCCCAGGGGGATCAGCACTACGTAGCCCGCGTCAGAGGCGATGTTGGACATAACGCCCAGGAAGACCACCACGGGGGTGATGAGGGACTTGGGGGTGGCCTTCACGGTCTGCTTCAGCAGGGCGTTAATCATGCCGGACTGCTCAGCCACGCCCACGCCCAGCATGGCAACCAGCACCATGCCCAGGGGGGCGTAGGAGGTAAAGTTGCTCACCGCGTGGGAGAAGATGTAGGCCAGGCCGTCCTTGGTCAGCAGGCTGACGGCGGTAACGGTGGTCTCCGCCAGCTCGCCGTTGGAGATCAGCTTACCGGTGGCGGACACTCCCGCCATAGCGCAGATGGCGGAAACAACAATGATAAACAGACAGAAGATTCCGAACAGGGCGACGGGGTGGGGCAGCTTGTTGCCCACGGCTTCGATGCCGTTCAGCCAGCGGTTGTATGCGCTGACCTTCTGGGTGCTTTTATTCTTTGCCATTTATTTCTCTCCTTCAAGCTTTCAAAATGTAATGTCCATCTGTTTTTCTACGGTGTACAATCCGGAATAACGCGGCCCCCCTTTCCCTGCATTTTTCCTCAAACAGGGACATATGTTTGTTTATCTTAGCATGAATTTCCAGAGAAATCAAGGGAAATTGACGGTGGCATGTTTTGCGGGGCAGCGCTTATTCGTAAATTTCCACAAAAATTTAGTGCGCTAAATTTTGTCCGCATAATGCGGACAATTGATTTCAGACTGTACATCGTTCTGGTTTTTGCAGAGGTTAATTCTTTTTTTCTCAATTCTTGTCAGGACTTTATCTTGACAAATGTCAAATTGTATGAGAAAATAAAAAGATTACAGAGCAAAATTTAATTGAGATTTCAAAATTTTCAAGTTGTGAGGTGCTCTCTTTTCGTGGACTTTTTTATCAATTTCTGTCTTCACAGCAAGGACCCTCAGGCCCCTGAGAGCCGGCAGCGCTGTGGAATTCTCTCCGGGGGGATCGGCATCGCCCTGAATCTGCTCCTCTTTCTGGGCAAGCTGCTGGCCGGAATCGTCACCTCCTCCATCGCCGTCACCGCCGACGCCTTCAACAACCTGTCGGACGCTGCCTCCTCGGTGGTCACCCTGGTGGGCTTTCATCTGGCCGGCCAGGAGGCGGACGAGGAGCACCCCTTCGGCCACGGCCGGATGGAGTATCTGGCGGGGCTGGTAGTGGCGCTGCTGATCCTGCTGGTGGGGGTGGAGCTGGTCCAGTCCTCGGTGGACAAGATTCTCCACCCGGAGCCGGTGGTGTTCTCCACCCTGTCGGCGGTCATTCTGGCCGTCTCCATCGGGGTAAAGCTGTGGATGTTCTGGTTTAACCGGGCCCTGTCCCGGCGCATCCAGTCCGCCGCCCTGGCCGCCACTGCCGCCGACTCCCTGTCAGACGCGGCGGGCACCGGCATCCTGCTGCTGGGCCTGCTGGCCGGGCGCTTCTTCGCCCTGCCCCTGGACGGCTGGCTGGGGCTGGCGGTAGCCCTGTTCATCCTGCGCACCGGCTGGGGGGCCGCCAAGGACACCGTCGACCCCCTGCTGGGCCGGCCTATGGACCGGGAGCTGGCCGCCGATATCGACCGCATTGTCCTGGGACACGAGTACATCATGGGCATCCACGACCTGGTCTATCACGACTACGGCCCCGGCCGGGCCATGATGTCCTTCCACGCCGAGGTGCCCGCCGACGGCGATTTCCTGGCCATCCACGACGTGATCGACCACATTGAGCGTGAGCTGAAGGCCAAACACCACATTGAGACCTGTATCCATATGGACCCGGTGATGCGGGACGAGCGCACCCAGGCCCTCCGGAACCAGGTGGAGGAGATCGCCAAAGGGATCGACCCCGTCCTCACCATTCACGACTTTCGGATTACCGCCGGGCCCATCCACACCAATATCCTCTTCGACGTGGTGGTCCCCTACGGCTTCCGGCTGTCTGACGTCCAGGTCCGGGCCGCCCTCTATGAGGGAATCAAGGGCCTGTCTGACCGCTACTTCCCCGTGGTCCAGGTGGACCGCTCCTATGTGGAGGTGCAGAAAACACCGTAATTTACAGATTATTCACCCAAGCATCTCCATTTGCGGTATAATAAGAGATAATGATTCCGTAGGGGCGGATATCATCCGCCCGTTTAACCAGCCTCTATTTGCGGGCGGATGATATCCGCCCCTGCACAGTTTTACAAAAAGAACGAGGTGTCCGTTTATGCCGAAGAAGGTCCTGATCGTCGAGGACGACGCCAACATCGCCGAGCTGCTCCACCTCTATCTGGAGAAGGAGGGCTTTGAGACCCAGGTGGCCAAGGACGGGGGCAAGGGGGTGGAGCTGTTCCGCTCCTTCCAGCCCGACCTGGTGCTGCTGGACCTGATGCTGCCCATTATGGACGGCTGGTCCGTGCTGAAAAAGATCCGGGAGGGGGACAAGACCCCCGTTATCATGCTCACCGCCAAGGGGGAGACGGAGGACAAGGTGTCCGGCCTGGAGCAGGGCGCCGACGACTACATTGTCAAGCCCTTTGAGATGAAGGAGGTGCTGGCCCGCATCCACGCCGTCCTCCGCCGCAGCGGCGTGGAGGAGGAGAGCGGGGAGAAAAAGCTGTCCTTCAACAAGCTGGTCATCAACCTGGACTCCTACGAGCTGCTGGTGGACGGCCAGCGGGTGGACACCCCGCCCAAGGAGCTGGAGCTGCTGTTCCACCTGGCCTCCTCCCCCAACCGGGTGTTTACCCGGAACCAGCTCCTTGATGAGGTGTGGGGCTTTGACTACTTCGGCGACAGCCGGACGGTGGACGTACACATCAAGCGCCTGCGGGAGAAGCTGGAGGGGGTCAGCGACCAGTGGCGGCTGAAGACCGTGTGGGGCGTGGGCTATAAATTTGAGCTGGGGACGGCGGGGTAATTATGCGCTCTTTATATCGCCGTCAGCTGACCATGATGGTGAGCATCATGCTGCTCTCCTTCACCCTGCTGGCCGGGGCCTTTATGCTGCTGTCCTACCGGTATATCATCGGAGAGACTCGGGACTCGGCCATCCGCAACACGGGCTACATCGCCAGCTTTACCTCCACCTACTACCGGCGCTACCTCACCCTGGACGTACAGGACGAGTTCTACAGCAGCTATATGGCCTCCATCGCCATGATCTCCAACTCCCACATCATGGTGGCCGACGGCAACGGCAAGGTCCTCTACGCCACCGACGGCAGCCGCCTCTATGCCCCGGAAAACAGCCAGCTGCCTGAGGATGTGGTCACCCGTGTGATGAAGGAGGGCTCCTACAGCGGCGTTACCACCCTGGGCGGCATCTTTCAGGAGCGGCGGTACACCTCCGCCCTCCCTGTCACAAACCAGATCGGCGCCCTGCCCATCATCCAGGGGATTGTCCTGGTGGGGGCCAGCGCCTCCAACCTGTCTGAGATGTGGTCCTCCACTGCCACCATCTTTTTCTTCTCCGCCGTGGTGGTCTTCCTCATCTCGGTGATCGCCAGCACCCTCACCTCCGCCTACCAGACCAGGCCCTTGAACGAGATGGCCGAGGCGGCCCGAAAATTCGGCCAGGGGGAGTTTGACGTCCGGGTCACCGGCTATGAGGACCGGGGCGACGAGGTCAGCGACCTGGCCGAGGCCTTCAACTCCATGGCCAACTCCCTGGAGAAGGTGGAGAGCCAGCGGGCCGACTTCATCGCCAACGTCTCCCACGAGCTGAAGACCCCCATGACCACCATCGCCGGCTTCGCTGAGGGCATTCTGGACGGCACCATCCCCCCGGAGCGGGAGCGGGAGTCGCTGGAGATCGTGGTGTCGGAGACCAGGCGGCTCAGCCGGTTGGTGCGGCGGATGCTGGACCTGTCCCGGCTGAACGCTCTGGCGGAGAGCACCGTCACCGCCCAGGAGACCTTCGACCTCACCGAGGTCATGTCCCGGGTGCTCATCAGCCTGGAGACCAAGATCACCGACCGGCAGCTGGATGTGGAGGTCCACATGCCCGAGGACAAGCTGATGGTGTGGGGCGACCCGGACTCCATCACCCAGGTGTGCTACAACCTGCTGGACAACGCGGCCAAATTCGCCGCCCCCGGCACCGCCATCACCGTTCAGATCACCAAAAAGGACGGCAAGGCCCATACCACCATCCGCAATCTGGGGGCCACCATCCCCCCGGACGAGCTGCCCCTGCTCTTCGAGCGGTTTCACAAGGCGGACTACTCCCGCTCCATGGACCGGGAGGGCGTGGGCCTGGGGCTGTATATTGTCAAGACCATCCTGGGTAATCTAAAGGAGAGCATCACCGTCACCAGCGAGGATGGGGTGACCCAGTTTCATTTCACGCTGACGCTGGCGTGAGATTTGTAGGGGCCGGCGCCTTCGCCGGCCCGCACTCTATGAACTGCCGGATGATTAAAACGGGCCGCCGAGGGCGGCGGCCCCCACAGGGGGGATTGCAATGGACAACCAAAACGGTGGACTGTGGCAGGGCGGCGACTGGGAGCGGCCCGGGCACCCATTTCCCGATCCCCCCGCCGTCCACATTCCGGCGGGGAGCGCTCAGCCTGTCCGGCCGGTGCTGCGGCCCCGGCGGCGGGGCCGCAGGTGGCCCTGGTTTATGGGGCTGCTGTCCCTGATCCTGGTGATCTGCCTGTCCGTCGCCCTGCTGGAGCGGTATTTTATCCGGCGGGCGGTCATCTGGGACCGGGACTACTCCCCCTCCTTCGGAGAGGAGCAGGACAGCCAGCTGGACGACACGCCTCCCTCCATCCCCCGGGCGGATACCGGTACGGGGGTAACCGTCACGCTGCTGCCCACCCGGGGAGAGGCGCTGGACTACCCCCGGATCTACCAGCAGAGCCTGCCCTCCGCAGTGTCCATTGAGGCCGTCCACTCCAAGGGGTACAGCTCCGCCGGCAGCGGCGTGGTGCTCACCGGGGACGGCTATATTGTCACCAACGCCCATGTGGTAGCTGGGGCCAGGGCGGTCAATGTGCTGCTTCACGACAACCGGATCCTGTCCGCCAGCCTGGTGGGCTTCGACGCGGCGGAGGATCTGGCCGTGCTGAAGGTGGAGGCCGGCGCCCTCACCCCCGCCCGGTTCGGCGACTCCAACACCCTGTGTATCGGCGAGCCGGTGGCCGCCCTGGGGGACTCTCTGGGCTACCGGGCCACCTTTACCGACGGCATTGTCTCCTCTCTGGACCGGGAGGTGGAGGTGGACGATGTCAGCATGACCCTGATCCAGACCACCGCTGCCATCAACTACGGCAACTCCGGCGGCCCGCTCCTCAACCAGTACGGCCAGGTGGTGGGCATCAACACCATTAAAATTGTCAATGAGGACGGCTCCGCCGAGGGGCTGGGCTTTGCCATCCCCTCCCGGCGGGTGAAGTATGTGGCCGACCGCCTCATCGCCGGGGAGGAGGTCAGGGCCGGCAGATTCGGCTTCTCCGTCAACACCCACGCCCTGGAGGGGGGCGGCCTGGAGCTGCTGGTGGTGGAGAAGGACAGCGACGCCTGGGCCAAGGGCCTGCGGGCCGGGGACATTATTATGCAGGCCAACGGCGCGCCCGTCACCGGCATCCAGGACCTGACCCGCCTCAAGCTGGAGCTGGGGGCCAGGGACACGGTCGCCCTCACCTGTATGCGGGACGGAGCGCTTTTTACCGTGGATGTGGAGCTGATTGAGGCATAAAAGAGGCAGGAGACGCCTGTACAGCGTCTCCCGCCTGCTACGGGGCGAACCGGCGGATGTTCTCGCCGGTGTAGTCATAGAACAGGGCGTCCTCCATCTCGTCCCAGCCGATTTTCCGCAGGTGGGCCTCGTACTCCTCCTGGCTCACAGGCATGTTGCCCAAATAGCAGGACCCGTCACCGTAAGTGCTCGCCTCCGGGACGTCCTCACGGTCAAAGCTATATCTCCAGAGCATAAATTCTCCGTCGGAGGATTCGTGGCCGTAATACCCGCTGGCTTTAAAGAATGTTTCATTCTCGCCGACCACATTCCCCACTACGACCCCGTTGGCCGCATCCTCCCGCAGCACGGTGTAGGCGGTGCCTCCGGTCTCACTTGTCCCCCGCAGGACCGCCTCGTACACGCCGTCCTGCTCTATATCAACGACGGCAAAGCTCCGGGTGGTATACTGGCTCTCCTCATATCCGCCTGTGACAAGCTCGCTGTTCTCATAAAAAACGAGTATAAGCAGAATCAAAAGAACGACCAAAACGGCGGACACCCAGTCTTTTTTCCTGTTCTCTGCCACAGCGTCAAATCCTTTCCTGTTTCATTGGCCCTGTCATTATATCATAGCTCCTGCCCTTATTACAACAGTTTTACGAAATGGAGGATACCGTGATCAATACGACGCTTTGCTATATCCGGCGCGGAGATGAATATTTAATGCTCCACCGGGTAAAAAAAGAGAACGACCTGAACAGGGACAAGTGGATTGGCATCGGGGGGAAGTTCCTGGATAAGGAGAGCCCGGAGGACTGCCTGCTCCGGGAGGCGGAGGAGGAGACCGGGCTCACGCTCACCGACTACCGCTACCGGGGGATCGTCACCTTCGTCTCCGACCGCTGGCCCACCGAGTATATGCACCTGTTCACCGCCGACGGCTTTACCGGCACACTGAAGGAGTGTGACGAGGGGGTGCTGGAGTGGCTCCCCCGGGACAGGCTGCTAAAAATTCCCCACTGGGAGGGGGACGCCATCTTTCTGGACCTGATCTGGAGGGACGAGCCCTTCTTCTCCCTGAAGGTCCGCTACGAGGGGGACCGGCTGGCAGAGGCCGTCCTGAACGGAAAGAAAATCAAATAAACCGGATTGAAAGGAGTTTTGCAAATGAGACCGGAATACGCCAACGCCTTTGGCCTGCGCAAGGTATCCGACAAGGAGGGGCAGCTGCTGGAGGTCACCCTGGACATCTCCTACAAGTATATGGAGAACGCCATGACCGTCAACGCCCAGGGGGGCATCGAGAACGTGGCCACCCCCGCCGCCGACACGGTGGCCTCCATTGTGATGAACCGGCAGAGCGCCATCTCCCTGCGCAACCTGCTGATCCAGACCCTGGGGAACGAGCAGTAAAAAATCCCGCAGTTCTGTACGGACTGCGGGATTTTTTTAATTGTGATAGCTGTCCGCCTTGGCGATGTTCATATCCTTCAGGGTCAGGTCCCGGTCGTAGGGGTTGATAAGGCGGTTTACCGTCTCCACAGTCTTCTCCGGGTCCAGCTCATAGCAGTATTTGTAAGTCTTGACGTTGTTCCGGTATTTGCCAAAGCCGTTGCCCTCCAGGGTGGCGGTCTCCACGGCGGAGGAGGGGTCCAGGCCCATGGCCTGGCCGGCGAAATAGAGCAGCTCGTTCATGGTAAGGTCGGTAGAGACATTCTTGTTGAAGATCTCCACAAAGCCGTTGATCTTGGTGACGTTGTCCCAGGCCAGCACCTTCTTGGCCAGGGCGATAAGCAGCTTCTGCTGGGTCTGGGTGCGGCCGGTGTCAGAGTAGCCGGTGGACCTGCCGTTCTCGTCCGGGTTGTTCTTCCGGAACCGGGCCACCTCCATGGCCTGCTGGCCCCCCAGCTTCTGCTGACCCTTCTTGTAGTGGATATGCAGGTCCTGGATGGGGTCGTCGTAGTCCATGTTGCAGGGGACATAGAAGTCGATGCCTCCCAGATAGTCCACCAGGGTAATAAAGCCCTTGATGTTCACCTTGATGTAGCCGTCGATGGGGATTCCCAGCATCTGAGAGATGTCCTCCACCCGCTGCTCCACGCCCCCCTTGCCGTAGGCCAGGTGGACGTGCTCATCCGGCCGGGCCACCAGGGTGTCCCGGGGGACGGAGACCACCCCCACGGTCTGCTTCACCGTGTCGTAGCACATGACCATCATAGTGTCGGTACGTGTGCCGTCCTTGTCGGTGGCGGCCAGAAGGATGTTGTAGACCCCCTCCCGCCGGTTCAGCACGGGCTCCGCCGGGACGGCCGGGTTGGCCGTACTGGTGTCCGCGCCGAAATTGGGCCCCAGGGAGCTGCCGGTCTGGGGCGGCTTGGGGAGCTCCTTCTGCTCCGGGGCCTTAATCATCAGGGAAAACCCGATGTATACCGCCACAATGAGGGCAGAGAGGACAACAATCGCTTTGTAAAAGCCCATAGCCACGGAGGTCACCGCCCCGCGCTTTTGTCTGGCCTTTTTGCGGGGAGGGGCTTTCCGGCCGGGCACCATACGGCTGGGCGGCGGATCGTCCCGATAGTCCGAGCGCCGCCGGCGCACATTTAAATATCTCTCTTCCAAAAGGGGTCCCTCCCCAAACATGATTCCCTCCAAGTATACTCGGTTCGACCTCCTTCGGCAAGAGTCAGGGCCATCAATTCATAAAAAATTAAGAATTATGTCACCCTTTAAAATCGTGTCCCGGAGAAACAGACATGTTCTCCGCCCGTCTGCGGCGAAGGACAAAATATCTTAACCGGACGGGGCAGGATGGAGATTGATTTTTTTCATGCTTTGTGGTATACTAATTTAAATTAATCATTTATTTGAAAGGAAGGTATTATTATGAAACAATTCCAGTACACCATCACCGATCCCGTAGGCGTTCACGCCCGCCCCGCCGGCATGCTGGCCAAGGCCGCCAAGGCTCTGGACAGCACCGTAACCATCGCCAAGGCGGACGGCAGCAAGTCCGCCGCCGCCACCAAGCTTATGGCCATTATGGGCATGGGCATCAAGACCGGCGAGACCGTCACTGTCACCGTGGAGGGCGGCAACGAGGAGGCCAATTTTGCCGCTATGGAGCAGTTCTTTAAAGAAAACCTGTAAAC
>CATNCS010000011.1 GCA_950097245.1 uncultured Oscillospiraceae bacterium | reverse complement strand
ACGAGATACAGATCATCCAGGAGAGCGACAAGCACAACGACAAAATTTTCACTGTCAAGGTTGTCAGTGACGGCGACCCCCTGGAGATATACACCGACAAGGACGGCGGCGTGATTTTCAAGAAGTATTCCCTGATGGGGGGGCTGGTGGACTTCGCCGGCCAGCTGTGCGAGACCCTGAACCGCACCACCGGTCAGGTGACCGTGATCACCGACCGGGACAGCTGCATCGCTGTGGCGGGGGTGCCCCGCCGGGAGCTGGCGGAAAAGGCCATCTCTCCCCAGATGGAGCGGCTGATGGAGGGCCGGCAGGTCTACCAGTACAAGCCGGGTGAGGAGACCATTCCCCTGTGCGCCGACAGCGACAAGTATTCCCTTTCCACCGCCGCCCCCATTCTCTCCGAGGGGGACGTGCTGGGCTGTGTCCTCTTCGCAGGGACGGGCGATAAGCTCACCGGCGGAGAGGTGGAGTACAAGCTGGCCCAGTCCATCGCCGGTTTTCTGGGACGGCACATGGAGAGCTGAAAAAAATCCACCGACAGTTTGTCGGTGGATTTTTTATGCTTACATCGCCAGCAGCTCCAGCTTCTCCCCGTCGGAGACGGCCTTGAGCTGGGATACCGGGTTCTGATAGCCCTCAATGAGCCGGACGGCGATGGCGTCCTCCAGCTCCTTCTGGATGAGGCGGCGGAGGTTCCGGGCGCCGTAGGTGGCGGAGTAGGACTTCTTCACCAGGTAATCCAGGAGGGTGTCGTCCCAGGTGAAGTTGATGTCCTTCTCATTCAGGGTGTCCACCAGCTCCTTGAGCATGAGGACGGCGATCTTCTTAAAGTCCTCCTCAGACAGCTGGTTGAAGTAGACAATCTCGTCCACCCGGTTGATAAACTCCGGGCGGAGGAAGTCGTTGAGGGCTTTTAGAGCTTTCTCCTTGCCCTGCTCGTTGGCGGTGCGGCCGAAGCCCACCGAGCCGCCCCCCTTGGTGCTGCTGCCGGCGTTGGTGGTCATGACGATGACGGTGTTCTCAAAGTTCACCGTCCGGCCGTGGGCGTCGGTGATGCGGCCGTCGTCCAGCACCTGAAGGAGAATGTTCAGCACGTCGGGGTGGGCCTTCTCAATCTCGTCGAAGAGGACCACGGAGTAGGGCTTGCGGCGGATCTTCTCCGTGAGCTGGCCCGCCTCGTCGTAGCCCACGTAGCCCGGGGGGGAGCCGATGATCCGTGAGACGGCGTGCTTCTCCATAAACTCGGACATATCCAGGCGGATGAGGGACTCCGGGGTGTCGAACAGGTCGGCGGCCAGCTGCTTCACCAGCTCGGTCTTGCCCACGCCGGTGGAGCCCACAAAGATGAAGGAGACCGGCTTGTGCTTGGGCGAGATGCCCACGCGGCCCCGGCGGATGGCGGCGGAGACCGCCTTTACCGCCTCGTCCTGGCCGATGACATGGGCCTCCAGGCGCTCCTCCAGCCTGGCCAGCCGCTGGAACTCCTGCTCCTGGATGCGGCTGGCGGGGATGTTGGTCCAAAGCTCGATGACGTTGGCCAGGTGTTCCTGGGTGAGGGCGGGGTGGGCCTCCCCCTCCAGCCCCTTCTTCTCCTCCTCCAGCCGCAGCTCCAGGCTCTTGATGTCGGCCAGCCGCTTGTAGGACTCCTCGGTGGCGGCGGCCATCATGACCTCCTTCTCCTTGGCCAGGTCGGCCAGCTCCTTGTCCACCGCGTTGAGGCGGGCCAGGGCCTTGTTGTGGAGGTTCACGTTGGAGCAGGCCTCGTCAATCAGGTCGATGGCCTTGTCGGGGAGATAGCGGTCGGTGATATACCGCTCGCTCATGGTGACGGCCAGCCGGCACATGGCGGGTGAGACGGCCACCTGGTGGAAGGACTCGTAGTAGGGGGCGACCCCCTCAATGACCTTCACGCTGTCCTCAATGGAGGGCTCCTCGATGATAACGGGCTGGAAGCGCCGCTCCAGGGCGGTGTCCTTCTCGATGTGCTTGCGGTACTCATTGAGGGTGGTGGCGCCGATGACCTGGAGCTCACCCCGGCTGAGGGCGGGCTTGAGGATGTTGGCGGCGTTCATGGAGCCCTCGGCGTCGCCGGCACCCACGATGGTGTGGACCTCGTCGATGACCAGGATGATGTTGCCCAGCTTCTTGATCTCCTCGATGAGGCCCTTCATGCGGCTCTCAAACTGGCCCCGGAACTGGGTGCCCGCCACCAGGGCGGTGAGATCGAGGAGGTAGACCTCCTTGTCCAGCAGCTTGTAGGGCACGTCCTTGTCGGCGATGCGCTGGGCCAGGCCCTCGGCGATGGCCGTCTTGCCCACGCCGGGCTCGCCGATGAGACAGGGGTTGTTCTTCTGCCGGCGGTTGAGAATCTGCACCACCCGCTCCAGCTCCCGCTCCCGGCCGATGAGCTTATCCAGCTTGCCCTCCTGGGCCCGCTGGGACAGGGAGATGCAGTAGCTGTCCAGGAATTTCCGCTTGGCGGGCTTGGCCTGCTTCTCGCCCCGGCTGGGGGGAGGGCTGGAGCCCTCGCCGGAGGAGGGCTTTTCCGGGGCGGAGGAGGAGCCGCCAAAGAGCTGGTTGAGGAAGGGGAAGGTGGCGGTGCGGCCGTCGTCCTCCTCGTCGTCCTCGTCCTTGGCGGGGGACATCATGCCCTCCATGCCCTCGGCGCCGCCGAAGGCGGACATCATCTCGGTGGTGAGGCTGTCCAGGTCCTCGTCGCTGATGCCCATTTTCTTCATCATGTCGTCGATGGGCTTGATGCCCATCTCCCGGGCGCACTTGAGGCACAGCCCCTCGTTTTTGGAGGTGCCGCCCTCTAATTTTGTAATAAAGATGACCGCCACATTTTTGCCGCAGCGGCTGCACATAGTAGGCTGCATAGGCCATACGCTCCTTTCGGGAAAAGTCCACGTTTGGGGAGATAGTACACCCCAATTATGAACTGGATATGAACTTCTTCCTGAGAAATACAGGGATCACAGGAAAAATGACGACGGACCGGCCGCGCAGAAGAGCTTCAGCAGCAGCGTCTGCTGGACCGCCTCCGGGGGGAGGCTGTCTCTCAGCAGCCAGCCGGCGATTAACAAAACCAGTATTCCCTTGACAAGGCCGGCAATCCCGCCGCCCCAGCGGTTGGCGGTGTAAAGCACTGGCAGATGGGCCACCAGGTCCAGCGCGCGGCTGAGGAGCCGCCATGCGATGAGAAGGGCAAAGAAGGCGAGAACAAAGATGACAACCCGGGCGATCTGCACCGCCACGTAGTGGGCCAGGGCCTGGGCGGCGTGAGTGACAATCTGGGCCGCCTTGTTGTCCACCGCCCTCTGGAAGGCCTCCGCGTAGCCCTTGAAAAACCGGGATTCCCGCAGGGGCTCCAGCAGCTCCTCCAGGGGGAGCTGGGCCAGCCAGTCATCCCCGTCCTGAGTGGAGGTGTCCGCCTCCGGGACGCGCTGGTAGTAGCTGGTCACCGTGTCGTGGATGCTGCCGGTGATTGCGGGCTCAATGGCCTGGGCCACCGGCCCGGCCAGGGCGTCGGAGAGAAATGTGGCCCCAATCAGCGCCACGAAGACCGCCAGCAGGGAGCACAGCGTCAGCACAAGGCCCTTTCGGCAGCCCAGCCAGATAAAAAAGATCAGGATCGCAGCAATGGCAATATCGTAAACAACGCAGGGCATAAAAAACCTCCTTGCAGGGGCGGCTTTTGGCCGCCCAGAGAATCAGGCTCAGGAGAGACGGGCGGCCACAGGCCACCCCTACGGAATATACAGCCAGGCCTGCTGGTCGTTGGCCAGCAGGGCGGAGCCGTTGGAGGCCAGGGCCACCTTTCGGGCCGCGTGGGTGTTCTCCACTCCGGCGAAGTACATCAGCTCGCTGTTGTAGAGGGACAGCTGGCCGCCAGTGAGCAGGGCAAAGCAGTCGCCGGCGGCGGCATAGTCCAGCACCTGGCCGGAGAGAGAGAGAGTCTGAGTCACCTGGGCGGAGCTGTCGATGCGCAGGGCCTGGTCGGCGGCGCCGGAGCGGTACCGACCCACCAGGAGCAGGGCGAAGCCGTCGCCCCCCAGGGAGCAGCCCTTCAGATAATTGGGGCTGAAATAGTAGGTCTGCACCGTCTCGCCCTCGGTGGTGAGGGCGACGGTAATCAGCCGGTCCTCCCCCAGCAGCCAGATCAGCCCCTCGTCAAAGTCCATGTCCAGCACGGTGAGGCTGCCCAGGTCGATCTGGGCAAAGGGCTCCTTCTGGTTGACCTGGTAGAGGAGCAGGCGGCTGAAGAAGGAGCCGCCCTGCTGGCCGATGGTAATGACCGCCACCGTCCTGCCGTCGGGGGAGACGGCGGCGTCCACCGCGAAGGTGAAGGACAGGCTGATCTGGATCACTGGCTCGCTCTTCCGGTCGTAGACGGTGACCGCCCCCTTGTAGCCGCTCTGCTGGGCGGTGACGGCCAGCCAGCCTCCCCCGTTGGGCCGGGCGGACAGCAGATCGGCGCTGCCCTCCAGGGTGAGCTTGAAGGACTCCTCCCCGTCCCGAAAGGCAAACAGGGTCTGGTTGCCCGCGTCGTAGACCACGGCGGTGGTGGGGGAGGCGGTGAGCACCGGGTTTTCCAGGGAGAGGACCTCCTCGGCCAGCTGCTGGCCGTCCAGGCCGTAGTAGTGGGCCCCGGCGGCGGAGGCCGTCACCGCGCCGCTGTCCAGATAGGCGATGGACAGCTTGTCGCCCCCGGCGTGGGAGAAGGGGGGCGCCTCGCCGGTGACGCCGGTCTCCATGTTCCGGTAGGCCAGCCAGCGCTTTATGGTGTTGATGTTGACGGTGTCCCGGTAGACCACCAGCACCACAGCCAGCAGGATCAGGGCCGATGTAGCCAGCAGAGCCAGCAGCCGGACAACCCGGCTTGGCTTTTTCAGCCGCTTGGGGGCGGGAATTTTTTTGTTCTCTTCCATACTCTACTTACAATATATCCTCTTCATACCACAATTTTGTCATGTACAGCCCGCCGGGCGGGACGGTGGGCCCGGCCAGAGTGCGGTTGCCCGACTCCAGAATGGCGGGGATGTCCTCCGGGGCCAGCTTGCCCTCGGCGGCGTAGACCACGGTGCCCACCATGGCACGGACCATGTTGTATAAAAAGCCGTTGGCGCACACCCGGCAGGAGATGAGGTCGCCGTCGCGCTCCACGTCGAACCAGTACACCGTCCGCACGGTGGTCCTGGTCTCGGTGCCCACCGAGCGCACCGCCCGGAAGTCGTGGGTGCCCACAAACTGCTCCGCCGCCCGGGCCATAACCCCCTCATCCAGGTGCCTGGGGTAGAACCAGGCCCGGTTGACATAAAACGGATTGCCCAGCCGGGAGTTGTAGATTTTATAGGTGTACTCCTTTTTCCGGCAGGAGCCGATGGCATTGAACCCGTCGGGCACCTGGGTGGCCCTGACCACCACGATGTCGTCGGGCAGCCGGGTGTTTACCGCCAGGGGGAGCTTGTCCAGGGGGATGCGGCAGGTGGTGCGGAAGTTGGCCACGTAGACTTCAGCGTGGACCCCCGCGTCGGTGCGCCCCGCCCCGGTGCACTTCACCGGATGGCCCACCGTGGCCGCCAGCGCCTTTTCCAGGGTCTCCGCCACCGAAATCGCGTTCTTCTGCACCTGCCACCCGTGGTAGGCGGTGCCGTTGTACATTAATTTTAGGGCTATGTTGCGTTCCATTGTAAAAACCTTTCGTCCCGCCGCAGCGGTAAGCCTTCCCCTTTAGGGGAAGGTGCCCCAGTGTGCGCACACTGGGGCGGATGAGGCCGTCTGACGGAGTGCGCCGGTTATCGGCCTCATCCGTCACGGCTTCGCCGTGCCACCTTCCCCTAAAGGGGAAGGCTTTTGGTGCTATCTGTTCACTTCCCGCTTATCCGTCCGGCCCATGAGGTAATCCAGGCTGACGTCAAAGTATTCCGCCAGGAAGAGCAGGCCGGGGACCTCGGGGTAGCCTTCGCCATATTCGTATTGCTGATAACCGCGCAAAGTCCGTCCGCAAATTTCGGCCAGTTCACGTTGTTTCAGACCTCGTTCCTTGCGAAGTTCTTTTACACGCTCAGAAAAATTTGCCATAGTGCCTCCAAAGTACTTGACATACGGTTTAAAGACGTATATAATATATACAGTTTAGGGTCGTAAAATGAGTTGAAACCATGAATGACAAACTGAAAATGCTTTTTGTGGATAACCCATATATTGCCGAACAGGTCTGTACCTTCTGCAACGCACTCCCGGAGTTTCGGGAGGCGGAGCGGGCGTTCAACGCCATCAGCGAACAGATTGCGGAAAAGCTGGGTAACGACCTGTACTTCAATTTCGAGAATGCTCAGTCCTGGTACATGGCGAAGCTGGTCAACGCCTATTATCTCTTCGGATTGGGCCTGCGTCAAGAGGTTTTAGCTGCCTTTTTGTAGGGGCGGCCTGTGGCCGCCCGCGGGCGCGCACAGCGCGCACCTACAGGCCCAACCGCCCTAACACGCCCACCCCCACGGTAATTGCCAGGAAGAGCAGCAGGGTCACATAGTCGGCGGTCTTGTACTTGAGCTGCCGCAGGCGGGTTCTCCCCTCGCCGCCGTGGTAGCAGCGGCACTCCATGGCGGTGGCCAGCTCGTCGGCCCGGCGGAAGGCGGAGATGAACAGGGGCACCAGCAGGGGCAGCAGGGCCTTGGCCCGCTGGATGAGGTTTCCGCTCTCAAAGTCCGCCCCCCGGGCCCGCTGGGCGGACATGATTTTGTCCGTCTCCTCAATCAGCGTGGGAATAAACCGCAGGGCGATGGACATCATCATAGCCAGCTCGTGGACGGGCACCTTTATTTTCTTCAGGGGATTCATCAGCGACTCCAGCCCGTCGGTGAGCAGGATGGGAGAGGTGGTGTAGGTGAGCAGGAAGGTGCCCGAGATAAGCATCATGATGCGGATGACCATAAAGAAGGCCCGGTACACCCCCTCCAGGGTGATGGTAAAGATCCAGAACTGGGCCAGCACGGTGTCACCCGGGGTGTAGAACAGGTTGAGCACCGCGGTAAACACCACGATAAACAGCACCGGCTTCAAGCCCCGGAGGATGGATTTCGGGGGCACTTTAGAGATGGCGATAGCCCCGGCCAACACCAGAAACATGATGGCGTAGGTGACGAACCAGTTTGCCAGGAACAGGGCCACGATATAGAGAACCACGGCAATGAGCTTGGTGCGGGGGTCCAGGCGGTGGACCGGGGAGTTTCCGGGGAAATACTGGCCCAGGGTGATGTCTTTCAGCGCCATTCAGTCCACCACCTTTCCAAGCTTGGTCAGAATAGCCTGTTTGGCCTGGTCCAGAGTGTACACCGAGGGGTCGATGTCCACCCCCATGGCCTTGAGCCGGTGGAACACCCTGGTGAGCTGGGGGACGCCCAGCCCCATCTGCTCCAGCTCATCCCCGTGGCGGAAGACCTCCCGTGGGGCGCCCTGGAAGGGTATCTTGCCGTCGTTGACCGCCACCAGCCGGTCCACCGACCGGGCCACCTCCTCCATGGAGTGGGACACCAGGATGATGGTGGCGTTGTGGGCCTGGTGGTACTCCCGGATATTGCCCAGGATGGACTCCACCCCCTCCGGGTCCAGGCCGGCGGTGGGCTCGTCCAGGATGAGCACCTTGGGCTCCATGGCGATCACCCCGGCGATGGCCACCCGCCGCTTCTGGCCCCCGGACAGCTCAAAGGGGGACTTATCCAGCTGGTCGTCCCGCAGGCCCACGAAGTAGGCCGCCGCCCGCACCCGGCGGTCAATCTCCTTCTCGTCCAGCCCCATGTTTTTGGGGCCGAAGGAGATGTCCTTGTACACCGTCTCCTCAAAGAGCTGGTACTCCGGGTACTGGAACACCAGCCCCACCTGGAAGCGGGTTTTCTTTGTGATTTTGGGGTCGGACCAGATGTCGGTGTCCTGGAACAGCACCGTCCCTGACGTGGGCTTGAGCAGGGCGTTGAGGTGCTGAATCAGGGTGGATTTTCCCGAGCCGGTGTGGCCGATGACCCCCAGGTACTCCCCGGGGTAGGCGCAGAAGTCCACGCCGTCCAGGGCCGTGTGCTCAAAGGGCGTCCCGGCGGAGTAGGTGTGGGTGAGGTTCTTGGTTTCAATAATGGGGTCCATAGAGATACATCCTTATCAAAGTGGTACACGCCCAAAGGGTCGCGTCCGAAGCCTTCCCCTTTAGGGGAAGGTGCCCCCGAAGGGGGCGGATGAGGTCATTTCGCCACAGGCGAAATGTGCGCAACAAAAAAGCATTTACAAAATTGTGTTAATTTCATACATTTTGCTTTGCAAAATGGCCTCATCAGTCACCGCCTTCGGCGGTGCCAGCTTCCCCTAAAGGGGAAGCCTTTTTTTCAGCAGCTGAAACAGCGCCTGCGCGCACTCCTCGTCGGAGAGGGCGTCCAGGGGGACGTCACAGCCCTCCTGGCGCAGCTCCCACAGCAGCGCTGTGGTCTGGGGGACGGTGAGGCCCACCTTCCGCAGCTCCTCCACCTGGGAGAAGACCGCCTTCGGCGCGCCGTCGGCAACCACCTTACCCTTGGCCATGACGATGAGCCGGTCCGCCTGGGCGGCCTCGTCCATGTGGTGGGTGATAAGGACCACGGTGACCCCCCGCTCCCGGTTCAGGGTTTTGATGGTGTTCAGCACGTCCCGGCGGCCGATGGGGTCCAGCATGGCGGTGGGCTCGTCCAGCACGATGCACCGGGGCCGCATGGCGATGACCCCCGCGATGGCCACCCGCTGCTTCTGTCCGCCGGACAGAAGGTGTGGGGCGTGCTCCCGGTAGTGGTACATGTTTACCGCCTTCAGGGCGTCGTCCACCCGCCGACGAATCTCGTCGGGGGGGACCCCCAGGTTCTCGGGGGCGAAGGCCACGTCCTCCTCCACCACGTTGGCGACGATCTGGTTGTCCGGGTTCTGGAAGACCATCCCCACGGCGCGGCGGATATCAAGGAGCCTGTCCTCGTCACTGGTGTCGATGCCGTCCACATAGACGGTCCCGCCGGAGGGGAGGAGGATAGCGTTCATGTGCTTGGCCAGGGTGGACTTGCCGCAGCCGTTGTGGCCCAGCACGGCCACGAAGGAGCCCTCCTCAATTTCCAGGGAAACTCCGTCCAGCACCACCGGGGTTTCGCCCTCGGCGGCGGGGTAGGAGAAGTGCAGATCGCGGGTCTGGATAATGGCGGACATGGCGGTCCCTCCGATGTCTTAAAATCAAGACTGTATTATACCATCCGGGGTGCGGATACGTCAATGGAAAAGAAGCCAAAAAAAGGAGCGAATCCCGGCCGATTCGCTCCTTTTTATCAGGTTTTGATCCACCGCCCCGTGGCCCCGCAGGGCAGGGCCAGGCCGCTTTCCGTGACAGGCAGGCCCAGCTCGTCAGAGACGGTGCGGCCGCCGAATTTTTTGGAAATCAGGGTCTCCAGAATATAGGTGACTACGCTGGGGGCCAGGCCGGTGGTGTAGGAGTTGAGGATGATAAACAGCGGGTCGTCTGACAGCACGCCGCTCACCAGATCCACAAAGGGGTAGAGGCTGTCCTCCAGCTTCCACACCTCGCCGGTGGGCCCCCGGCCGTAGGAGGGCGGGTCCATGATGACGGCGTCGTACTTCCGGCCCCGGCGAATCTCCCGCTCCACGAACTTGCCGCAGTCGTCCACGATCCAGCGGATGGGGGCCTCCTCCAGCCCGGAGGATTTGGCGTTCTCCCGGGCCCACTGGACCATCCCCCTGGCGGCGTCCACGTGGCACACCGACGCCCCGGCGGCGGCGCAGGCCACCGTGGCCCCGCCGGTATAGGCGAAGAGGTTGAGCACGCTCACCGGCCGGCCGGCGTTTCTGATCTGCTCCATGGCAAAGTCCCAGTTGGCCGCCTGCTCCGGGAAGAGGCCGGTGTGCTTAAAGTTCATGGGCTTGACATTGAAGGTGAGCCCCCCGTAGGACACCGTCCACCGCTCCGGCATGGATTTGTTGACCCACTGGCCGCCTCCGGTGGAGGAGCGGGCGTACCGCCCGGCGTTTTTCTTCCAGCCCGGGTGGGACCGGGGTGTGTTCCAGATGGCCTGGGGGTCGGGCCGCACCAGCAGCTGGTCCCCCCAGCGCTCCAGCTTCTCCCCCCGGCCGCAGTCGATGAGCTCATAGTCGATCCACTTGTCGGACAGCCACATAGCCGTGTCCTCCTTGTCATATTGCTCCAAAATTGGGACCAGTATACCATCAATGGGGGAGCTCCGTCAATGAAATAGTGATTGTAATTTGTCAAAGGCTGTGCTAAAATAGCAAAGATAGAACAGAGAGAGGTGCACAGCTATGGATCATCCCTTCCGCTCCGCCGCCGTGGGCGGCTTCAATAAACAGGACGTACTGACCTTTCTGGAGGCCCAGGCCAGGCAGGCCGCCCAGGCCCAGCAGGAGCTGAGCGGCCGGCTGGAGGAGGCGGAGCATCAGTGCGAGGCCCTCCGCCGGGAGCGGGACGACCTGTCCGCCCAGCTGGAGGAGGTCCGCCGGGAGCTGGAGACCGCCCGCCAGAGCCGGGACAGCCTGTCCGCCCAGTTGGAGCAGACCGGGCAGGACCTGTCCGCCAGCCAGAAGCAGGGGGAGCAGCTGAAGCGGGAGGTGGAGCGCCTCCGTCAGGACCGGGATGAGCTGCGCCGGCAGCTGGAGGAGGTCCGCCCCGACGCCCGGGCGTACGTGGAGCTGAAGGAGCGCACCGCCGGGGTGGAGCTGGAGGCCCACCGCCGGGCCCAGGCCATCCAGGAGAAGGCGGAGCGGGACGCCCAGAAGGCCCGCCGCCAGGTGGAGCAGTGGCTCCAGCGGGTGGCCCGGGAGTACGACGCCCTGTGCAGCCAGGTGGAGACCACCGTGTCCCACGCCGCCAGCGAGCTGGAGAAGGCGGGGACCAGCCTGGAGCAGCTCAACGCCCTGATGAGCGGCCAGGAGGAGGCCCTGGAGGGGGTCCGCCGGGCCTACGACGCCACCGAGCTGGGCCGCCCCGAGGCCCCCATGCCCATTGACGAGGAATAAAATACTGACAGCCCGCCGGATGACCCGGCGGGCTGTCCTGATAAACGGGCTACTCCAACAGATTCTGCACATCCTCAGAGGCCCGCCCGCCGTGGGTGAGAAGGGCCTGGCCGGGCTGGCAGAGGATGGAGCGCTGCATGTCCTCCAGCAGGGTGCTGGCAGAGTCGGTGTCCCGCACCAGACGCCGTTTTTCGTCGATATACCGGCATACGCTGGTGAGAGCGCCGTAGCTCTGTTCCTGGAGGGCGCCATAGGCGTCCTGGACCCGGGCGACCCAGCGCAGGTCCGCATCCAGGGCCTCCTGGGCGGCCCTGGCGTATTCCCGGGTGAGTACGCTCAGCCGGTCCAGGCGCAGGGTTCTGGAGGAGAGGCGGAATTGAGGCATAGTGACGGCGTCCTCCCCCATCTGGAGGGAGATGCCCCTGTTCACCCCGCCCTCTCCGCCGCCGGTGGAGGCGATCAGGCCGCCGACAATGGTGACAGAGGTGGTAAAGCCCTGTCTGCCCCCCGAGCCGCCCCCGCCCCGGATGAGAATATGGCCGGTCCGCTCCCCGTTCTCATCGCTGTCCCAGCCGATTCCGGCGCTGCCGGTTCCTCCGGTGGCGGTGAGGATGCCGTTGGGCTCCCCGCCGTCCCGGGGCTTCACACAGTCGATATTCAGGGTGGTACCGTCCCCCAGGGAGATGCCGGAGCAGCCCAGGCCGCTCTCAAAGAGGCTGCTGGTTCCGTTGAGAAGGAACAGGGTCACGTCGTTCCCCTGGCCCAGGTCGAAGGCCCGGCCCTCCTCCACCCGGCAGACCACGTCCTCCAGGGTCAGCTCCATCGCTCCGATGTGGTCGGCCAGAGCGATTCTGCCGCTGAAGGGCTCCTGATTGACATCGGTCCCCAGGCCGCCGGAGATGGCGGTCACCTGGTTGGACAGGATGCGCAGGGTTTGAGATTCCTCCTCATAGACCCAGTCCAGGCCCGCCTGGCCGCCGGTGACGGAAAAGGGGTTGGGGTACACGGAGACCTCCTGAAAGCGCCTTGTCTGCTGGTTCCAGCGGAGGTAGGAGTAGCGGGTCCGGGGGTGGTCGGAGGCGGCGTCCTTGCCCCGAAGGATCAGGCCGTGGATGGGATATCCGTGGGACGGGTCCCCCTTGGCCAGCCACAGCCGGACGGGGTCGCCGTTCATCAGCGCCAGCCTGGCCTGTTTGCCGTCCAGTTCCATGGAGGTAAGGCCGCTCCAGCCCGGGAGCAGCGTCTTCCAGACCAGATCAAGGGGCTCCAGCGGCTGTCCGCCGGCGTTGGTGACGCTGACGGCCCGGCCCGCCAGGGAGGCGAGCCCCTCCACCACCACCGGGACCGTGAGGGCCTCCGGATTTTTGCCCGCCTCCCCGGTGATCTCCACCGCGCCTCCGGTCAGGCGCAGGAGGTTGGAGGCGTCTCCCCGGAGGGAGGATAGTTTCAGCAGGGCGCCGCCGTCCAGGGTGAGGGAGGCCCCCTGTTCCAGCAGCACCTGGCCCAGCTGGCTCTCCCCCGCGGTAAACAGGCGGGCCGCCTCGGCGCTGACGGTGAGGGAGGGGACGCTCACGTTTTGCAGGGTCACTGTCCCTGAGCCGGTGAGCAGGATGGACTGGCCCTCCTGCCCCGCCCCCCGGATGACGACGTCCGCCGTTCCGCTCACCGTCAGCTGTCCGGTGGAGGAGTTGAAGGATACCCCGGACAGGTCCGTACCGGAGACCTGAAAGTCCCCGAGCCGGGCGGAGGAGGCCGGCGGGGACATTGTGGAAGGGACCTCCGTCCGGGCCGCGCCCTCCGGGGATATGCCCGGCTCCGGCTTGGCCCCCTGTCCCGCGGTGAGCAGGTCCATCAGCAGCTCCAGATTCATCCCCTCCATCCCCTCCAGAAGGGTGGGCAGGAGGGAGTCGGGGGTCAGGGCGGAGGCGCTGTCAGAGGGCAGCAGCTTGGCCAGAAAGGCATCCAGCCCCGGGGCGGTGCCGTTGGCAAGCTGGGCCTGGAGGTCGGCCAGGCCGGTAAACACGCCGCCTGTCAGCTCCTGGATGGCCTGATCCATGGGAACTCCGGCGTGCAGCTTTTCCAGCAGCTGGACCAGACCCTCCAGCGCCTGGGCGGGGTCCGCGTGCTCGGGGGAGCCGCCGGCGATGACCGCGCCCAGGTACAGCACGGCCAGCTTGTCGCTGTCAAGGTCCGGCTCTCCGTCGAGAAACAGCGGCGTGTCCCCTGAGACGGCGCAGTTGAGCATACGGTCGATGTTGTCCCGCAGCTGCTCCAGCTCCGTCTGAAGGGCGGCGCGGTCGGGGCTGTTTCCCTCCGCCGACTCCTTGGCCAGCAGGGCCAGGCGCTCCAGGCTCTCCTTCACCTCGCCCAGTATGCTCTCCCCCATCTGAAGGGCCCGGCGGCTCTCACGGGTTCCGCTCTCTGCCTGGCCGGCCCGGGACATCAGCTGGCGCAGGGTCCCTGAGACGGCCAGGCCCGTCTTTTCCGTCACCCTTCCGGCTGCGCTGCTGCCGGCCTGCTTTTCCGCCCTCTTGATACCCTGGTACTGGGGCGCGGCAAGGCCTCTGTTTCTGCGGATAGTCAGCTCGCTCACTCCAAATCCCTCCTCTGTCGGCCACTGCGTTTTGCTTATACTGTAATTATCGGCAAACCGGAGAGAAAAATAAGGTTGCCAGCCAGGATATGGGGGAGTACAATAGGCGATGCCGGACCGGCCGTCTCAGGGCCGGTCCGATAGAGACAGAGGAGGAAGGCTTTATGGGGGGCACGGTAGAACTGATTGCCAGCGACATCGACGGCACCTTGCTGCGAGGCGGGGCGGCGGACATCCCGCCTGAAATTTTTGAGCAGATCCGCCGGCTGGAGGGGCGGGGGATTTTATTCTGCCCCGCCAGCGGGCGGCAGTACCACAGTCTGCGGCAGCTGTTCGCCCCGGTGGCGGACAGGGTGCCGTTTCTGTGCGAGAACGGCGCTGTCATCTATGGTCCCGGAGGGCCCGGTCCGGTTTGGAGCAAAACGGTGATGGAGCGGGCCCTGGCGGAGGAGCTGAGCAGGGATATTATGGCCCTGCCCGGGGTGGAGGTGCTGATCTCAGGGGCCGACACCAGCTATCTCTGCCCCAAGGGGCCGGATTTTGAGGCGCACATCCGCTGGTTCACCGGCAACAATATCTGCCGGGTCCCCTCGCCGAAGGAGGTCCCGGAGGACATTGTCAAGGTGTCGGCCTACTGTCCCGGCGGCCTGGAGGGGGCGCGGGAGGCGCTGGTCCCCAAATGGGGAGAGAGATTTCGCGCCGCCGTGGCCGGCGCCGCCTGGCTGGACTTTACCCTGGCGGACAAGGGGACGGGACTGGACCGGCTCTGCAAAATTTTGAATATTTCCCCGGAGCGGGTTATGGCCTTCGGCGACAATTTCAACGACCTGCCCATGCTCCGCATGGCGGGGCGCCCCTACATCATGGACACCGCCCACCCCCGGCTCCAGGAGGAGTTCTCTGTGTGCTCCAGCGTGGAGGAGGTTTTGCGGACCCTTTGAGAGGGCGGATATATCCCGATGTTGCAATTGCCGGGTGAGATATGATATGATTCTACAGGAAAAACACAACAGCTGCGGGGAGGGAGATTGCTGTGAGCAGGACTGTGCTGTATCTGTGCTATTTCTGCGTCTACTCGGTTGTTCTGCTGATTATCGGCAAGAGCAGCCTGCGGGACGTGAACACGCCGGAGGACTATTTTATCTGTGAGCGGAAGGTGAGCCTGCCCCTGTGCGTATGCACCTTTACGGGGACCTGGATATCCGCCATCACCATCCTCAGCCTGACGGGGAGCGTGTATGAGGACGGTCTGTCGGCCCTGTCCTTTTCGGTGATTCCCTGGTTTCTGGGGGCTTTTCTGCTGGGACTGGTGACCAGAAGACTGTATCAGAACAACATCATCACCGTCCCGGAGCTGTTCCGCCTCCGCTACGGCTCCCGGGCGCTGCAGATTGTCTACGGGATTGTCTTTATTCTGGTGTACATATTCTACCTGGTGGCCCAGTACAAGGGCTTCGGCATGGTGGCGTCCGCCCTGTTCGACATCCCCTACCCCGTGGCGGTGGGCATGGTGTATCTGTTTATCATCTACACCACCTTCGGGGGCTACCGCTCGGTGGTGCGCACCGACATGTTCAACCTGATTCTGCTCACAGTCAGCCTGATTGTGCTGTTTTTCTCGGTGGTGTCTCAGGTGGGAGGGCTGGAGGTGCTGTACAGCCGGGCCGGGGAAATCTCGGGCCGGGCCCATGAGGCCGCCGCGGCCTCCAACCGGCCGGGGGACCTTCTGGCCCTGTTCGGAGGCCGGTACACGCCGCTGGTCAGCCTGAGCATGTTTTGGGGCTGGGGGCTGGGGCTGGCGGCCAATCCCCAGTATCTGGTCCGGCTGCTGGGGGCACAGGACCGGCAGACCGCCCAGCGCACCGTTGTCTACTCGCTGATTCTGCTGGCGGTGATCTACTTTCTGCTGACCAATATCGGCCTGGGCATGCGGGTGCTGATCCCCTCCCTGCCCTTTGCCGAGACCACCGACGGGATCATTATCCGCCTGATTAACAATGAGCTGTACGGCCCCTGGAGCGGCTTCTTCCTCTTTTCGGTGATTGGGGCCTGCGTCTCCACAGCCAACTCCCAGCTGCTGCTTATCGCGTCCTCCTTCTCCTACGACGTACTGCCCGGGCTGTTCTTTCGGGATATCTCCGCCAAGCAGACGGTAAAGCTGGGGCGGCTGGCGGTGTTTGGTGGCGGGACCTTCTCCATGCTGCTCACCCTGAACCCGCCCAACTTTACCCTGTCCTACGGGGGCGATGTGTGGGGGATTGTCAGCATCCTGCTCTTCCCGCCCCTGTACGGGACGCTGCTGGGCATGCGGCTGACCAGACGGGGAATCTGGGCCTGTATTTTTGCGGGCTGCGGATCGATTCTGGTGCTGTACCCCATGTATTACACCGGGGCCCTGACCGCGCATCCCGCCATGTTCGCCACCCCGCTCTCCACCGCCGCCATGCTTTTGGTCTCCGCCGTTGAGAGGCGGGCAGAGGGGGAAGGGCGATGAGACGGCAGCTGAAGGTCACCATCGAAAATAAAATTCTGGCCCCCTTTGTCTGCATCAGCCTGATTACCGTGGTCTGCTTCTGCTATATTCTGTACCAGACGGAATATGAGGTGAAGATTGAGACGGAGTCGGTGAACGCCAAGGCGCTGGCGGCCTACATCAACTCCGACATTGACGCGGGGAACTACTGGCTGAATCCCGGCGATCTGCTGGAAAAATACGAGCGGACCTACCGGGGGGACAGCCTGTTTCTCTACGACTCCGACGGGCAGCTGCTGTTTGGCCGCAGGACCCCGGGGGACGAGGAGCTGGTGCTGGAGGACAGCACCTCCAACCGGCTGAACTGGCGGGTGCTGTACTGCCTGGATCAGCGGCAGCTGCGGGCGGAGTTTATTGAGGAGCAGCGGTATATGATCCTGGCCGCCATTGCCATGCTGCTGATTATTGTTCAGGCCAGCGTGCTCATTGCCAACAACATCTCCGCCCCCCTGCGCCAGCTCAGCGAGGTGTGCACCCGGGTCAGCCGGACCCCGGACCGGGCGGAGGACCTGGCAGTGGAGTACACCCGCCGCCGGGACGAGACGGGCCAGCTGGCCGCGGCCTTCCAGTCCATGATGGAGAGCCTGCGGGGCTACACCCGGGAGCTGACCCGGGTTAAGGCCCTGAACGAGAGCATTGTGGAGAACCTTCCCCTGGGAGTGGTGGTGTATGACCAGGAGAACCGGGTTATCTTTCAAAACGTCCGGGCCGATGCCATGCTCGGCCTGGAGGGGGAGCGGGACAGCCTGGGGCGGGACCTGAGGGAGCTGCTGGCCGAGATGGTCCAGCGGGACGAGGTGCTGCCCGCCCCCGCCCGCATGCGGGACAGCGAGGGGAAGGTCCGGGACTATGAGTTCGGGGCCTGGAGGCTGCGCAACCAGGACGGCTCCAGCTGGGGGACCCTGTGCACCATCGACGACGTGACCTATAAGAAGCACATGGAGGAGAAGATCAGCCGGGACGAGAAGCTGGCCTATACCGGCCAGCTGGCCGCCGATGTGGCCCACGAGGCCCGCAACCCCCTGGCCGGCATCCGGGCCGGGCTCCAGGTGGTGGGGCGCAAGCTGTCTGAGGAGCGGGACATCCTGCTGTGCCGGGAGATGGTCAAGGAGGTGGACCGGGTCAACCTGCTGATTGAAAACCTGCTCAATCTCTCCCGGAAGCGGGAGAGCGAAAAGACCACCGTCAGCCTGAACGCCCTGTGCGACGAGCTGATGATGCTGTACTTCAAGGTGATGGAGAACAAGGGCATCACCCTGTCTGTGGAGATGGAGGGCGCGCTGTGGCTCTTTGCCGACGAGCAGGAGCTGCGGCAGATGCTCATCAACCTCATCAACAACAGCATCAAGGCCATGCCTGACGGGGGCAGGGTGACGCTGGCGGGCCGGGCGGTTCAGGACGCTGTGTCGGTCACCGTGTCAGACAGCGGGACGGGCATGTCCCCCCAGACGCTGGAGCGGGCCTTGAACGGGGAGGACGGCGGGCTGGGGCTGTCCATCGTCCGGCGGCTGCTGGGGCAAAACGGCGGAAGCCTGAACATTCACAGCGTCCCCGGAAAGGGGACTGAGGCAATTTTGACCTTCCACGGGACAGGAGGAGCATTGTGAAATACAAGGTATTGGTGGTAGACGACGAGTTTTTGATCCGTATGACCCTGGAGAGCGGCCTGTCCGACCTGGGCTACCAGGTGGACACCGCCGGAGATATCCAGGAGGGTCTGAAGCGGGCCGAGGCCCTTCGCCCGGATGTGGTGCTGCTGGACAACCGGCTGGGGGACGAGGCGGGACTGGACCATATCTCAGACTTCAAGCGGCTGGACGAGGACGTCCAGGTGATTCTGATGACGGCCTACGGCTCCGTCTCCCAGGCGGTGGAGGCCATGAAGCTAGGGGTCAGCCACTATGTCCAGAAGCCCTTCGACCTGGAGGAGGTGGATCTGATTATCCGGCGGGGGATCGAGCAGCTGACCAGCCGCCGCAGCCTGGAGCTGATGAAGCTGCGCCCCCGGTGCCTGCTGGGGGCCAGTCCCGCCATTCAGCGCATCCGGAGCGACATCCAGGTGCTGGCGGAAAACGACACGGTGGACCTGCTCATCTGCGGCGAGACCGGCACGGGCAAGGAGGTTGTGGTCCACAACATCCACGACAACAGCGCCCGCCGGAACAAGCCCCTGGTGAAGATCAACTGCGGCGCGATTCCCCCCAATCTGCTGGAGTCGGAGCTGTTCGGCTATGAGAAGGGGGCCTTTACCGGCGCGGCCAAGACCAAGAAGGGCCTGATGGAGCTGGCCAACGGCGGCACGGTCTTTCTGGACGAGATCGGCGAGATGCCCCTGGTCATGCAGGCCAAGCTGCTCACCTTTCTGGAGGACCGCACCTTCAAGCGGGTAGGCGGCCTGCGGGACATCGAGGTCAATATCCGGATTGCCGCCGCCACCAACCGCAACCTGGAGGAGGAGGTGCGAAAGGGGAGCTTCCGGGAGGACCTGTACTACCGTCTGAATGTGATGCAGATCAGCATCCCGCCCCTGCGGGAGCGGCCGGAGGACGTCCCTGTGCTGTGCCAGTTCTATCTGGAGCACTTCAACCGGAAGTTCAACAAGTCCATCCGGGGCATCGACCCGGATTTTCTGGCCGTGCTGGAGCGCTACCACTGGCATGGCAACGTGCGGGAGCTGCGCAATGTGATGGAGCGGTGCACCCTGTTCAGCAAGGGGGACCTGCTCACCGGGGCGGAGACGGGACTGACGCTGTCCCCCCGCAGGCCGGCCTCGGGGCTCAGCTTCCCCATGTACAACCTGGAGCTGGGCGCGATAGACCTGCGCCATGAGGTGGATGCCTTCGAGCGGAGCTATATTGACCGGGCGATGGAGCTGTCGGGGGGCAATCTGTCCAGAGCGGCGGAGCTGCTGGGCTGTACCCGCTTTACCCTGAAGCGCCGGCTGGATGCGGAAAACAGCGGAGATGTTTAGCAAAGTGCTGTGCGAAATTGAACGCCCGGCTGTGCAAAATCGCACGGCGGGGCGTTTCTTTTGTGAAAGTATCAGAAAAACAGTGGAAAAAAGTTTGAAAAAATGGATATGCCCGGTATTTTGAATAAAGTTTTTTGGACTCGGCAGTGTTGGCACAAAAGTTGCTCTGTATTATAGCTGAAAACTTTTGAAGGAGGTCTTTGCTATGTACAAAGTAGACCTGAACAGCGACCTGGGCGAGAGCTTCGGCGCCTATACCATCGGTATGGACGAATCGGTCATCGCCCATGTGTCCTCCGCCAACGTGGCCTGCGGCTATCACGCCGGCGACCCGCTGGTGATGGACAAGACCGTGGCCGCCTGTAAGGCCGCCGGCGTGGCGGTGGGCGCTCACCCCGGGTTCCCCGACCTGATGGGCTTCGGCCGCCGGAACATGGTCTGTTCCCCCAAGGAGGCCAAAGCCTACATCCAGTATCAGATGGGCGCCCTGCTGGCCTTCACCGCCGCCAACGGGGTGAAGCTCCAGCACGTGAAGCCCCACGGAGCTCTGTACAACATGGCCGGCAAGGATATGGACCTGGCCCTGGCCATCGCCGAGGGAATCGCCAGCGTGGACAAGGACGTGATCCTGCTGGGTCTGGCCGGCAGCAAGATGCTGGAGGCCGGCAAGCAGGTGGGACTGAAGATCGCCAGCGAGGTCTTCGCGGACCGGGCCTACCAGGCCGACGGCTCCTTGGTGCCCCGCTCCAAGCCCGGCGCGGTGATTCACGACAAGGACGAGGCCATCGCCCGCACCATCCGCATGGTCACTGAGGGCAAGGTCACCGCCATCACCGGCGAGGAGGTCTCCATCGACGCCCACTCCATCTGCGTCCACGGCGACAACCCCTCTGCGGTGGAGTTTGTCAAGAACATCCGGGCCCGCCTGGAGGCGGAGGGCGTTACCATCGCCCCCATCGCCGACATTGTGTAATGGTGTCCCTGTAGGGGGCGGCGCCTTCGCCGCCCCGTGTTCCAAGCCCTGCTCCGGCGGGCCGCCGAAGGCGGCGGCCCCTGCGGTAGCAAAACTTCACAAGGGAGAGAAAACTGACTATTTGGAGGTACTTACATGAGCAATAATCTTACCAACAGTGGCGCGAAGCCCAGCCGCTCCGTGCTGTTCGGAGCCGCCTTCCTGATGGCTACATCCGCCATCGGCCCCGGCTTTCTGACCCAGACCTCTACCTTTACCGCCCAGCACGGCGCGGCCCTGGCCCTGGTAATCGTGCTGGTCATTCTGATGGACATCACCGCCCAGATGAACATCTGGTCCGTGGTCTCCGTGTCCGGCATGCGGGCCCAGGACGTGGCCAACAAGTTGCTGCCCGGCCTGGGCGTGGTTATCGCCATTCTGGTGGCCATCGGCGGCCTGGCCTTCAACGTGGGCAATGTGGGCGGCGTGGCCCTGGGCTTCAACGCCATGTTCGGCCTGAACCAGAAGGTCGGCGCTGTGATTGCCGGCTGTCTGGGCATCATCATTTTTGTGAACAAGAACGCCAAGACCATTATGGACAAGGTGGCCACCGTGCTGGCCGCCGTCATCCTCCTCACCGTGCTGGTGGTGGCCGTCAAGTCCCAGCCCCCCATGGGCGAGGTCGTCAAGGGCCTGGGCAGCTTTGACAAGCTGCTGGATACCGATACCGGCATGTTCACCGCCCTGACCACCATCCTGGGCGGTTCCTGCGGCGGCTATATCGCCTTCTCCGGAGCCCACCGCCTGCTGGACGCCGGCATCTCCGGCCCCGAGAACGTGGGCCATGTCCGCCGCAGCGTGGTTCAGGGGTGCGGCACCTCCGGCCTGGTGCGTATTCTGCTGTTCCTGGCCGTGCTGGGCACCTGCACCGTGGGCACCACCTGGGTGGCCGAGAACGCTCAGATCATCACCGACGCCGCCAAGGGCGGCAACCCCGCCGCCGAGGCCTTCCGTCTGGCCGCCGGCGACCTGGGCTACCGGCTGTTCGGCCTGTGCCTGTTCTCCGCGGGCGTCTCCTCCGTGGTGGGCGCGGCCTTCACCTCCGTCTCCTTCCTGAAGACGCTCCACCCCGTGATCGCCAAGTATGAGCGCCAGTGCGTCATCGGCTTTATCGCCTTCTCCACCCTGATGATGGTCATCGTGGGCAACGCCGCCCAGCTGCTCATCGTCGCCGGCGCCTTCAACGGCCTGATCCTGCCCATCACCCTGGGCGTGATGCTCATTGCCAGCCGCAGCAAGCGGATTGTGGGCGAGAACTACAACCACCCCATGTGGATGATTATTCCGGGCGTTGTTGTGGTGGCCATCGCCCTGTACTCCGGCGTGCAGTCCGTCCCCAACATTCTGAATCTCTTCAAGTAAATAAAAACTCCCCTTCAGGGCAGGGCCAGGTCTTCCCGGGCCTGCCCTGAAGCCGCGAAAGGAGCTATTCTATGGCAGACGTCAGATTTCTGCTGACGGGCGATACCTCGGTGTGCGTGGAGTTTGGCAACGAGATCAGCGAGCCTGTCAACGCCCAGATCCGCGCCTTCAACATCGCCCTGAGCAGCAGCGACATCCCCGGCATCGTGGAGACGGTGCCCACCTACCGCTCCCTCATGGTCCACTACGACCCGGAGGTCATCCGCTGCGCCCCCCTGATGGACAAGCTGAAAGACCTGCTGGGCCAGCTGGACAAGGTGGAAATTCCCCCCAGCGAGGGGCTGGAGATTCCCGTCCTCTACGGCGGGGAGGAGATGGGCCCCGACCTGAAATTTGTAGCCGAGCACGCGGGCAAGACGGAGGAGGAGGTCATCAAAATCCACACTTCCACCGAGTACCTGATCTACATGCTGGGCTTCACCCCCGGCTTCACCTACCTGGGCGGCATGGACGAGGCCATCGCTACCCCCCGGCTCAAGACCCCCCGGGTGAAGATTCCCGCCGGCTCGGTGGGCATCGCCGGCTCTCAGACCGGCGTGTACCCCATCGACTCCCCCGGCGGCTGGCAGCTCATCGGCCGCACCCCCGTGCGGATGTACGACGCCAATCGCGAGACCCCCATCCTGCCCCAGGCGGGCCAGTATATCAAGTTCTACGCCATCGACCAGGCGGAGTTTGACAAGATCGCCGCCCAGGAAGCGGCGGAGGGCTATCAGGTCAAGCGTCACCCCAGGAAGGAGGGCGGAAAATGAGTATCACCGTATTGAACCCCGGCCTGCTCACCACCGTCCAGGACCAGGGCCGCGTGGGCTATCAGCAGTTCGGCGTGTCGGTGTCCGGGGTGATGGACCCCCGGTCCGCCGCTCTGGCCAACATCCTGGCCGGCAACGACCAGGGGGAGGCGGTGCTGGAGTGCACCATGATGGGCCCCCAGCTCCAGTTTGACAAGGCGAATGTGATTGCCATCACCGGCGGCGACCTGGGCCCCACGCTGGACGGCAAACCCGTCCCCGGCTATCAGGCGGTGGCCGTCAAGGCGGGCCAGGTGCTGAAGTTTACCGCCCCCAAGGCGGGCTGCCGGGCCTTTATCGCCTTTGCCGGCGGGCTGGATATCCCCCTCACCATGGGCAGCCGGTCCACCTACATGAAGGCCAAGATCGGCGGCTATCAGGGCCGCAAGCTGGAGAAGGGGGACCAAATCGGCTTCCGGGCCCCTGTGGAGACCCTCAAGCGGATGGAGGACCGGGTGCTCAGGCCCGAGTTCGCCCCCAAGCCGGTGTATACCCTCCGGGTGGTGATGGGCCCCCAGGACGACTACTTCACCGACGCCGGAATCGACACCTTCCTCAGCGGCACCTACACCGTCACCCCCGAGTTTGACCGCATGGGCTGCCGCCTGGACGGCCCCGTGATTGCCCACAAGGAGGGTGGCGACATTATCTCTGACGGCATCGCCTTCGGCGCCATCCAGGTGCCCTCCGCCGGCACCCCCATCATCATGCTGGGCGACCGGCAGACCACCGGCGGCTACACCAAAATTGCCACCGTCATCACCGCCGACTTCCGCACCCTGGCCCAGCTGAAGGCGGGGGACAAGGTGCAGTTTGTCAGGGTGCCGGTGGAGTACGCCCAGGGCCTGCTGCTGGCCCAGCGGGCCGCTTTGAAGGCGCTGAGCAAAATCAACGCGTAAAGCATGCTGATTACCATCTCTGCAGGGGCGGGTATTACCCGCCCGCCTCTGCTTCGACACAGGTGGTATCCTGCGGGCAGATAATATCCGCCCCTACAAGAAAATGAGGAGGAACATCATGGCATTTGACATTACCCCCTACATCGACATGAAGCCGTCTGAGGTCCGCAAGCTCATCCGGGAGGGCGTCATCGACTTCCCCACCGCCGGCATGTGCCGGGGCTACGCTCAGGCCAACCTGGTCATCCTGCCCCCGGAGTATGCCGCCGATTTTGAGGAGTACGCCAAGCTCAACCCCTTCCCCTGCCCCATTTTAGAGATCATCAAGGGCACCCCGGACACCCACGCCATGGGGGAGGGGGGCAACATCTGCTCCGACATCCCCCGCTACCGGGTGTATGAGAACGGCGTGTTCACCAAGGAGCTCACCGACGCCACCGAGTACTGGAAGGAGGGCTATGTGGGCTTCCTCATCGGCTGCTCCTTCTCCTTCGAGGAGGCCCTGATCCGGGAGGGCATCGAGGTGCGCCACATCGCCCAGGGCCGCAACGTGCCCATGTACAAGACCAACATCCAGACGGTGAAGGCCGGCCCCTTTGAGGGCCCCATGGTGTGCTCCATGCGGCCTATGACCCCGGAGAACGCCAAGAAGGCCTATGACATCACCGTGAAGATGCCCAACGTCCACGGGGCTCCTGTCCATATGGGCGACCCGGCGGAGGTGGGGGTGGCCGACGTGATGAAGCCCGACTACGGCGAGGCGGTGGACATCTACCCCGGGGAGATTACCGTCTTCTGGCCCTGCGGCGTCACCCCCCAGGCCGCTGTGGAGAACGCCAGGCCCCCCATTGTGATTACCCACGCCCCCGGTCACATGTTCATCGCCGACGTGCTGAACACCGAGCTCAACGACTACCTGGAGGCCAAAAAGCAGGCGGCCGGAAACTGACCGCTTATTGTCGAAAATCCCTGAGGCCCGGCGGCTTCAGGGATTTTTTATATGGAGCAGATGGTACGGCTGCGGAAAATTCAAAGGGCTTGTGAGGCAGGCGCGGTTACCCAAGAATATTTCTTGCTATTTTTAGAATTTTATTATATACTTATCAGACAACAGGGCCACGCTTCAAACCGGGAGGGAGCGGCCTGAACAAGGGGTGTAAAAATGGAAAAGATTTTGATAGTAGACGATAGCCTTGTACAGGCCACTCAGTTGAAATCCATCCTGGAGAATGATTATGAGATTACGCTTGTCCACACGGCGCAGGACGGCCTTGACTACGCCAGCTCAGGCAGCTACTCGCTGATTCTGCTGGATGTGGTTATGCCGGACATGAATGGCTTTACGCTGCTGAAAACCCTGCAGGAGGAGGTCATCACCCGGCACATCCCGGTGATTCTGATTACCAGCCTGGCCGATATTGAACACGAGCAGCTCGGCCTTACCCTGGGGGCGGTGGACTACATTGTAAAGCCGTTCCACCCGCTGATCGTCAAGGCCAGGGTGAACACCCATATCAAGCTGTACCGCTATCGGAGGCAGATTGAGGCCCTGTCGGTCACCGACCCCCTCACCGGGGTGGCCAACCGGCGGCGTCACGACCGCTACAGTATAATAAAATGGCAGGAGGCCACCCGCCTTCAGATTCCCTTTTCCGTCTGCATGTTTGACATTGATAAATTCAAGGTGTATAACGACACCTTCGGCCACCCCGCCGGGGATACGGTGATTACCTCCGTGGCCAAGACGGTGGCCTCCCATCTGCGGCGCAGCACGGACTTCTTTGCCCGCTATGGGGGGGAGGAATTTGTGGCCTTCCTGGTGGGCGACTCCGCAGAAAAGGCCTTTAACCATCTGAAGCGGGTCCGTCAGGCGGTGGAGGACCTCCACATTCCCCACAACCCTGAGGTCTCCCCCTGGGTCACCATCAGCATCGGAGGGGCTACCATGATACCCCGGAGGGACAGCACCTATGACTCCTGCCTGAAGATGGCGGACGCCATGCTGTATGACGCCAAAAAGCTGGGCCGAAACAGAGTTGTGTGGGTCAGCGATGCGATGAAGCAGTGGCGTGAGGAGCGGTCAGATTCTTGACATAGGCCCCATCCTTTTTGGCAAAGCCCATTTTGGTCAGGTAGGCCGCGTGGGCCTGGGACTCCTTCCCGGAGAAAACCAGGGTGTGGACGCCTCTGGAGGGCAGCCTGGAGTACAGATAGGTCCCGATGGAGCAGTCGCGGTAGGTGGGGGTGGAGTAGTCCAGCAGCACCTGCAGGGTCCCCTGACCGCTGTCGGTTCCCAGCAGCACGCCTGCCGGATTTCCGTTGCAGCAGACGATATAGGCCCGGTCCGCCCCGCAGTCCGGGGTGAAGCCGGGGAAATATGTTTGAATGTCCTCCCTGTAGTAGTCCAGCAGGTAGCGGAGAAGACCCTCTCCCCAGGTGCCCTCCACCAGGTCGTAGCTCCGGTCCTTCTGGCTCAGCTTGACCAGGTTATACACGTTGATCCCTACCAGAAAGACGTTCATCAGCGCCGTGGGGTAGGAGTGGATCATCAGGGCGTAGGCCGCGAAAATTCCGCTGCCGATGGTGTTGATGATCCGCAGCTTGACGACGGACGACATCAGCATGGAGGCCACTACCAGGGCAGACCCCAGATATCCGATCATCTCTATCATGACGTATTCCTCCCTGTATCAGAATTCTGAAAGACTACGGCGAGCAATCGCCGTAGTCTTAACGCTTATATTGGGGGAAATGGGGTGGGACCTCTGACCCGCGGCCCTACAGGATGTGTACCGACTCCGGGTCAAACACCAGGGAGCACTGCTCGCCCACCTGGTAGATGCGCTTGTTCTTGGGGTTGTAGTCGGTGAGCTTGACCAGGGCGCCGCCCACCTGCACATGGTAATTCTGATAGGAGCCCATAAAGCAGGACAGGGTTACCTGGCAGGGCAGGCCGCCCTCATCCTTCAGCACGGCGGACTCAGGCCGGAGGACCACGGTGTATTCAGCTCCGGCGGTCATCCCCTCCTTGGCCGGGACCCGGGTGGCGTGGCCCTCCACCTTCAGGATGGCGTGGTCCCCGTCCATCCGGTCCAGAGTGCCCCGGAGGAAGTTGGCCTCGCCGATGAAGTCGGCCACAAACTCGCTGTTGGGGTGGTAGTAGATGTCCTGGGGGGAGCCCATCTGGGCCACCACGCCCTGGTTCATGATGATGATGTTGTCGCTGAGAGCCATGGCCTCGCTCTGGTCGTGGGTGACGTAGATGGCGGTGATGCCCACCTCCTGCTGGATGCGGCGGATTTCCGTCCGCATGGACACCCGCAGCTTGGCGTCCAGGTTGGACAGGGGCTCGTCGAAGAGGAGCACGCTGGGCTCGATGACCAGGGCCCGGGCCAGGGCCACCCGCTGCTGCTGTCCGCCGGACAGCTGGTTGGTCATGCGGCCCTCCATGCCGGACAGCTCCACCAGGTCCAGAATCTTCATGACCCGCTCCTTGATCTCCTCCTTGGGCACCTTGCGCAGCTTCAGGCCGTAGGCCACGTTGTCAAAGACGTTGTAGTGGGGCAGCAGGGCGTAGCTCTGGAAGACCATGGCGGTGTCCCGCTTGTTGGGGGTGAGGGCGTTGATGGCCTGGTCCCCCAGGTAGATCTCCCCCTCGTCGGGGCTCTCAAAGCCGGCGATCATCCGCAGGGTGGTGGTCTTGCCGCAGCCCGAGGGGCCCAGCAGGGTGACGAAGGAGCCCGGCTCGATGGTCAGGGAGGTGTTCTTCACCGCGTAAAAATCCTTGCCCGTCTTGGGGTCCTGATAAATTTTGGAGATGTGGTCCAGACGGACCCCTTTTTTCTCTTTCGACATGGCTTAGCCCTCCTTGACAACTTGGATGTTGATCCGCTTGATTTTTGCCTTCTTGACCTTCTCCGGCTTCAGCTTCCTGCTGGTGCCGAAGTACTTGATAAACAGGTTCATCAGCAGTACCGAGCCGTAGGTGATCAAAATCAGAATGGTGGCGAAGGCGCAGGCGATGGAGTAAGCGCCCTTCTCGGCAAACTCGTTGATCTGTACGGTGATGAGGTAGACGCTGGGGGTGACCAGCAGGATGATGGCGGAGATAGCGGTGATGGACCGGACGAAGGCGGTGACCAGGCCGCTGAGGAAGGAGTCCTTAATCAGGGGCAGGGTAACCGTCATGAACACCTTAAAGCTGTCCGCCCCCATGTCGTAGGCCGACTCCTCGATGGACTTGTCGATCTGCCGCAGGGCCGAGATGCCGCTCCTCGTTCCGGTGGGCAGGGAGCGGACCACAAAGACGATAATCAGGATGGCCGCGCTGCCGTAGATGCCCTGCAAAAATCCCGTGTGGAACACGCCGCCGGAGAAGCCCCGGATATAGCCCACGCCCAGCACCGTGCCGGGTACCGCCATAGCCAGCATGGACACCGCCTCGATAAAGCCCTTGGACTTGAACTTCCGCTTGACCACCAGGTAGGAGATAATCATGGACAGCAATGCCGTGATGGGGGAGGCAATGAGGGACAGGACGAAGGAGTCCCGGAAGGCCTGGAGGCCGTGGTACCGGCTGAACACCTGACCGAACCACTTGAAGGTCAGGGGCCGGAACTTGTAGCCCCAGGTGGGGAACAGGGCCCCAATGGGCACGCAGAGGTACATCATAATGACAAAAATGGTGGCCAGGGAGCACAGGAGGGTCAGTGGAATGGTGACGCTCCGGTCAGCGATGAGCATCCGGCCCCGGCTGGCCTTGCCGGTGAGGGTGGCGGCGGTTTTGGCCTCCAGATAGTATTTTTGCACGATAAACATACCCAGCGTAATGCACAGCAGTACCACAGCCATGGCCGCCGCACCCTGTTTGTCGTAGGCGCCGGTGATCTGGAGGTAGATGGTGGTGGCCAGGGTGTCGTAGGAGCCGCCGATAATCATGGGGTTGGCGAAGTCGGCGATGGACTCGATAAAGGTGACCAGGAAGGCGTTGCCCAGGCCGGGGAGAAGGAGGGGGAAGGTGACGGTGGCGAACACCGTCCACCGGCTGGCCCCCATGTCCCGGGCGGCCTCCTCCAGGGAGGGGTCGATGTTCTTCAGCAGGCCCTTGAGCATCATGTAGCACACCGGGAAGAAGGTGAGGGTTTGGACAATCACGATGCCCCAGAAGCCGTACACGCTGTTGTCATAGATGCCCAGCCACTGGCGGGTGATGATGCCCGCCTTGCCGAAGAGCATAATCATGGACAGGGACAGCACAAAGGGGGGCGATACCACAGGGAGCATGGACACCACCTTGAACAGGCCGCCCACGATCTTCCACATCTTGACGTAGACCTCCACATAGGCGAAGAGCAGGCCCACGACGGTGGACAGGATGCCCACCAGAAAGCCAACCTTCAGGGTGTTTCCAATGGCGGTACGAAAGGTGGGCATAGCCAGCACCTTTTGAAAGGTGGCCAGAGTAAAGCCGTTCCCGCCGTAGCAGCTGTCCACCAGCAGGATGGCCAGGGGGTAGAGGATGAACAGGGTCAAAAACGTGATCAGGACCACGATGGTGCCCACCATAATGGGGTCGGCCATCAGCTTTTTCCGGTCCAGCGCCGCGCTCTGGCTTTTTGCCATGGAGGAGACCTCCTTTTCATCATTTTATTCGGTCGGACGGGCGCACAATGTGCGCCCCTACACAGTAGGGAGGCTTTGTAGAGGCGGACATTGTCCGCCCGCCTGTGTAATCAAAGGCGGGGACTGACGGTTTGGCGCCAGTCCCCGCCGGTTGGCGAACAGGTAGCTGTATTACTCGGTCTGGAAGCGGCCGGTGTCGCCGGTGTTGGCGCCGGCGTTAGCCAGAGCGGTCATGACCTCCTCGATGTAGGTGCCGATGTTGGCGGTAGCGTCGTCGAAGTCATAGTCCATCACGTTGTTGGGGTCCAGGCCGAAGTCGTAAGCGGCCTGGGGCTGCTCGGCGTTGTCCAGTACCAGGAACTGGTAGGAGCCCACCTCGTCGGCCTGGTTCACGCAGTCGGGGGACAGGGCGTACTCAATCCACAGCTTGGCGGCGTTGGGGTGCTTGGCGCCCTTGAAGATGGCGGTGGCGCCGATCTCGCAGGAGGTGCCGCTGGAGGGGATAATCAGCTCGATGTTGTCATAGCCGTTGTCCAGAATCTGGGTGATGCCGTCATGCAGGAAGCCGATGCCGATGACACACTCGCCGGTGCCCACGTTCTTGGAGGGGCCGGAGCCGGACTTGGTGTACACCTCAATGTTCTTGTCCAGGTCTACCAGGTACTGGATGCCCTCGTCGTGGCCGTACTTCTGGATCATGGTGTTGATGACCAGCTTGGCGGTGCCGGCGGTGTTGTAGTTGGACAGCCAGATCAGGCCCTCATACTTGGAGTCCAGCAGGTCGGGCCAGTCCTTGGGGGCCTCCAGGCCCATCCGGTCCAGCTCGTCCTTGTTGACCATAAAGCCCAGGATGCCGGTGTAGATGCCGTGCCACATGTTGTCGGAGTGCTTGTACACGTCCTTGGTGATGTGGGAGGCGTTGATGGCCGCGTAGGGCTCCAGCAGGCCCTCGGCCGCTACCACGTTGTAGGGGTCGGTGGTGCCGCCGAACCAGACGTCGGCGGAGGGATTGCCGTTCTCCTCCTCGATCTTGGCCTGGACCTCGCCGGTGGACAGGCGCTGGAAGGTGGTCTTGATGCCGTACATCTGCTCAAACTTCTGGCAGGCGGCGGACAGGTACTCCTCCTCGCAGGAGCCGTAGACCACCAGCTCGCCCTCGGCCTTGGCGGCGTCAATCAGCTCCTGCATGGGGTCGCCGGCAGGGGTGCTGGCGTCGGTCTGGGAGCCGCCGGGCTGGCTGCCGGAAGCGGCTTGAGAGCCGGGGGTGCTCTTTTCCCCGCCTCCGCCGCAGGCGGCCAGGGACAGCACCATGGCCGAGGCCAGCAGCATGGATAATAATTTCTTCACGTTTCATTCCTCCATTTTTGATTTTGTCCCCAGCGGAGGCCTTTGCCTCCACCTACAGGACTTCCCTATTGTAAAACTTTAGGAGGGAAAAGTCAATACGTCTCTGTCAAATCTTCTGTAAAAGAGGCGTAAAACTTTTGTAAAAAAGGGCAATGTGCCCAAGAGCGGGAGGGACGCTGCTTTGCCCTCAGGGCTGCTTGCCGATATAGGCCAGAATACCGCCATCCACATAGAGGATGTGGCCGTTTACAAAGTTAGAGGCGTCAGAGGCCAGGAACACCGCTGGGCCCATCAGGTCCTCCGGGTCCCCCCAGCGGCCCGCAGGGGCCCGCCTATGTGAAGGCGCTGAAGGCCCCCCTGAAGCACATCCCCGTCAGCGCGGTGGGCAACATCACGGTGGACAACTGCGCCGACTTTATCCAGGCCGGCGCGGTGGGCGTGGGGGTAGGCGGCAGCCTGGTCAGCCCCCTGCTGGTGAAGGAGGGGCACTTCGACAAGATCACCGCCACCGCCCGGGCCTACAGGGAGAAGCTGAAATGAAGGACTGTATTCTCTATTACGATTCCGGCACCTCCAACACCAGGGCCTACCTGCTGGACCGGGATTTCCAGGTGCGGTACACCGTCAAGAAGGCGGTGGGCTCCAAGGACTCCGCCATCGCCGGCAGCAACCGGGTGCTGATCGAGGGGCTGTGGGAGCTATACAACAACGTGCTGTCCGCCAACGAGCTGGAGGAGGGGGACATCTCCGCCATCTACGCCTCGGGGATGATTACCTGCGCCTACGGCCTGAAGGAGGTCCCCCATCTGGCCCTCCCCATTACGGTGGAAGAACTGGCCGGCGGGCTGGTCCCCTTCCTGGAGGACACCCTCTTTCACCGGGAGATCATCTTGGTCCCCGGATTGAAAACCGTCCACGACGACATCACCTTTGTGAACAACATGCGCGGTGAGGAGATCGAGATTGTGGGGGCGCTGGACGAGCTTCAGTCCGCCGGGGCGCCCTCCGACCTGGCACTGATCCTCCCCGGCTCCCACACCCACGTCACCTGTCTCCAGGGGGAACAGATTACCGGCATCATCTCCAACTTCACCGGCGAGCTGTTCCATGCCATCCAGAAGGACACCATTCTCTCCCCCGTCCTTCAGTGGGACGGCTCCCCTCCCGACCGGGAGATGGTCCTGAAGGGCTACGAGAACCTGGAGAAGTTCGGCTTCAACCGGGCGCTGTATATCTGCCGGGCCATGGACGCCTTTGGGGAGGGGACGCCCCGCCAGCGGTTCTCCTACGGGGAGGGGGTCATCCTGGGGGGCGTGCGCCAGTCCCTGGAGTACTACTGTAAAAACTTCTGGCCCCACTGCCGCACGGCGGCCCTGGTGTCCGACGAGTTCATGTACCGGCTGTTTTCCGTCCTCCTGGAGGACAGTCCCTTCATCGACCAGGTGCTGTGGCTGCCTGTCTCCGACGGCAAGAGCTACGGTGTCAGCGGACTGAAGAAGATTCTCAGCGCGAAGCAGAGGTAGAAGACCGGCCCCGATGTCCTGTCTCAGGCATCGGGGCCGGTTTTTGCGTTCAGGGAAAATCCAGCGCCTGGGGCACAAAGCCCCGGCTTGTGAGGACCATCTGCTCCTGATAGCCGCAGGAGCGGGCCAGCTCCGCCGCCTGGGCAAAGGCGTAGAGCAGATTGGCGCGGTCATGGCAGTCGCTGGTGATACAGATGGGGACCTTCCGCTGGTACATAGCCCGCAGCAGGGCGGGGGAGGGATAGGGCGAGGTCCGGTACCCCCGGGACATGGCCCCGGTGTTGATTTCAAAAATCATATCCCGCTCCGCCAGCCGGTCCAGAGCCTCCAGGGCGGCGGCAATATACCGGGGGTGGCCGGTGTCGAAGAGCCGGTCCCCCTCGTTGAACTTGGTAATCAGGTCGAAGTGGCCCACAATCTGACAGCCGGTTTTTTCCGCCACATCCCCCACCAGCCGGTAGTAGTCCTGGGCGAAGGCGTAAAAGTCCCCGCCGTAATATTGACGGGCGCTGCGCACAAAATCCTCGGGGAGGCTGTCCACCGAGAGCAGCCTGCCGCCCTTCTCCACGCAGTGGACCGAACCGATGAGGTAGTCCCAGCCCTCCCCCGGGGGCGGGGAGTAGTAGTCCTGCTCCAGGCCCAGAAAAATCTCCAGACGCCCGGCGTACTGCTTCCGCAGGCGCAGAATCTCCGCCCGGTAGCGGGGGACGTCCTCCGGCGACATGGTCCAGTCCTCCTGTCCGGCCAGAGGGGCGTGACTGGAGAAGCCCAAGGCGTCCATATCCATCCGGATGGCCTCGTGGACCAGCTCCTCCGGGGAGTTCTTGCCGTCGCAGAAGGTGGCGTGGGTGTGCAGATTCTGGATCATGTCATCTTCTCCTGCTTCACCTTGTGGTCGATGACATGGCGGGAGGCCAGCTCCGCCAGCACGTCATCCACCGGGATGCCCAGCTCCACCATCAGCACCATCACATGGTACATCAGGTCGCCGATCTCATAGACGGTCTCCCGCCTGTCCCCGGCCTTGCCGGCGATGATGACCTCGGTGCACTCCTCGCCCACCTTCTTGAGGATGTTGTCGATGCCCTTCTGAAAGAGGTAGGTGGTGTAGGACCCCTCGGGCAGGTCGGCCTTCCGGCCCTCCAGCAGGGCGTACAGCCCCTTGACCGAGAAGGGCTCCGGCGCTTCCCCCGCGAAGACCTGGTCGTTAAAGCAGGAGTCCGTCCCCAGGTGACAGGCGGGGCCCTCCTTGTTCACCCGGACCACCAGGGCGTCCCGGTCGCAGTCGGCGGTGATGTCCACGATGTGCTGAACATTGCCGCTGGTCTCCCCCTTGCGCCACAGCTCCTGCCGGGAGCGGGACCAGAAGCAGGTCCGGCCCTCCTTCATGCTGATCTCCAGGCTCTCCCGGCTCATATAAGCCAGGGTGAGCACTTTTTTGCTGCCTGCGTCCACTACAATCGCGGGAATCAGGCCCCTGTCGTCGAATTTCAGTTCGCTGATGTTAAGCATGGTATCACACCTTCTAAAAAATGCGGGGCGGCGAAGGCGCCGCCCCCTACATATCTCCTGTAGGGGCCGCCGCCTTCGGCGGCCCTTTATAATCTGGCAGGAATCCCATTTTCCGCCAAAGCCCGTTTCAGCTCGGGGATTTTCACCTCACCAAAGTGGAAGATGGAGGCGGCCAGGCCGGCATCCACCTTGGGGAGGGTGCGGAAGAGGGTGACAAAGTCCTCGATGCAGCCCGCCCCGCCGGAGGCGATGACGGGCACGTCCACCACGTCGCAGACGGCCTGGAGCATCTCCAGGTCGAAGCCGCCCTTCACACCGTCGGTGTCGATGCTGTTCAGGACAATCTCTCCCGCGCCGTTTTTTACTCCGGACCTGATCCACTCAATGGTGTCCATGCCGGTGTCCTCCCGGCCCCCCTTGGCGAACACCCGGAACTGCCCGTCCACCCGCCTGGCGTCTACGCTGAGCACCACGCACTGGTCGCCGTAGCGCTTGGCCGCCTGGGGGATAAGGGAGGGGTCCCGGATGGCTCCGGAGTTGACGCTCACCTTGTCTGCCCCGCACTTCAGCACCCGGTCGAAGTCGTCCACGGTGTTGATGCCGCCCCCCACGGTGAGGGGGATGAAGACGGAGGAGGCCGCCTCCCGGAGGATATCGGTAAACAGGGCCCTCCCCTCGGCGGAGGCGGTGATATCGTAGAAGACCAGCTCATCCGCCCCGCAGCCGCTGTAGAATTTGGCCAGCTCCACCGGGGAGCTGACGTCGGCCAGCCCCTGAAAGTTGATCCCCTTCACCACCCGACCGTCCCGCACGTCCAGGCAGGGGATGATCCGCTTAGTAATCACTGGGGGCCGCCCTCCCTGACGGCCTGCTCCAGGTCCAAGGCTCCCGCGTACCAGGCCTTGCCCACAATGGCCGCGGGCACCCCCATGCGCTCCAGAGCCTGGAGGTCCGCGTTGCAGGACACGCCGCCGGCGGCGGTGACGGAACAGCTCACCTGCTCCAGCAGGAACTTCAGCCGGGCGAAGGAGGGGCCGGTCAGGGTGCCGTCGGTGTCGATATCGGTGAAGATCAGGTTTTTAACCCCCAGGGATTCCATAGACTTGGCGAAGTCCAGGTAGTTGATGCCCTCCTCCTTCACCCAGCCGGCGGTGCGCACCAGGCCGTCCTTGGCGTCCACCCCCACGGCGATGCGGTCAGAGCCGAATTTTTCCACGGCCTCCCTGACGAATTCAGGATTGCTGACGGCGGCGGAGCCGATGACCGCCCGCCAGACGCCAAGGGCGAAGACCTCCTCCAGGTCCTTCATGGTGCGGAGGCCGCCCCCCAGCTCAATTTTCAGGCCCACCTCGGCCACGGCCCGGACCAGCTCCGAGTTTTTGCGGATGCCGTCCTTGGAGCCGTCCAGGTCCACCATGTGGAGATACCGGGCGCCGGCTTTGTAGAAGGTCCGGGCGGTATCCACCGGGTCCTCCGCAACCTGGTGAACTGTGTTGAAATCGCCCTTTTTCAGCCGGACTACCTGACCGTCCTTCAGGTCAATTGCGGGAATGATAATCATGATTGTTTCCTCCTAATTATTTTATCTTGCACTCTGTAGGGGGCGGCCTCTGTGCCGCCCCCTACAGGGCGTTACAGTTCACAAAATGCTTTTAAAATGCGCAGGCCCACCGCTCCGCTCTTCTCCGGGTGGAACTGGACGCCGTATACGCTGTCTCTGGCCACTGCCGCTGTCAGCCGGGGGCCGTACTCGGCGGTGGCGATGGTGTGTTCCTCGCAGTCCGTCCCGGCGTAGGAGTGGACAAAGTAGACCCAGTCCCCCTCTTTTATGTACCGGAACAGGGGGCTGACCGGCCTGTCCCTGGGGAAGCGGAGGGCGTTCCAGCCCATGTGGGGCACCTTGTACGACCGGGGAACTACGGGCCGGATGGGCTGGACGGAGCCGGGAATCAGCCCCAGGCCGTCGTGCCGGCCGTACTCGGCGCCGTAGTCGAAGAGCAGCTGCATCCCCAGGCAGATGCCCAGCAGAGGTTTTCCCAGTGCCGCTTCGCGGCAGACAGTCCTGTCCAGTCCGGAGGCGCGCAGGGCCTCCGCCGCATCGCCGAAGGCCCCCACGCCGGGGAGGATAATCCGGTCCGCCCGGGCCAGAACGCGCTCGTCCCCGGTGACGGCCGCCTCTATGCCGATGGCCCTCAGGGAGCAGGTGAGGGAGAACAGGTTGCCCACCCCGTAGTCCACAATGGCAAGCATCACAGCACCCCCTTGGTGGAGGGGATCTCCTGGGCAAATTGGGGGTCAATTGAGACGGCGGTGCGCAGGGAGCGGGCCAGACTCTTGAAGGCCCCCTCGATGATATGGTGGCTGTTCTCTCCGGCCAGCTGCCTCACGTGGACGGTCATATCCGAGCGCCGGGCGAAGGCGATGAGAAATTCCTTGGTCAGCTCGGTGTCGAAGGTTCCCACCTTCTGAGTGGGGATGTCCAGCCCATAGCACAGCATCCCCCGGCCGCTGATATCCACGGCGGTAAGGATGAGAGCTTCATCCATGGGCAGGGTACAGGAGCCATAGCGGACGATCCCCCGCTTGTCCCCCAGAGCCCGGGCAAAGGCGTCACCCAGGCAGATGCCGATGTCCTCCACTGTGTGGTGGTCGTCCACCCAGGTGTCCCCCTTGCAGGACACCTTCAGATCGAACCGCCCGTGGCGGGCGAAGAGGGTGAGCATGTGGTCCAGAAAGCCGCAGCCCGTCTCAATTTCGCTCTTTCCAGTGCCGTCCAGGTTCAGGGACAGCCAGATATCTGTCTCCGCTGTCTTGCGGGACAGCTCCGCCTGACGCATCTTAGCCCACCTCCTTTAAAATTTCACGGACCCTGTCCAGGAAAATGTCCATCTGCTCCCGGGTGCCGATGGTCACCCGGCACCAGTCGGAGATTTCCGCCTTGTCCCAGTGGCGGACCAGCACCCCCCGGGCCTTCAGCTCCCGGTAGAGGGTCCCTCCGTCCACTGCGGGGCAGCGGGTAAAGATGAAGTTGGTGACGCTGGGCAGGGTCTCAAAGCCCAGTTCGGCCAGCTTTTCGGTGGTGTAGGCCCGGTTGGCCTGGATTTTCCGGCTGTTCTCTACGTAATACTCGCTGCTGTCCAGGGTGGCGATGGCGGCGGCCATGGTCAGGCGGTTGATGTTGTAGGAGTTGGTGGAGTATTTGATTTTCTCCAGGTCGGCGATCAGCCCCGGGCTCGCCAGGGCAAAGCCCAGCCGCCCTCCCGCCAGGGAGCGGAACTTGGAGAAGGTCTGACAGACCAGCAGGTTGTCGTATTTTTTGATGAGGGGCAGGCAGCTCTGGCCGCCGAAGTCTATGTAGGCCTCGTCGATAAGGACCACGTGGTCCGGGTTGGTGCGGACGATCTCTTCAATGCTGTCCACCGAAATAGCCCGGCCGGTGGGGGCGTTGGGGTTGGCGATAAAAATGGTTTTTCCCAGTCCGCAGTAGTCCTTTGGATTCAGCACAAAGCCCTCCCGGAGGGGAATCTCGGTGTAAGGCAGGCCCAGCAGCCGGGCGTACACCGGGTAGAAGCCGTAGCTGATATTGGGGAAGGCCGCCGGTCGGCTCTGGTCGCAGAAGGCCATGAAGGCGAAGAACAGCAGCTCGTCGGAGCCGTTGGCCAGAAAAACATTTTCCGGCCTTACGCCGTAGGTCTCCGCCAGCCGTCCCCGCAGCGCCTTGCCCTCCGGGTCCGGGTAGAGGTTGAGCCGGCCGGTCTCCTCCCGGTTCACAGCCTCCAGCACGGCGGGGGAGGGGGGAAAGGGGGACTCGTTGGTGTTCAGCTTCACATACTGCATGTCCTGGGGCTGTTCCCCGGGGACATAGGCCTCCAGCCCGTCAAAACGGGAGCTCATAAACCGGCTCATTGGGCCGCCTCCTTCTTCTGCTCATCTACCCGCCGGCACAGGCGGGTGATCTCCTCGTACTTGAACTTATAGCTCACCTTGTTGGCGATGAGCCGGGCGCTGATGGGGACGATGGTCTCCTTGACCTCCAGGTCGTTCTCCAGCAGGGTTTTCCCGGTCTCCACAATGTCCACAATCACGTCGCTCAGCCCCAGCAGGGGGGCCAGCTCAATGGAGCCGTGGAGCTTGATGATGTCGATATCCCGGCTGAGGGCGCTGTAGTGGCTTTTGGCGATTTTGGGGAATTTGGTAGCCACCCGCAGGGTCTGGTCCCGGCTCTCCCGGGCCCCCTTCCTTCCCGCCACGCACATCCTGCACCGGCCCACCCCCAGGTCCAGCAGCTCGTAAACCTGGGGCTGGTACTCCAGCAGGATGTCCTTTCCCGCGATGCCGATGTCGGCGGCGGCCCGCTCCACGTAGATGGCCACGTCGCTGGGCTTGACCCAGAAGTAGCGCACCCCGGCCCGGGGGTTTTCAAAGACCAGCTTCCGGTTCTCCTCCCGGATGGAGGGGCAGGGGTAGCTGGCCTGCTCCAGAATCTGATAGACCTGCTCTCCCAGTCTCCCCTTGGGCAGGGCGATGTCAATCATATCCTCTCACCCCACCTTTCTCACGGCCCGGAAGGACAGCCCCTCCGGCCTCTGGCGCTCCACCCGGACGCTCTGGCCCGACTGGCGGCAGCGCTCCGCCTCCTCCAGCACGGCGGGGACGGGAACCTTGTCGTCGTAGAGCAGCAGCAGGTCGGCGTCGTAGCTCTCCCGGGGCTGTTCCAGCCGCTCCAGCAGATTCATGTACACGGCAAAGCCGATGGCCCCGTCCTTCCGCCCCATCTGGCGCAGCAGATTGTCGTACTGTCCGCCGGACAGCACGCCGCTGGGCAGTCCGGGCAGATAGCCCCGGAAGATGAGGCCGTTGTAGTAGTCCATGTTGTTGACAATGGAGAAGTCCAGCCGCAGGTGCTCCTGGGGGAGGAGAGCGCATACATCCTCCAGCTCCCGGAGGGCGGCGGACATCCGATCTCCCCGGACCATCTCCTCCAGCTGAGGCAGCAGCCGGGCGGGGGGGCCGTAGAGGGTGGTCATCTGGCACAGGTCCTGAGTCATCTCCGGGTCCAGTCCCAGCTCCCGGCAAAGTCCCCCCAGGGCGGAGACATTTTTCTCCCCCATCCGCTTCAGCAGCTCCTCCCGGCAGTCCTCCGGCACACGGGCGCTGTCCAGCAGCCCGGCCACAAAGCCCAGATGGCTGACGTCCAGCAGGTAGTCGCCGCTGATGGTCTCCAGGCTTTTGGCGGCCAGCAGCAGCACCTCACCCATGGCCACCAGGTCGATCTCCCCCACGCACTCCAGTCCCGTCTGCATGATCTCCCGAAAGCTCCGGGTCATGGGGGAGGTGCGGTAGACGTTCTCGCTGTAGTAGACCTTCTGCAGCCCCGCCCCCTCCTTGGCGTTCTTTACGATGGACAGGGTTACGTCCGGCTTCAGGGCCATCAGCCGCCCGTCGGCGTCGGTGAAGGTGAGGATATCCTCGCTGACCAGAAAGCTCTTGCTGCGGGCGTAGAGGTCATAGGGCTCAAATTTGCTCATCTTATACTGGGTGTATCCGTAGCGGCGGTACAGCTCCCGCAGCTGCCGCACCGCCCGCTCGGCGTGTAACTGTTCCATGTTGTTCCTCCTCCCGCGCATCCCCTCCCGGCGGGGAAATGAGACAGCGCGGCGCTCCTTCTTGTTTGCTTTATCATAGTAGTGCAATAGAGAGCGAAAGTCAAGCCCTATTTTACACAAACCTGCCTCAATTTGCGGCCCGGAGCGGCTGCCGTTTCTACAGAAATGTCAAAGACGCCCTGAAACAGGCGCCTTTGCCTCTGCCGCCCTTGCAAAACAAAACCGGCCGGCGTATAATGAGAAAAAATCAGCGGGCCCGTCCCGCCGGAAGGAGTTTTCCATGGTATTTATTTCCTGGAACGTCAACGGCCTGCGGGCCTGCATGAAAAAGGGATTTTTGGATTTCTACCAGGGGCAGAGGCCCGACTTTCTCTGTCTCCAGGAGACCAAGATGGAGCAGGGTCAGGCGGACATCCCCCTGGGGGAGGGCGTCCGTGAGTTTTGGAGCTCCGCCGAGAAAAAGGGATACTCCGGGACGGCTGTCTTCACCCCCCACGCCCCTGTGGCCGCGGCCTACGGCATGGATATGGACAAGCACGACCACGAGGGCCGGCTCATCACCCTGGAGTATGAGAAATTTTACCTGGTGTGCTGCTACACCCCCAATGCCCAGGACGGTCTGAAGCGGATCGACTACCGAATGGAGTGGGAGGACGACCTGCGGGACTACCTCATGTCCCTGGACAGGACCAAGCCGGTGATCTACTGCGGCGACCTGAACGTGGCCCATGAGGAGATCGACCTGAAAAATCCAAAAACCAACCGGGGCAACGCCGGCTTCTCCGACCAGGAGCGGGAGAAGATGACTGCCCTCCTCGCCTCCGGCTTTACCGATACCTTCCGGTATCTCTACCCCGACAGGGAGGGGGCCTACTCCTGGTGGTCCTACCGCTTCAACGCCCGGAGGAACAACGCTGGGTGGCGCATCGACTACTTTATCGTCTCCGACCGTCTGAAGGACAGGATCCTCCGGGCGGAAATCCTCTCCGATATAGAGGGAAGCGACCACTGTCCGGTGCTGCTGGAGCTGGATATTTGATCGTAGGGGGCGGCCTCCGCGCCGCCCCGGATACCCGTTTCCCGTCCGAACGGGGCGGGTATCACCCGCCCGTTCTCACAATAAGCGCAGCACTATCTGCGGGCGGATGATATCCGCCCCTACACTATGTAATAGAAAGAAGCGATTTTAATGAAGCTGTGCGAATTATTTGGCCAGGGCCGGACCGTCTTCTCCTGCGAGGTCTTCCCTCCAAAGAGGACCGCCCCGGTGGACAGCATCTACCATACCCTGGACGGCCTGAAGGATATCCGCCCCGACTTCATCAGCGTCACCTTCGGGGCGGGGGGCTCCCAGGTGAACCAGACCACCCATGAGATCGCCGCACTCATCGAAAACCGGTACCACATCCCCGCCATGGCCCACCTCACCTGCGTGGCCGCCGGGCGGGAGGAGGTGGACCGGCTGCTGGCCGATTTGAAGGCCGACGGGGTGGAGAACGTGCTGGCCCTGCGGGGGGACGTGAACCCGGACTATCCCCCGAAGACCGATTTCAAATATGCCAGCGAGCTGGTGGCTTACATCCGGGAGCGGGGGGATTTCGGCATATCTGCCGCCTGCTACCCGGAGGGGCACCTGGAGAGCCCCGACCTGGTCAGTGACATCCGCCATTTGAAGGAGAAGGTGGACGCCGGGGCCCAGCACCTGGTCAGCCAACTGTTCTTCAACAATGAGGACTTCTTCCGCTTTCTGGAGCGGGCCCGCATCGCGGGCATCAACGTGCCCATCGAGGCGGGCATCATGCCGGTGCTCAGCGCCAGCTCCATCCAGCGGATGGTGTCCATGTGCGGGGCGTCCATGCCCGCCAAGCTCACCCGTATTCTGGCCCGGTACGGGGACCACCCGGACGCCCTGCGGGAGGCGGGCATCGCCTACGCCATCGACCAGATTGCCGACCTCATCGCCAGCGGTGTGGACGGCATCCACCTGTACACCATGAACAACCCGGATGTGGCCCGGCAGATCGCCGGGAGCATCGCCTCCATCCGGAAGGTTTGAATATCTCTGTGGGACCCGCCGCCCTCGGCGGGTCATTTTATTGAGGACGGTCCGTCCGGAGGGACGGGCCTCATGATACCCCTGCTGTTCACACCTTCTTCACGAAAATTTAAGGAGATTTTTGTCGTATTCTCGCTGCCGCTGTGTTACAATACCCCCTGAGAACGGAGGCGGCACGATGAAACACAGACAGAAGCTCCTGATCCTGGCCGCCCTCCTCCTGCTGCTTGCGGGGGGCGGGTGGTTTTTATACGCCAGCGGCTTTTTCCGGGCGGCGGGCTCTTTGGATTCCCTGCGGGCCTATATTGCGGACTTTGCCCCATATTCTCACCTGCTGTTTTTCCTGGTCCAGTTCCTGTCGGTGGTGCTGGCCCCCATCCCCAGCAACATCACCGCCGCCGCCGGGGGCCTCCTCTTCGGCACCTGGCCTGCCTTTCTGCTCACCTTCGGGGCGGTGGCGGCCGGCTCTCTGCTGGTATTCTGGCTGGCCCGGGCCCTGGGCCGGGACTTTGCCGACCGGCTGGTCAGCCGGAAGCTGTCTGAAAAGTATCAGGACGTCCTGCGGGCCAAGGCGCCTATTTTTCTGATTCTGGCCTTTCTCTTCCCCTTCTTTCCCGATGATATGCTGTGTATCCTGGCCGGACTCACCGACCTGTCCTTCCGCCGGTTTGCCCTTATCGTGCTGCTCACCCGGCCCTGGGGACTGCTCTTCGCCAGCGCCCTGGGCGGCTCTACCCTGGGTCTGCCCCCCTGGGTGATGGCGCCCATCGCTTTAGCGGGAGCGGCGCTGTTTCTGCTGGGCATGAAATACGGCGATAAAATGGAAGAGATGCTCCTCCGGCGTTTGAAAGGCCGCAAAACGGGGGAGACTGAGTAGCGCAGAAAAATGTGGACTCCCATTCCAAATTTTTCTTCTTTTCCTCTTTACAAAGCCGGAGGAATATGGTAGGATACCAGCGTAACAATAATTAATATTGTTAAGGAGGCAGCCTATGGAACGCGCCGTGCGATACAGCAAAAAGCGGGAGGCGATCCTGGCCGCCCTGCAGGGGACAAGCTGCCATCCCTCTGCGGAGTGGATTTACCGGCAGCTCAAGCCCCAGCATCCAGACCTGAGCCTGGGGACCGTCTACCGTAACCTGGCCTTTTTCCAGGAGCACGGACACATCAAAAGTGTGGGAGTGGTCCGGGGGCAGGAGCGGTTTGACGCCATTGTCACCCCCCACAGTCACTTTGTTTGCAACTGCTGCGGCACAATTCAGGACCTGCCGGATATTCCTCTGGAGGACAACCTGGAGCGGACCGTCAGCACGCAATACGGGTTTGCGGTGGAACGCTGTGAGCTCACATTCTATGGCCTGTGTCTCAGCTGTTCGCATTCCCAACAAAATAATAAGGAGGAACCATTATCATGAAAAAGTTTGTTTGCAGCGTGTGCGGCTATGTCTACGAGGGCGAGTCCGCCCCCGCCAAGTGCCCCCAGTGCGGCGTCGGCCCCGAGAAGTTCGTGGAGCAGAAGGGCGAGATGTCCTGGGCTGCCGAGCACATCGTGGGCGTAGCCCAGGGCGTCGACCCCCAGATCATCGAGGGCCTGCGCGCCAACTTCCAGGGCGAGTGCACTGAGGTCGGTATGTACCTGGCTATGGCCCGTGTGGCCCATCGCGAGGGCTATCCTGAGATCGGCCTGTACTGGGAGAAGGCCGCCTGGGAGGAGGCTGAGCACGCCGCCAAGTTTGCCGAGCTGCTGGGCGAGGTGGTCACCGACTCCACCAAGAAGAACCTGGAGATGCGCGTCGAGGCTGAGAACGGCGCCACCGCCGGCAAGGTCGCCCTAGCCAAGATGGCCAAGGAGCAGAACCTGGACGCCATCCACGACACCGTGCATGAGATGGCCCGGGACGAGGCCCGCCACGGCAAGGCGTTCAAGGGCCTGCTGGAGCGGTACTTCAAGTAAGAATTACCCTGCCTTCCCGCCCTCTGGGCGGGAAGATATTTTATCGAATTCAGGAGGAAGCTGTCAAATGGATAAATATGTCTGCCCCTGCGGCTACGTCTATGACCCCGCCGCAGGCGACCCCGACAACGGCATCGCCCCCGGCACCCCCTGGGAAAATGTCCCCGAGGACTGGGTCTGCCCCATCTGCGGTATGGGCAAGGATGTCTTTGAGAAGGAATAAGGATAACCTTTATGAGGGAAACGGGGAAACTCGTTTCCCTCTTTTTTTGCGGTTCCCATGTTCCACCTGTGCCCCGCCGCCCTGTCTGCTTATCAGAAAACAAAGAGATGTGTCCCGCGCAAACTGTGTCTTTTTTTCTGGTTTTCCGTCATGCTGAACGATTTGTATAAGCTGAAGGGCTTGCCGTCCGCTCTTCACAGACAGCAAGCCCTTTCGGCTGCTTGAACAATTTTTTGCCTCAAGCTTTGTCTCTCTTTGGGGGGTCACTTCATAGGCACTCCGTGTTTTTCACCGATTATTTGCCGCAGAAGTCCCTGGCAACCTCTACGATATGCTCCGCCGACAGGCCGAACTGCTTGAGCAGGGCGGCGGCGGGGCCGGAGTGGCCGAACTCGTCGTTGACGCCGATGCGCCGCACCGGAGTGGGGCACTTCTCGCTGAGCAGGGCGCACACCGCCTCGCCCAGGCCGCCGATGACGGAGTGCTCCTCGCAGGTGATGACCTTGCCGCAATCCTTGGCGGCTTTCAGCACCAGCTCCTCGTCCAGGGGCTTGATGGTGCACAGGTTAATGACCCGGGCGGAGATGCCCGCCTCGGCCAGGGTCTTACCGGCTGTGATCGCCTCGTTGACCAGCAGGCCGTTGGCGATAATGGCCACGTCGGAGCCCTCCTGGAGGACCTCGCCCTTGCCGATCTCAAACTTAAAGGTGGCCTCGTCGTGGAAGACGGGGACGGCCAGCCGGCCGAAGCGCAGGTAGACGGGGCCCTGGTACTCATAGGCGGCCTTGACGGCGGCTTTCGCCTCCACGTCGTCGGCGGGGGACATGACCACCATGCCAGGGATGGAGCGCATGAGGGCGAAGTCCTCGCAGCACTGGTGGGAGGCCCCGTCCTCGCCCACGGAGATGCCCCCGTGGGTGGCGCCGATTTTCACATTGAGATGGGGGTAGCCGATGGAGTTGCGCACCTGCTCGAAGGCCCGTCCGGCGGCGAACATGGCAAAGCTGGAGGCGAAGGGCACCAGCCCCATGGCGGCGGCACCGGCGGCCACGGCGATCATGTTGCCCTCGGCAATGCCGCAGTTGTAGTGGCGCTCCGGGAAGGCCTTCTTAAAGGTGCCCGTCTTGGTGGCGCCGGCCAGGTCGGCGTCAAAGACGATCAGGTCGTCGTGCTCCCTGCCCAGCTCGGCCAGCGCCGCGCCATAGCTGTCCCGGGTCGCGATTTTTTTCACTTCCATCTCACATCGCCTCCACTTCCGCCAGCTGAGCCCGCAGCTCAGCCATGGCCTTCTCATACTCCTCGTCGTTGGGGGCCTTGCCGTGCCAGCCGGCCTGGCCCTCCATGTAGCTGACCCCCTTGCCCTTGGTGGTCTTCATCACAATGGCGGTGGGAGCTCCCTTGTTCTCCCGGGCCTGGGCGAAGGCCCCTTCGATCTGGTCGAAGTCGTGACCGTCGATCTCCACCACGTTCCAGCCGAAGGCCCGGAGCTTGTCCGGAATGGGGTAGGGGCTCATGACCTTGTCCACCGGGCCGTCGATCTGGAGCCCGTTGTTGTCGATGACGGCGCACAGGTTGTCCAGCTTGTAGTGGTGGGCCAGCATAAAGGCCTCCCACACCTGGCCTTCCTGAATCTCGCCGTCCCCCAGCAGGGCATACACCCGGCAGCTCTTCCCCTGGTGCTTGGCGGCCAGAGCCATGCCCGCGGCCACGGAGATGCCCTGGCCCAGAGAGCCGGTGGACATGTCCACACCGGGGACGGTGTTCATGTTGGGGTGGCCCTGGAGGTAGCTGTCGATGTGCCGCAGGGTGGGCAGGTCGTCCACAGGGAAGAAGCCCCGGTTGGCCAGGGCGGCATACAGCCCCGGCGCGGTGTGCCCCTTGGACAGGACAAAGCGGTCCCGGTCCTCCTTCTTGGGGTCCTTAGGGTCGATGTTCATCTCTTTAAAGTAGAGATAGGTGAAAACGTCGGCGGCGGACAGGCTGCCGCCGGGGTGGCCCGCCTTGGCACCGTGGGTGCCCTCGATGACCCCCATGCGCACCTTGCAGGCCGTGGCCATCAGCTGCTTTTTTTCGCTGGCTGTCATAATGCTCTCCTTCTATCTTGAAAATATTTCATCGGTTTTGCTGCCTTTCATTATAAAACAGCCTCCTGGAAAATACAAGGGGAAGCGGGTTTAAAATAGTTGGGTTTTGGTTGGATTTAAAGCGCAGAACAGCGGGCCGGTTTCCAGGCCCGCCGCATTATTCGGCCCAATTCTCGATTGTCAATTCAGGTACCCGTTCAAATTCCTTTCCATTGTTCGTTACAAGAACAAGCCCCTCTGCCCTGGCGTGCCCGGCAATCAGCATATCCAGCGGTCCGATGGGCGTACCCTGCCGTTGCAAATAAGCTCTGATTGCTCCGTACTCCGTTGCCGCAGCTGGCCCGAAGGGCAAGATGCTAAAGGGAACCAGAAAGCGGAGCAGCGCTTGGGTGTTCTTTTCTGGATTTGAGCTGTGTTTCATCCCATATTCCAGTTCGGCAAGTGTGATTGACGAGATACAGATACCGCTGTGCAGCGCCTCTTTCAGCCTCTTCAGCACCTGTTCCGGCTTTTTCTTCATGGCGTAAATGCAGATGTTTGTGTCCAGCATATATGTCACAGCGGCTCTCTCTCCTTCTGGACCCCCTGGTCCCGCCCATTCTCAAATATATCGCCGGTAAAGCTGTCCAGCCCCTCCAGAAAGGTCTGCCACAGGGATTCCCTGGGAACCAGGAGAATTGCGTCCCCCAACTGCTGAACCACAACCTCGTCCACATTGAAGCGATATTTCTTGGGCAGCCGTACCGCTTGACTGCGTCCATTTTCAAATACCTTTGCCGTTTCCATGACTTACACCTCCTTGCAAACAGTATATACCATGATATATATTTTAGTCAAGCGGCTGGATATAAAAACAGCGGGCCGGTTCCCGGCCCGCTCTTATAAAGCTGTGTTCAGTCGTTATCTGTCACCGCGTAGATACCCACGGTCAGTTCCACATCCGAGTCCGCGTTTTCTTCCACATTCACGCTCTCAAAAACCTCACCAAACGAGGCGCCCTCAAAGATACGGGCTCCCAAGCTGTCATCCTGGTCCTCGTTGGTGGTGGTCACGCCTCCGAACCAGTTGTAGGTGCCGTCCTCATCCAGCTTGCCCACGTCCGCGGTCATCGTCCACTCGTCGATGGTCCCGTCCACGGTCACGCTGATCTTGCTGCCCTCGGCCACGTCCTCATAGACATAGTGCTGGTCCCGGGCCAGCGCGTCGGTGATATCGGCAACGTCTTTGCCGTCCACCATCAGGATGGCCCGGCCGTCCCGGTTCTCCAGCATCGCCTGGGGGACGGAAATCACAGACACCTTTTCCCCGTCCTCCGTGGTCAAATCCATCCGGTACTGGTCCACCTGAACGGCGTTTCTCAGGGTAAGCCAAAACTCCTGGGTGGCCTCCGGGTTGGCGGCGGATACCCCCACCACCATCATAGCCACGGCGGCGGCGGCGATCAGGGCGGTGCGCAGGGGGCGGATTTTCTTCTTATTAGTCTTTTCAGTCATGGCGATAATCTCCTCAATTTTATCCTCGGGGGCTCTCAGCTCCCGGCATGCCTCACGGTACAATTTGGGGTCGAACATGGACAGATTCCTCCTTTTCCTCGGTAAGCTCCTTCCGCAGCCGGGCCCGGGCCCGGAGCAGCCAGGTCTGCACGGTGGACACGTTGGCTCTCATAGCGGCGGCGGTCTCGGCCACAGACAGCCCCTCGTAGTAGTAGAGGTAGACGGCCAGGCGGTATTTGGGCTCCAGGGCCATCACCGTCTCCAGCACCTCGGCCTTGGCCGGGTCCTCCGGGGCAGCGGCGTCGTGCCACTCCTCCAGGGGGACGGAGGTCCGCCGCCAGGCCGACCGCAGCACGCGCCGGCTCTCGTTCACCGCCACCCGCAGAATCCAGTGCTTCATATGCTCGTCGGACTCAAAATTCTTTTTGCACTCGAACAGCTTTAAAAGCACGGTCTGGGTCACGTCCTCGGCGTCCTGGGGGCTGCCCAGGGCGTGGTACGCCACCCGATAGACGGTGTCCCCGTAGGTCTGGGCCGCCCGGGCAAATTCCTCCTGGGTCAATGCCGCTCACCTCCTTGGAAATCTGTTCTTGAAAGGCCTTTCATCAAGTAATATCCGCAAGTGGAGGATAAAATCTCAGTGAAGATAAAAAATTTTTCAGGTCTGCGCTCCAAAGCCTTCCCCTTTAGGGGAAGGTGCCCCAGTGCACACACTGGGGCGGATGAGGTGTTCGGCAACGACGAACATACGAAGTAAACCCAGTTTTATCAGACTTTATTTGCTCTGCATATTTTGCCGCAGGCGAAATACCTCATCAGTCACGGCTGCGCCGTGCCAGCTTCCCCTAAAGGGGAAGCCAAAAGGCCCGCCGCGAAAGCGGCGGGCCCGTATTCAAGACAGCAAAATCCGGTCGTTGTCCAGGTCCTCGCCCACCCGGGCCTTGAACTTCTCCAGCAGGTCGCTGACGGTCATGCTCTTCCGCTCCTCCCCCTGGACGTCCAGGACGATCCGCCCGCTGTCCATCATCAGGGTGCGGTTGCCCAGCTCCAGGGCCTGGTGCATGTTGTGGGTGACCATCATGGTGGTGATTTTGTGCTCCGCCACCACCTCCCGGGTGATTTTCAGCACCTTCTCGGCGGTGCCCGGGTCCAGGGCGGCGGTGTGCTCGTCCAGCAGGAGAATCTTGGGGGGCACCATAGTAGACATGAGCAGCGTCAGCGCCTGGCGCTGTCCGCCGGACAGCAGCCCCACCGGCTGGCCCATCCGGTCCTCCAGCCCCATGTCCAGCCTGGCCAGCTGGTCCCGGAAGAAGGCCCGGTCTGCCTTGCTGGTGCGGCTGAAGTAGGCGTGCTGGTGTTTGCTGGTGCGCAGGTAGGCCAGAGCCAGGTTTTCCTCGATGGTCATGTGGGGGGCGGTGCCCTTCATGGGGTCCTGAAACAGCCGGCCCAGCTCCCGGCTGCGCTTGTACTCGGGCTTGAAGGTGATGTCCTCCCCGTCCAGCACAATGGAGCCGCTGTCGGGGAAGAAC
>CATNCS010000010.1 GCA_950097245.1 uncultured Oscillospiraceae bacterium | reverse complement strand
TCGAACCGCGCCCGCTCCTCAGGAGCAGAGTACCAGTACCGCACCTCCTGCATAGCGGGCTTCTCGGTCCCGTCCGCAAAGACGATGCCGTTTCCGCTGAAGGCGTAGTCGGTCTGCCGCTCGCCGAAGTCCCCGCCGTAGCCCAATACCCGGCGGCCGTTGCAGTCGGTGCGCCACAGGGCCTGGTCCATGTAGTCCCAGATAAAGCCCCCCTGATACTGGGGGAACTCCTCCCCCAGGCGGATGTAGCTCTCCATGCCCCCCAGGGAGTTGCCCATGTCGTGCATATACTCACACAGGATAAAGGGTTTTTCCGGGTTGCTCTCCAAATACGCCCGAATTTCCCAGGGCGGGGCGTACATCCGGCTCTCCACGTCGGAAATGCGGTCAAACTCCCGGCAGTGGAACACCCCCTCGTAGTGAACCAGCCGGCTGGGGTCGCACTCCCGGAAGAAGTCCGCCATCGCCAAGATGTCCTCCCCGGCGTAGGACTCGTTGCCGCAGGACCAAAACAGGATGGACACGTGGTTTTTGTCCCGTTCAAACATGGACTTGGCCCGGTCCAGTACGCAGTCCCGCCACTCCGGGAGGCTCCCCGGCACGTTCCAAGAGGGCTCCACCTGCCCCAGCTTCTGCCAGGAGCCGTGGCTCTCCAAATTGGCCTCGTCCATCATATAGATGCCGTTCTGGTCGCACAGGTGGTACCAGGAGGTCTGGTTGGGGTAGTGGCAGGTGCGCACGGCGTTGATGTTGTTCCGCTTGAAAGTCTCCATGGCGGCGGTCATGTCATCCACACCGATGGCCCGGCCTGTCTCCGGGTTCCACTCGTGACGGTTGACCCCGTTAATCACCAGCCGCTCCCCGTTCAGGAGCATGATGCCGCCTTTCAGCTCAAACCGCCGGAAGCCAATGTCATAGGGGACAGCCTCCGTCACTGTGCCGTCTGCCTGAGAGACGGTCAGTACCACCGTGTACAGCTCAGGGTGTGCGTGATCCCAGGGGCGGACATTCTCAAAGCGGAAAGTCTGGCTGCGGAGGTACTTCCCCTCCGGGGCGAGCTCCAGCCCGCCGTCAAACAGCGTGCCCTGCACGGGGTGGGTCAGTTCCATGTGGACCGTCCCCTCCCCCTCCAGCAGCAGCCGAATGGACAGGGTGCCGGTGGTGTTGTCCTCCTCCAGCCCGGCCTGGAGCCACAGGTCCGCCAGGTGGACGGCGGGCTTAGCGTAGAGGAACACGGAGCGGAAGATGCCGGAGAAGCGGAAGAAGTCCTGGTCCTCGATCCAGGCGGCGCTGGACCGCTTGTACACCTCCACACACAGCCGGTTGCCGGTTTCCCGGACATAGGGAGTCAGGTCGAAGTCGGAGGGGGTAAAGCTGTCCTCGGCGTAGCCCACAAACTGGCCGTTCAACCAGACATAGAAGGCCTGCTCCACCCCCTGGAAACTGATACAGACCTGCTTCCCCAGCAGTCCTTCATCCAGGTCAAACTCCCGGACGTAGCTGCCTACCGGGCAGTCCTCCCAGTCGATCTCCGGGGGGCGGAGCTCCGTGTGCCCGTCCCAGGGGTAGAGGGTGTTGATATACTGGATCTGCCCAAAACCCTGGAGCTCCATATGTCCCGGCACCTGGATGGTCCCGAAGGCGGAGTCGTCAAAGTCCTCCTGCCAGAAGTCCGCGGGGCGGTCTGCCGGACGCTTGCTCCAGGCGAAGCGCCACAGCCCGTCCAGAGACTGCCGCAGGGAGGTCTGCCCCTGGGCGGCCTCCTCCTCTGAGGCATAGCACACATGGTCGGAGTGGGCATCCAGCCTGTTTACCTGAAACACGGTGGGGTTGGTCAGCCAGTTGAGGTCAGCACGCATATGGAACTCTCCTTACTCTTTCACTGCACCGGCGGCCACGCCGGCCAGAATGTACTTTTGGAAGAAAATATAGATAATAATCGTGGGCAGCATGATGATAACAATACCTGCCGCCAAAGTCTGCCAGGAGCCCTGCTGGGCGTTGGAGTAGTCCATGAGGAAGGTGGTCAGGGTCTTTTGCTTGTTGCCGGGCATGTACAGATAGGGAATGTACATGTCGTTGATGATGGTAATGGATTTGATAATGGCCACCGTGGCTGTGGCTGGGGCCAGCAGCGGGAAGATGATTTTTGTGAACAGCTGGAAATAGTTGCAGCCGTCCAGCAGGGCGCTCTCGTCCAGGGAGGTGGACAGGTTGGACAGGAACTGCCGGTAGATATACAGCTGCATCAAGTCGGAGGCCACATAGATGAGTATCGGCGCGCCGATGGTCCGGTATAAGCCCAGGCCGTTGATGATTTTGAAGCGGGCAATCTCGGTGACGAAGGTGGGCACCAGCATTCCGATAAAGAACAGCGCCACCACCGCGTTTTTAAACCGGAAGTCAAACCGCTCAATAATATAGGCGGTAATGGTTCCCAGCAAAATGTTGAAGAAAAGACTGATAACCAGAATCAGGACTGTGTTCTTCAGGCCGATCAGCAGGTATTTGTCGGTAAGCACCTCCTTAAAATTCTCCAGCGTGGGCTGGGGAGGCAGGGCCAGGGGGGACGTGTTGACCATGTCGCCCCGGGTCTTGAAGGCGGCAAACACCGTCAGCAGGATGGGCAGAATCACAATGACGACCATACCGATGCAGATGATCTGCTTGAATATCTGAAGCATGACGGCGCGGGGACTCGGCTTTTGAAGCGTGCGCATATCACTTGCCCTCCTTTAGAATGAATCCGTGAATAATCTTATTCTGAACAATGTAGATCAGGATAATGATAATCATGATGGCCACGGCCATGGTGGAGGCCAGGCCGAAGTTGGCGAAGGTGAACGCCGTCTTGATGGTATACAGGGTAAAGGTGCTGGAGGCGTAGCCCGGGCCGCCCTGGGTCATGACGAAGGGGATGTCGAAGACCTGCATGGCCCCCCGGATGTTGTCAAAGAGGACAAAGTCCACCATCAGGGCGATGGAGGGGGTCTGGATGTAGCGGAAGAGCTGCCAGGAGTTGGCCCCGTCGATGCGGGCAGCCTCCATGATGTCCTGGTTCACCGACTGGAGTGAGGCCATGAACAGGATGATGTGGTAGCCGGAAAACCGCCACAGGGAGACGAAGGCCAGGGTGAAGTTGATGATCTTCTCGTCGGACAGCCAGCCGTGGCCGCTGAGCATCCCCAGCTTGATGGTCTCCAGGATGCTGTCGAAGGCGCCGTTGACCGGGGAGAAGAAGTAGGAGAAGGCGTAGGAGATGGCCACGCCGTTGATGATGTAGGGCAGGAATACCATAGTTTTGTAGAACTTGGCCGCCCGCAGCTTGCTGTTGAGCAGCACCGCGAAGGCCAGCTCCACCGGGATCATGCACAGGTGGACGAAGAAGTATACTCCGTTATTTTTCAGGCTCTGCCACAGGTCCGGATTATGGAACATGGCGATGTAGTTGTCAAGCTTGATGAAGTCACTGGTGGGGGACAGGCCGTCCCAGTTGGTAAAGCTCATGCGGAACAGGTCTATGGCCGGAAAGACCACAAAGCACACCAGCAGGAATACAGGAATGGCCAGAGAAGATATGATGAACAGTTTTCGCTGCCGCTCTAAGGAATTCATCGCGTTCCCTCCTATTTTTTGCAAAAAGGAGGCCGCCCGCTCAGGCGCTGGGCGGCCTCGATTCATTTTCTATCAAGTTTTTTCCCTTTCGCGCCGCCTTTTGAATACGGCGCGCCGGGTCGTCGCGCCCTACTGGATGCCCAGCTTGGCGCGGGCGGCGCCCCACTTGGCGTCCAGGTCAGCCAGGGCCGCGTCCAGGTCGAAGCCGTTGGTGAGCATCTGAGCCCCCAGCTTCTTGTAGTCGAAGGTGGTCTCGTTCTGGAGGGCGGTGAAGTCGTCGCCGCCGCCGTCGTACATGACCATCTCGCCGTCAGGCTGCGCGGCGTCCGCCTCGGCCAGGATGGGGTCCTTGTCCTTGGGGAAGTTGGCCATGGAGGAGGCGCTGGAGACATAGTTGATGTAGCCGGGGTACCAGGCCTCGGAGTAGAACCACTCCACAAAGGCCTTGGCGGCCTCGGGGTTCTTGCTGTGGGTGGTCACGCCCATGAAGCTGTCGCCCTGGACAATGTAGCGGAAGGGCTCGGAGGCGGACTCACGGACAGGCAGATAGAAGGTGCCCAGCTGGTCGGTGCTGTCGGCGGCGCCGGAGATGTCCTGGAGGCCCCAGTCGCCCAGGGCGGTGATGGCGGCCTTCTTCTGAGCGAAGAGGTTGGTCACCTGGTCCTTGCTCATGCCCAGGGGGTCTTTGCCCAGCACGCCGCTGGTGAACAGGTCATACACCCGGTGATAGGCGGTGTTGATGTCGGTGCCGGAGGCGAAGGGGGCGTCGGACTTGGCCATGTCGTTCCAGTTCTGGCCGTTGCCGCTGACCAGGGCGGGCATGAACTCCATGTAGGGGTAGGTGGGCCACTCATCCTTGGCGCCCAGGGCGATGGCCATAAAGTCGGGGTCCTTGGCGCCGAAGTAGTCCTGGAGCTTCTTGGACACGTCCTTCAGCTCCTCCCAGGTGGTGGGCACCTGAACGCCCGCCTCCTGGAACATGTCCTTCCAGTAGTAGACGTACTCATAGCCGGCGGTCATGGGGATGCCCAGCACCTTGCCGTTCAGGGCGTAGCCCTGGGCCAGGGTGTTGTTCTTGCAGGCCTCGGTGCCGCTCAGGTCCAGCAGATAGTCCTGGAACCGGGACAGGGTGAAGGGCTTGTTGAACATCACGTCGGGCAGCTGGTTGGCGCTGGCCCGCATCTTCATGGAGTTCCAGTACTCGGAGTCGTCCTTGATCTTCTCCACCTCGATGTCGATGTTGGGGTAGGTCTCCTGGAACTTGCCCACCATGTCGTTGTCCTCGATATACTCCAGCAGATTGTTGTCCCAGATGGCAAACACCAGGTCGCCCTTCAGGTCGCCGGCGGCAGTGCCGGAACCGCCGGGATTGGACCCGTTGGCGGGGGCGCCGCTGCCGCCGGTCTTGCCTCCGCAGCCGGCGAGAAGGCTCAGCACCATGGCCGAGGCCAGCAGGGCAGATAACAGCTTTTTCATAACATATTCCTCCCATTTAAGCTTCATTTTCCAGGTTTTCTCTCCCGGATGTTACTATTATTGTACTAAACGCAGGACGAAAATGCCATGAAGTATGGTTTGGATTTCTTGATATTTCGTATGGTCTAATCCCTGCTTTTTCGGAAATCCTTGGGACTCATGCACAATTTTTTCTTGAACATATGGTTAAAATGCTCAACGCTGCTGTAGCCCACCGCATCGCTGATTTCATAGATTTTCATGTCGGTCTGGACCAGCAGCTCCTGAGCCCGTTTGAGACGCAGGTCGTTGAGATAGCTGATAAAGGTGCAGCCGCACTCCTGGGTAAAGCGGGAGCTGAAATATTTTTCGCTGAAGCCCACATAGTCGGCCACCGTTTTCAGCATCAGCTCCGGGTTGGTAAAGTTGTCCTGCATAAACTCCTGGGCTCGCTGGATGGCCCCCTTCTGGCGCTCCTGGCGCTGGCTGTCGCAGGCGTCCCGCACCCGGCGCAGGGTGTTCCGCAGCCAGATCTCCCGCTCCCGCTTGGATTCAAAGCCCCGCAGAAGGGCGGGGAAGTCCGGCCGCTCTGGAAACGCCCGGGAGAAGGTCAGGCCGTAGTGCTCCAGCCGCTCTCCCAGCCGGGCCAGCAGAATCAGGGTCCGCTTGATGTGATCCCTGTTGTCGAGGCGCTTCAGGCCGCTGAACCAGCGGCCCAGCTCCTGGTCCAGGAGCTGCTGATCCTCCCCGCACAGGGCGGCGATCAGGCTGTCACAGGCGGGTGCCTGGCTGTTGTAGGCACGGACCAGCTCGCCGTACTGGCCCTGGACGCACAGGCTTCCCGGCCCCTGGAGGACAGACAGCTTGCACAGGGTTTCACAGCAGGCGGCGGCCTCCTCCAGCTCCCCCCGGGAGACGACGGTACTGATACCCACCGCCGTGTCCAGGCTCATCAGGTCGTGCCACAGCCCCTGGATCTGCCGGACCACGGAGCGCACCGTGTCCTGCGCCCCGCTCCGGCTCCGGACACGGTAATACAGCTCGTAACGGGAAGGGGTCCTGGCCCTTACTGTCACCCGGTCCTGGGCTCTGCGGACCTGGCGGACCAGCTCCAGCATGGGCCGTTCCAGCCGCTCCCGCAGATTGTCCCCAAACCGCTGGGCAATCTGGGCAAAGTCCTCCACGGCAAACAGGGCCAGAATGTAGTCCCCATCCTCCAGCTCCGCCCCCGCCCCCGCCGGTGCGCTGGCCGGGTTGGGGCCGCCGGCGTGGAACACCTTCTCCCGCAGGCCGTTCAGCAGCTGGGTCAGACTGGTCTGGCTGATGTTGCCCTTGAGCAGATAGTCATAGGCTCCCAGACGGAAAGCCTCCCGCACCAGCTCGAACTCATCATAGCCGGACAGCACCACCGTCACTGGTATGGACCCGCTCTGCCGCAGCTGGCGCATCAGCTCCAGGCCGTCCATGCCCGGCATTTTGATATCCGTGATAAGCAGGTCTACCGGGTGCTCCATCAGGTAGCTCAGCGCCTGGCTGCCCCCGGAGCAGTCCTGAACCACCGTACAGCCGCAGCTCTCCCAGTCGATGAGGGAGCGCAGGGTCACATGGATCAGGGAGTCGTCATCCACAATCAGGGTCCGAATCACGGCGCTCCTCCTCCTTTTTCGTACAGGCCGCCAGGGGCAGCCTGATGGTGGCCCGGGTGTACTGTCCCGGCTCGCTCTCCAGGGTCAGCCCGGCGGCGGCGCCAAAATTCAGGCGGATCCTGGCCTGCACGTTTTCCAGGCCGATGCTGGTGTTGTCATTCTTTGCCCTGGGACGGCCCCTCCGCACAAGCTCAATTTCCTCCCGGCTCATCCCCCGGCCGTTGTCCCACACGGACAGGCAGAGAAAGCCCTCCTCCTGATAAACCGTAACCTCAACCCGTCCCAGCTCCTCCTCCATCTCCTCAAAGCCGTGGGTGATGGAGTTCTCCACCACCGGCTGGAGGGTGAGCCGGGGCAGCAGGTAGTCCAGGCAGCCGGGCTGGACGTGGTAGCTGACCTCAAAGCTGTTGGAATAGCGGATGCGCATGAGGTAGACATAGGTTTTCAGCATCTCCAGCTCCTCTCCCACCGTGTAAAAGCTGACATTGCTGCGGAAGGAGCAGGAGACAATGCTCACCAAAGCTTCCGCCATCTTGCGGATGCCGTCAAATTTGGCCACCTGTGCCATAAAGCGAATGGAATTCAGGGTGTTGACGATAAAGTGGGGGTTGATCTGGCTCTGGAGGGCCTTGATCTCCGCCTCATGCTTTTTCTCCAAAGTCTCCTCGGTCAGGCGGAGCATATGTTTGATGCTGAGCACCATCTGATTAAAGGAGGTCATCAGATCCTGGAGCTCCCGCTGGCCTTTTGGCTCCAGCCGGACCTCCAGATCGTTTTGATCCAATCGCTCCATCCCGTGGCACACCTCCTGCACCGGGGCGATGATGGCGTTGAGGAAGTAGCGTGAGTAGAAGTAGAACAGAGTCATCAGCCCGGTAACAATAAGGGCCAGTATCCCGCCCACCTGATAAAACTGCTGGCCCAGGCTGCTCTCCTCCACAAAGGTGACCACCAGCCAATCCGTATCTGGAATGGCCCTGGTGCGGAAGAAGTAGTCCCGCTCCCCGCCTTCCGCCGCCAGGGGCGCCGCCGGGTGAGGCTCCCGGGCGCAAAACGGCCCAGGCGGTCCTCAAAGTAGTCCCGGACGGCGTCGTCTCCCATGTCGCCGAAGATTACATGGCCGTCCCTGTCCAAGATCACGCTCCGGCCCAGCCCGGCATTCCTCTGCCGGGAGGCCAGGATATCCCCGGCCCAGGACACGGTAAAGAAGGCCGCCACTTCCACCTGACCGGTCCGGTCAGTGGCAGCATCGGTGGCCATGGCGGTCACCAGTACCATCTGCCGGTCCTGCTGGGAGGTTCTGACCACCCGGGTGCGGCTGGTGTCGTAACAGCCCAGCGCCACCCGGTTGGGCCGCTCCTCTGCCCGCCGGTACCAGTCCGTATCCCGGACCTGCTCCTCAGGAACCGCCACCTCGTCTTTCATGTATACCACGCCTGACCTGTCCATATAGAAAGCGCCCACCAAAATGTCCTGGGAGGGAACCATAGCGGTGCGGAACGCCCGCTGCATAGCCTGATCCGCCTCATACCAGTCGCTCCCATCGCTCTGGTGGACCTGGACCGCTGTCTGGATAAACTCCCCATCGTTGGCATACACAAAATGGGACAGCTGGAGGGCATTGTCCCGGATATCTCCGCTCAACGCTGTGGCGATGTTCTCCTGAAAGGCGTCGATGGTTTCAATGGCGGAGCTTCGGATGATGTAGCTGACAACGACCTCCGCGCACACAAAGACCAGAACCAGCGGAATCACAACCATCAGCAGAAAGCTGCGGTAATAGGTCCGCTTAAGCGTCGGCCGTCTGTTGGTGTCCCGCATCGCTATGCACCCTTTCCCATGATACCTGCTTTTGCCTCTATGACTGACGCAGCCACTCCGAAAATTTTTCAAACGCAATCTTTCCCGCCTCACACTCCGCTTTTTTCTCTCTGGCCTGTTTACTCCAGAGATAAAACTGGGCCTCCTCCATCGTACCGGCTTTCATTCGGGCGAAACGCTTTTTGTATTCCCGCCGGTAAACCTTGAATACTTCATCATCCGCCCGGTTTTGATTCCACTGAATAATGGACGCAATCTCCCGGCAGGAGCGGCCCTTTTCGTCAAAAGGATGGTTGCAGTACTCCGCCTTGGCGTTCTTCATAACAGCAAAATATTTCCCGCAGTTTTTGCACACCCGCATCCGCACTTTTCTCTTGAGGCACTCCCGCAGGTGGTAGTCCATCAGGTCATAAAAATTGCTCGGACGCATGACCTCCACATATTCTCCATCCTCTGTCTGTTCAAAATCAAAGGAGAGTGCACGGAAAGGGAAATCAGTTATCGGTTTCGCCGTCTGCGTCAACGTGATCAGACACGGATTCTTTTTGGGCGGCGCATCCATATCCAGCACGGATGCAAACAGTTTTTGAATCTGTTGCTGCCGGACCGCAATCCCCTCTATTAAACCGAAAACCTCTTCTTCAGGGAACAGGTCCCACATATCCAAATATCCGTTCCGTGCGGAGTGCGCTAACCGGCGCTGCCAATCCACCCGCAGGAACTCAAAGTATACGTGTACTTTGCCAAGCTCACATAAAAGCTCTGATATCTCATCCGCAGCGCCCTGTGCTTGACGCTCATACAGTCTGGACAGGGCGGAAGATATTTTTATCAGAGCCGGCTCATAAGCCGCTTTGTTCAAGTATGCCATAGATACCAGACTATCCGGAAACGGAAACTCCTGTATCGCAGTCAGGTCAGGGTCCTCCGAGTCATAGAGATATATGTGGTACTCTTTACCGGCCACAATGTACGCCTTGAAAAAATCAGTGTCCATTTTTACGCCTCCAGATTGGACCAGCCATTTATTTATATAAACAATCGGACTTAACAGCAATTCACAAATCTGTTACGCTCACAATATAGACTATCATCCGTTGTGCTGTCTATGAGGGGACAGGAAAAAGTAAGTTCAAAACCCGCAAAGAATTTTCCGGTTCCATTTTGAAGCAATTGGATGATACATTTTCCTTTTTGTCGCTGAACAACAACCTGCGCTCCACTTTTGACGGCTTGCGGCGAATCGACCATACCGACTATCCAGAAGAGGCTCTGCGTGAAGCGCTTTTGAATGCTGTTGTGCATCGGGACTACGACTACTCAGGCAGTATCATTATCAATATTTATGATGATCGGATAGAGTTCATATCCTTGGGCGGTCTGGTGAAAGGTCTGACACTCAAGGATATTAAGGGTGGCGTATCTCAACCGCGTAATACGGTGGTTGCCAACATTTTTTATCGCCTTGAACTAATCGAAAGCTATGGCACTGGGATTCAAAAAATGCTGGAAAGCTATGCCGGCTGTAGGGTTGGGCCGGAATTTATGCCTGCCCCAGCCTCCTTTGTTGTAATACTTCCAAACCGGAACGTGGAGAACAGCCCGGCGGATGATCTTGACTTGAGCCGGGAGGAACGAGTTTTGCGGTTGCTTGCCGAGCGCGGCTCGGTCTCCCGCAAAGAGGTGGAGCAGCTTTTGGGGTGTTCCTCTTTCCCGGCCAATCAAATCTTGAAGATCCTGTTGGAGCAGCAGCGGATCGTCAAAACAGGTGCCGCCCGAGGAACAAGGTATATCTTAAAAACAAGAGATTGATTCCAGCGAAAAGAGCGCAGAGGAACTGTCGTCAAGGATAGTTCCCGGCGCTCTTTTTCCCTGTCTAAAGCATTGCCTGCTTTGTCGGGCGAACTGTCATAACCGAATGGAATTTTACAGGAAACGGTGGATTAAAGGGCAGGGCACTAAGCCCTGCCCCTTAATCCGAATGACATTGCTTCGCAAAGGGAGACTTTTTTTACTCCTCCTCATACAGCTCCGGGCGGAATACCCCATCCTCCCCCCGGCTCCAGGCGGTGCCGGTCTCGGAGTCCAGCAGGGGGATCACATCCGGGTCGTAGTTGCAGATGGTGTTCAGGGCGTAGATGCCGGAGCGGTCCGGGTCGTCCATATAGGCGCCGCTCTCATCCCCGGCGGTGAAGCGCCAGCCGCTGTCCCAGGCCTCGTCCCCGGGGTCGGGCTCCTCCCGCCAGCAGTAGCCCACGGGCGCTCCGTCCACCACAATCCGGTCGGTGGCGATGCAGCCCTGGGGGCCCTCCCCCTCATAGACCTGCTTCAGCTCCTCCCGGGGGATGGCAAACCGCTTTTGGGGCAGGTCGCCGCAGACGCTCTCCCGGCGGATATCCACCACCCGCAGCTGGTCCGGGGCAAACCGCTCCAGCAGCTCCTGGGCGCTGTGGTAGAGCTTGAACTGCATCTCCTCGAAGGTGAGGGGAATCATCTGGTAGAAGTTCACCTCGTCCCCGCCGGGGAGGGGGCAGCACACCGCGTCCCTGTCAAAGCCCTGGGGCTCCGTGAGGACCAGGCCGCACAGCCTGGTGTTGTCGGCGAAGGGGGCGTCGTCCGGGTTGGCGACGGTGTGGCCCCAGCCCAGCCAGCCGCCCTCCTGGATGGGCAGCCGGGCCAGAATCTTCAGCCAGCGGATGGGCCAGTACCACTCCTCCTCGTCCCTGCCAACCTTCCAGTCCGGGGGCAGGGTGACGATGATCTCCGCCCGCTCCAGCTTCTTCTCGGCCAGCTCCTCGGGCACATTCATCCGGTGGGCCCCCATGCCGAAAGTGGACAGGACGTAGTAGTTCCGCTCCGGGATGGGCTTCATGATGTAGATGTCCACATGGATGTCGGGGGAGACGATCTCGTGGAACACGTTGTCGCAGGGACCGAAATACCGCTCCAGGTGGGCCTCCACCGCCTTCCAGTCCTCCTCGGTATACATCTCCGGGTTACACTCCCGGGCGACGATGTACGTCTCGCACTCCTGGATGAAAAACCTGGTGTCCTCATCCTCCGGGTCCAGCTCCAGGGCCTTTTGGAAGCAGGGCAGGGCCTCCTTCTCCCGGTCCTGGTAGAACAGGGAGTAGCCCAGCCGGTAGTGCCACAGGGGGTCGTCCGTCCCCTCCACCTCCACGGAGCGCAGCAGCTCCTCCGCCTTTTTCAGCTGAGACTGGCAGTCCTCCTGGTCCGGGTCGGCAATGTTGTTATAGGCCCGGGCCAGCTGGCAGGTGAGGTCGTAGTCCAGGGTTTGGGTGCTTCTCAGGTCCTCCAGGCAGTCGATAATCTTCTGGTACTCGCCCTCCTGGTGCCACTGATCCAGGCGGGATAAAAAGTCGTTCATCGTGTAAATCCCCTCTCGGCTTTTGTAGGGGCGGACATTGTCCGCCCGCAATTTATGGGCCATGCGCGGAGCATACGGGCGGATCATATCCGATCCTACGGGGTCAGAACTCGATTTTCAGGGACATGCCCTCCACGTTGAACCCCTCGGACCGGGTGATGTGGAGCTTCTGCTCGGCGGTATAGCCCAGGGTCTCCCCGTCGTGGAGGGTGACATCCTGGTCGATGATGTAGCCCGACACGTTGAGCAGCAGCTCGTGGACCTCATTGGGGGGCCGCTGGCTGTCCCGAATCTCCAGCTCGTCCCTGCCGAAGGCCCGCAGGCCGTTGGTCCAGCCGCAGACCCCCTTCTCATACCGGACCAGCCCCACAAAGACCAGGTCCAGCAGGGGCAGGTGGCCCTCCTTCAGGTCCTCTGAGACCTGGATAAAGTAGTCGGGCAGCCAGACGGTGCCGTTGGTGTACACCCCCAGGGCGTTGGGGGCCTTGAGCAGGGTGGCCACCAGCTTCACATACAGCTCCCCCATCTGGCGGCGGGTGCGGCCCTGGCTCATCTGGTCCAGAATTGCCACCAGCACATGGGCCCTGTGGGCCTTGGCGGCAGCCACCGCCTTCTCCTTGTCCATAAAGTTGCTGTTGGCCCAGTACTCCGCCTCCCCCTCGGGGACGGGGAAGTCCATCAGGGAGACAGCCACCGTCATCCCGTCGGCCTCGAAGACCGCCACCGTATTATCATCATTGGCGCCGGCCTGCTCCCCGTCCTCCGGGGGGTAGTCGATGCCCCAGTCGGCCTTCAGCTGGGCCTTGAAGGCCTCCGGGTCCCACTCCGGGGTGGACAGCAGCACAAAGCCGGAGAAGGGCCCGGCGGAGGCCTGCCGTTCCGTCTCCTCCCTGGCCCGGTCCATCCAGTACTGGCGGATCATCTCCACCATGGCCTGGCACTTCTCCAGGGCATCGGCGGGGTCGTAGGGCTCCATCTGGCTGAAGGTGTGGCCGCAGGGCTCCAGGGTCTCCCCGTCCTCAAAGCCGCACACCCCCACCAGCCACTTGCCCAGCAGAGATTTTTTGTACTTGAGGATGTAGTAGTGACAGTCGTGGAGGTCGAACTCCCCGGCGATCTCGATCTTGGCCGGGGCATTGCCCAGCTCCTGGGGGTGGGTAAGCCATTCCGTCATGGCGGCCACTGCCGCCTGCTGCTGATTTGTCATTGTGCGCTCCTCCTATTTTTCTGTATGTACCGTTTCTTTCCGGGCCACATTATTTCCCAAAGAAATACGCCCGATGGTCTGGGCCACCTGTCCCAAGTCACCTGGGTCGGCGCAGGTGGCGGTGAGCAGAAACAGGGCGGGACCGGCGATAACCTCGCACACCGCCTGATAGAGACGTTCCTCATCCTCCCGGATTTCTTTCCAGCCCCAGCGCAGGGCGCCCCCCTTCAGTTTCCGTCCCTCCACACCATGGAGGGCGTCCAGATTATCGGTAAAGCTGGACTCTCCCTCCCGCGTCCGATAGGAAACTACCCGCCAGACAGGACCAGCGCCGTCGCTCCACAGGTGAGCGCCGCCACCGTTCCGCCACGGCTCCCAGCCGCTCACATAGCCCCCGGGCAGGGTGAGCCGCAGGGCCCCCACCCCGTAGGTGACCGGGCCCTTTCGGTAGCCGGGGGCAAACTCCTCCTGAAGCTCCGGCCCCTGCTGCAGGGCGGGGGGCCGCTCCGCCAGGGCGCACAGCTCCAGATAGGCGCTCCGGGGCAGGGGGAGGGCCGGGTTCAGCTTGGCGGCGCGCTCCAGGTCGTCCAGAATGGCGGCGTTGATGGCGGCGTCCTCCGGGCTGCGGGAGGAGGGTGCGAAGCAGCAGTCCTCCCACAGGGCGTTGATGGCCCGGTTGCGGTAGAAGCGGGCGTCCCGGGTGCGGCCGTTCCACAGGAAGAACCGGCCGGCCAGGTCCTCGATGCCGCCCCGCTCCTCCAGCTCCGCCAGCTCGGCCAGACGGAACCGGCCCACCGGGGTGACCACGGTACCCGGGATATCTTCCGGGGCGTACTGGTCCAGGTCCCAGCACAGCTGCATCCCGGATACGCCCTTCCCCATCTCCTGCCGGCAGACCTCCACCAGAGTTTTCAGCCAGGGGTAGAAGTGCTCCTCCTTCATCCGCTGAAAGTCCCGGTGCTGGCAGAAGCCCGTCTCGTCCTCCACCGCCAGGGCCTGGACGGGCAGGCTGTCCAGCAGCTCCACCGCCGCCCGGTGCAGCCCCGCCCCAGCGGGGGTGGACACACAGCTCCCCCGCACCAGCCAGGGGCCGGCGGGGTCCTCCTCAGGCCTCCAGAGGATGTTCAGCTCACCCCCCAGGGGACACATGACAACCTTGAGGCCGGTCTCTCCAACTCCCAGACGGTACTTCTGCTCCTCCGCCAGGATGCTCGCCGCCTCCAGCAACGCCTTGGGGCTGTCTATTTTCCCGGTAAAGCTCAACCCGATGCTCATGCCGCTCTCCTCCCGTTCTCTCAGGCTCCCTCGTTGGGTTTACTCCTCCCCGCCGGCCTCCGATTTCAGCCCGATGCCGCTGGCGTTATAACGGAAAGTGTGGAAGGCGGCCCACTTCACCGGGGCTCCGGCGAAGACCTCCACCGCGGCGTCCAGCAGGGTTCTCAGGTCCCAGGCGATGAAGTCCAGATAGCCGAAACTCACCCCGGTGGCCCCGCCGGTGAAGGTAACGATCCCCTCGCCACACCGGGCGGCGATGGCCTGCTCCAACTGGTCCCGCAGGTCCAGGATCTCCTTTTGATCCACCCCGTCCAGGGGGTAGTAGAAGAAGCCGGGTACCACCCCGTCCCGGTGGAGGCGGTCCATGTAGTAGTCGTCCCCCTGGAAATAGCCCTTGAGCAGGGGTACGCAGCAGGTCACCCCCACATACACGTCGGCCCGCAGGGGCCAGTCCTCCGCCTCGGAGGGCTTGCCCTTATAGGCGGTGTACCGCTGGCCGGCCAGCTCCGGGTCGTTGGCCCGGGGCCAGCCCTCCGGGTCCACCTCCGTGGCCACAAAATCCGCCAGCTTATCCAAGGTCATGGCCGCCCCCTCCGCCGGGGCGTCCAGAATGTCCAGATAGTCCACATACCGCATGGCGGCCAGCTCCCCCAGGGACTGGTCCAGCAGGATGTAAATCATGTGATAGACCTGATTCTGGTCCTCCTTCCACAGGGGGGCCAGCTTTTCGCAGTACAGCCGAAGGCCCACGCCGTTGTCCTCAGTCTTCTCCGCCCACACCTGCACGTCCTCGGGGGTGATGTCCTGGCCGTTCATCCGCAGGCCGAAGCCGCTGCTCCGGGTGCGGCCCACCAGAATATTCCACCTGTCCAGCAGCTCCTTGGGGGCGCGCTTCTGGAAGTAGGCCAGCTGAAACAGCCGGGTCCGGTCCCCCTCGGGGACCAGAATCAGCTCATACTTCTCCCCGTTGTGGCCCAGCTCAAAGGCCACGTCGGCGAAGGCGGGGGCCAGCAGCTCGGTACACCGGTCCACCAGTTTTTCACCCACCGCCTCCCGGTCCTCCTGGTCCATCAGGGCCCGCAGTTCCCCCTCCCCCGCCAGGAAGGAGCTCCAGCCCTCCTCGGTCCGTCCCCGGAAGGGTCTCATATACAGGGGCAGGGCCAGGCACTGCTGGCAGCGGTCGATGAACTCCAGGGTATCCTCGTCCCCAGGGCGGGCTTCCAGGGCCTTCTCGAAGTGGGGCAGGGCCTGGCTCTCCTGGTTCAGGTAGTAGTAGGCGTAGGCAACTCGGAAATTCCAGGTGTGGGCCACATCCGGGTCCCCTTTCACCGCCTCCCCCAGCTGCTTCTCCAGGGGCAGCAACAGGTCCAGGGCCCGCTGGTACAGGGGCCGGTCCTCCGGCGGCATCAGGTCCATGGCCAGGTTGTTATAAGCCCGGGCCAGGGCGCTGGTGAGGGTGAAGTTCAGCGCTTCCTCCGGCAGGGCCTCGATGGCGTCGATGATCTCCTGATACTTGTCCTCCTCGTTCCACTGCTCCAGCCGGTCTAAAAATTCCTGATTCATAGTCGTTCTCCTTCCTAGTTGAGTGTGTGTATTCTATCACAGGTCCTGTCCCATAAACCGGACCGCTATTTCTTCTCCAGGCTGGCCAGATAGGCCGCCGGGCCGCTCTGGTACAGGTCGCCCCCGTGGGGGTCCAGGATAACGGTGAGGGGCATATCGGCCACCTCCAGCCGCCGCACCGCCTCGCAGCCCAGGTCCTCCCAGCAGATGATCTCCAGCTTCTTCACGCTGGCGGCCATCAGGGCCCCCGCGCCGCCAAGGGCGGCCAGGTAGACCGCGCCGTTTCGGACCACCGCCTCCTTGACGGCCTGGTTCCGGGCCCCCTTGCCGATCATCACGGCCTGGCCCAGGTCCAGCAGCCGGGGGGCGTAGGCGTCCATCCGCCCGCTGGTGGTGGGCCCGGCGGAGCCGATGACCTCCCCCGGCCGCTCCGGGGTGGGGCCCACGTAGTACAGGGCGGAGCCCTCCACCGGGAAGGGCAGGGGCTTCCCTCCGTCCAACAGCTCCATCATCCGCTTGTGGGCGGCGTCCCGGGCGGTATACACCACCCCGGACAGCAGCACGGTATCCCCCGCCTTCAGCGGGGCCAAATCCTCCCGGGTGACGGGAGTGGTCAGTCTGTATTGCATGGCGATTCCTCCGTATTTCTCGTAGGGGCGGCCTGCGGCCGCCCGCCGGTTTTGCAGTCGGGTCACAGGGATGATCGTGTAGGGGCGCATATTATGCGCCCGTCGGTTATGGGCAAGGCTTCCTGCGGGCGGATAATATCCGCCCCTACATAAGAGACCCGCAGGTCTTGCGGGCGGCCACAGGCCGGCCCCTACAAAATCTCTGTGGCTCGTCTCGTCACGTGGCAGCTCACGTTCACCGCCACGGGCAGGCCGGCCACGTGGGTGGGGGCGGTCTCGATGGCAACGTTCAGGCAGGTGATCTTTCCGCCGAACCCCTGGGGGCCGATGCCCAGGGCGTTGACCTCCTTCAGCAGCTCGTCCTCCAGATTTTCGTAGAAGGGGTCGGGGTTGGGCTCGTTCAGGGGACGGAGCAGGGCATGCTTGGCCAGGGCGGCCACCTTGTCGAAGGAGCCCCCGATGCCCACCCCAAGCACCACCGGCGGGCAGGGGTTGGGCCCGGCCAGCCGGACGGTGTCCACCACAAACCGCTTCACGCCCTCCACCCCGTCGGCGGGTTTTAACATCGCCAGTCGGCTCATGTTCTCCGACCCGAAGCCCTTGGGCACCACAGTAACGGCCAGCTGGTCTCCAGGAACAATACGCACTGTAATAGAGGCCGGGGTGTTGTCCTCTGTGTTGACCCGACGCAGGGGGTCGGCCACGATGGACTTGCGCAGATAGCCCTCTGTGTACCCCTGGCGGACCCCCTGGTGGATGGCCTCCTCAAAGTCTCCATCGATGTGGACCTCCTGGCCCAACTCCACAAAGACACAGGCCATGCCCGTGTCCTGACAGATGGGCAGGTCCCGCTCCCGGGCCTGGACCAGATTGTCCTGGAGCAGGGCCAACGTCTCCCGGGCCAGGGCCCAGGGCTCGGACTGACGGCAGCAGTCCAGGGCGCGGTCCACGTCCTCGGGCAGGAGGGTGTTGGCCCGGATGCACAGGCGGGCCACGGCTTCGGTAATTTCAGCGGCGGAAATGGTTCTCATGGCGGAAAACTTCCTTTCCGTAATTTTTTCAGCCTTATTTTACCATAATAAAGAATCGCTTTCAATGCAAAACGAATAAAAAAGAGGAATCCTGTTTTGGATTCCTCACAGGTTGCCCCACCCCCGGGACCTCATACAGGTTAGAAGCTGTTCTATCACTGCTGTGCCTCCTCCCTGGGGTCGGGCAGGTCGATGCAGATGGGGGAATGGCCGGTGGACTCCACGAATTTGAGCAGGTCCTCCCGCCTGAGCCGCAGGGTGGAGGTGGAGATGCCCGGGTGGCCGCTGACATACTCGTCGGCCAGCAGGTCCCGGTCGATGACCAGCTTGACCCGGCGGTCGGTGTCGAAGAGCAGCTCCAGGGCGGAGACGGAGCCGGGGACAGTCTGGAGATAGTCCCCCATATGGCCTCCGTCGGCAAAGGACAGCCGGGTGCAGCCCAGCTGGGCGGAGAGGAACTTGGTCTTAAAGGGCTTGTCCCCCGGCATCATCAGCAGGTAGAAGTCGGTCTGCTGCTTGTTGCACAGAAAGAGGTTCTTGCAGATCTGGGAGCCCAGAATTTTCTCCACCTCGTGGCAGATCTCAATGGTGTCTGCGTGGTCGTGGTCCACCCGGACGTAGGGGATATTCAGCTCCTCCAGCCGGTCGTAGATAGCCAGCTCCTGGGGGATACGCTGGTCCGTGGGGCGGGTTGTGTATCGGTTCGGGTCGATGTACATGGTATCGCTCCTTTATAATTCATACTCTCATCCCGCCGCAGCGGAAAGGCTCCTTTGGAAAGGAGCTGTCAGCTGAAGGCTGACTGAGGATTGTGTTTTGCGAAGCAAAACATACGAAGTAAACGAGGTTTTGCAAAACTGTATTTACTTCGCACATTTTGGCTGCGCCAAAATACAATCCTCCGCCCCAGTGTGCGCACTGGGGCACCTTCTTTCAAAAGGAGGCTGTTTACGCCTCTAAAACCCCAGCAGCTTCCGGGCGTAGCCCCCCAGGATGCCGTCCTTTTCCTCCCGGGTGAGAGGGAGGGCCTCGATGAGTTCAACCCCCTCCCTCTGGTCCCGCCAGGGGGAGTCGGTGCCGAAGAGGACCCGGCCGGGGAACTTGCGCACCATGCGGACAAACTGCTCCACCTCCATGAGGGGCAGGTCGGAGGGGCCGTAGTAGCCGTCCCCCAGGGGGGCGATGCGGCCCAGGGCGAAGGCGGTGTCCAGATAGACCCCGGTGTCCGGCAGCAGCTCCTCCACCCGGTCCCACTCCCGCCAGCCCCCCATGTGGGCCAGAATCAGGGTGACAGGGCCCACCTGACGCAGGGCGTTGCGGGTCATCTCCGGGGTACAGTTGTCCCGGTCCGGAAAGCCGATGTCCCGCCCGGCGTGGGTGAGGACGACCAGTCCCAGCTCCCCGCAGCGGTCCAGGATGCGCAGATAGCGGGGGTCGTCAAAGTCGACGCCCTGGTAGACGGGGTGGAGCTTGACCCCCTTCATCCCCAGCTCGGCCACCCGGGCCAGCTCGGACTTCCAGTCCGGAAAGTCGGGGTGCATGCAGCCGAAGGACCACAGGCCGGTCTCCGGGGCCAGTTCGTTCATGCGGGCGGAGGCGTCGTTGACGTGGACCACCTGCCGGGCGCTGGTGGCCACCGGGAGGACCAGGCAGCCGTCAATGCCCGCTTTGTCCATAGAGGCCCGCAGCCCCGCCACAGTGCCGTCGGCAAAGGCCACGGTGTGGCACAGGGACTGGAGCTTCTGGATGGTGGGGGCGGCAATCTTGTCCGGGAAGGTGTGTGTGTGGATGTCGAAGATCATGGGGATGTTCCTTTCTGGAGATGTAATGTAGGGGCGGATATCATCCGCCCGAATATCAGAGCGTGGGACCCGACCACCTGGGCGGGTCAGATCATTTAACATGGCCCGCCCGGGTGGTCGGGCCCCACAGAAAAACCGGCGAAGCCTGTAGTATCATACCACAGGCTCCGCCAATTTGAAAGAGGAAGAGGGGAATTTTACTGAGGGTCGCCCAGGGCCTGGCTCTTGCGGACGGTGACCTTCTCCTCGTAGCAGGAGAATGCGTCGTCCACCAGGGACTTTTCGGGCTTGGCGGTGAAGAGGGACACCACCGGCACAATGACCAGCCCGGCCACCATGCAGAAGGCGCCGCAGTTGATGGGGGAGACCAGGATAGCGGGGAAGCTGGCCTTCAGGGGGGAGATATCGGCCAGCATGACCACGGTGGAGAAGATGAAGCTGGCCCAGCAGGCGATTTTGGTGGCGCCCCGCCAGTACAGGCCGTAGAGGAAGGGGGCCAGGAAGGCTCCGGCCAGGGCGCCCCAGGACACGCCCATGAGCTGGGCGATAAAGGTGACCTTGGACCGGTACTGGATGATAGCCAGCACCGCGGAGATGGCGATGAACACCGCGATGAGCACCCGCATGATGAACACCTGCTTCTTCTCGTCCATCTCCTTGATGATGTGGCCCTTCAGCAGGTCCAGGGTCATGGTGGAGCTGGAGGTGAGCACCAGGGAGCTGAGGGTGGACATGGAGGCGGACAGCACCAGAATCACTACCACGGCGATGAGAATCTCCGGCAGGTTGGACAGCATGGTGGGAATCACTGCGTCAAAGCCCCCCGCGGGGGTGCCGCTGCCGGTGGGGTCCAGCTGGGGGGAGAACAGCCGGCCGAAGCCGCCCAGGAAGTAGCAGCCGCCCGCCACCACCATGGCGAAGAGGGTGGAAATCACCGTGCCGGTGTTGATGGACTTCTCGCTCTTGATGGCGTAGAACTTCTGGACCATCTGGGGCAGGCCCCAGGTGCCCAGGGAGGTGAGGATCACCACGCCCAGGAGATTCACCGGGTCGGGGCCGAAGAAGGAGGCGAAGACGCCGGGGGCCCCGGCCACCGGGCCGGCGGCGGTCTCGTTGGACACCTCGCCCAGCTTTTGCAGGGCCATCATAAAGCCGCCCTGGCTGTTGAGCACCGCCACAATCACCGCGGAGATGCCGAAGAGCATGATGATGCCCTGGATGAAATCGTTGATGGCGGTGGCCATGTAGCCGCCGGCGATGACGTAGATGCCGGTCAAAATCGCCATAGCGATGACGCACACCGCGTAGTCGATGTCAAAGGCCATGCCGAACAGGCGGGACAGGCCGTTATACAGGCTGGCGGTGTAGGGGATGAGGAAAATGAAGATAATCACCGAGGCGGCGATCTTCAGGGAGGTGGAGCCGAACCGCTTGCCGAAAAACTCGGGCATGGTGGCGGAGTCCAGGTGCTGGGTCATGATCCGGGTGCGGCGGCCCAGCACCACCCAGGCCAGCAGAGAGCCCAGCACCGCGTTGCCGATGCCCGCCCAGGTGGCGGCGATGCCGTACTTCCAGCCGAACTGGCCGGCGTAGCCCACAAAGACCACGGCGGAGAAATAGGAGGTGCCGTAGGCGAAGGCGGTGAGCCAGGGGCCCACGGAGCGCCCGCCCAGCACAAAGCCGTTGACATCGGTGGCGTTCTTGCGGCAGTAGAGCCCGATGCCCACCATCACCCCGAAGAACACCAGCAGCATGATAATTTTAATTGCCATAGGAAACAGTCCTCTCCTTTGCGTCTGCTTTGACGCTTTGTACCGTTGAAGTGTAACGCAAAGAAGCAGCAAAGTCAAGAGGAAATTTCTAAATTCCCAAAAATTTTTCAAAATGAGACAGAGCGTGCCGGCGGGCACGCCCTGTTTTATGCCTCCTCCAAAATGACCTCCTCCGCCTTGATCTGGGCCTCCTCCAGCAGGCGGGTGGCGGTTGGCACATCCAGGTGCCCCAGCGCCTCCAGCGCGTCCGTGATGGCGTTGAAGAGAAGATAGTAGGGTTTTTGATAGTCTGTCATAATATTCACCTCATTTGCATATACCTATCTAAGAATATACCTAAAGGCGTTGCTTTTCAATTACCATATAGCTTTTATATGATATATACCAAAGAGAGGGTATAACGATGAAGGTTGTACGGTTTTGTCTGGCTGACTATTTGGATACCAACGGCATCAGCCGATATAATCTTGCAAAGCGTACTGGTATTCAGTATCATGTCATTGACAGCTACTACAAAAACAAGGTCTGCCGTCTGGACGGCTACAACCTGGGCCGGATTATTGAGGCGCTGGACTGTCAGCTCACCGACATTCTCACCGTGGTGGAGGAATAAAAACAGCCCCGTTTCTCAGGTTGAGAAACGGGGCCGTCGGGAGTGTCCTTTTCGCAGCTTTTATGTAGGGGCGGCTATCAGCCGCCCACTTCTGGAAAAGCCGGAACTTCTGGAGCAGCGGGCGGATAATATCCGCCCCTACATGGCCTCAAGCAGAATTGATAAAATGCGCGTTAGGACACTCCCCGGGCCGTCCACACCCTTGACAGGCTGGGAAAGGCTATGGTATAATCTCAGGTGTGTAGGGCACTGCTGAGCTTCGGCGGTTTGGCTCTAAATCAAGCTTTGGTTTATGTTTTGCACAGAAACCGTCACCGTGCCGGGTGGCGGTTTCCGCTTACCCTGACCTGGAACGTCACTGTGTAGCCACGGAAGTGGCATGTGAACGTAAACGTCATAGGCATTGGGCCTCACCTCCTTTCGGAGGATGTGGCCAAACCGCCGCCGCTTTGCCAGCGCACCTTGTTTTTCATTATACAACAGTTATCCCGCTATGCCAAGTGCATAGCGGGATTTATTTTCTGCTGTTATGCCTTGCGCAGGATGCCCATGGGGGTGGATTCCTCCCCCTGGCCCAGGGGGTTGTCCCCCAGCGCCCGGGCCAGCCAGTCCAGGGTGGGCTGTTTTTCGGAGAAGCCCAGGATATTGGCCCCCAGGTCGTTGATGTCCACAATGGCGACGGGGTATCCAAGCGCCTGTGCCAGGCGCTTTGCCGTCCCCATGGGGTCGGCGGGGGTGAGGACCACGTAGTGGTCGTAGGGCGGGATGGTGCCCTCGGTGGGGCCGTCAATCCCCCGGGCCTTTGGCCCGGCCACGTTGTAGAACCAGCCCCGCTGGCCGAATATCTTTCCAATCACCGAGCAGAAGGCGGCGAACAGAATCCGCAGGGTGCCGCACTCCTGAAGGGCCATCTCCATGGTCTCCGGGATGCCCAGGCCGATGCCGGCGGGGGTCTTGGTGACATAGCGGCTCAGGGTAATTGCCAGCTTCCGGGGCTTAATGTCCTCCATGGGAATGGCCCGGCTCTGGGTGCAGGCCACCGCCTTTTCAGAGATAAACAGGATATCCCCCGTCTGCATCTTGTCCTTGGGGTACTTGTTCACCACGTCCACCATGTCGTCGTCCTTGGTAATCAGGTGGGTTTTCACAGGGATGCGCAGATAATCCACGCCGTCCACGGTGCGGACCAGGTTCTTGCCGGGGTTGGCGCTGTAATTCTCGCTCATGGAGCAGGACTCCTCTCATTGGTACACATTAAAATGTAGGGGCGCGCAGTGCGCGCCTGCGGGCGGACACTGTCCGCCCCTATACACAGGGATATTATACCACTGTTAACAGGCAGATTCTACCGGTTTTCCAAATTTAATATTTCACCTTCCAGATACCCGTCTCCCACACCGGTGACGGACACCCGGCACAGCCGGTTATGGAGGTTTTCTCCGCTCTTCACCCGCACCTCGCAGTAGCGGGCGGTGTGGCCCCGCCACAGGCCGTCCCGCTCCTCCTCGAAGAGGACCTCCACCCTCTGCCCCGCAAATCGGGACAGATAGTCCCGCTCCATCCCGGCGGCGATCTCCCCGGCCCGGCGGGCCCGCTCCTCCTTGACGGCGTTAAGGACCTGGCCGGGCATAGCCGCCGCCGGGGTGCCGGGGCGGCGGGAGTAGGGGAAGATGTGCATGGCGGCAAAGGCGCACTGCCGGATGAAGTCCAGGGACTGCTCAAACTCCCCCCCGGTCTCCCCGGGAAAGCCCACAATCATGTCGGTGGTGACGGCGGGGGCGTCGAAGTGCCGGCGCAGGAGGGACACACTCTCATAAAACCGGGCGGTGTTATATTTTCGGTTCATCCGTCTCAGGGTGGCGTCACAGCCGCTCTGCATGGACAGGTGGAAGTGGGGGCACAGATTGTCCAATTTCGCCCCCCGGACACAGAACTCCTCTGTGACGGTCCGGGGCTCCAGGGAGCCCAGCCGGACCCGGCAATCGGGGGCGGCCCCGCAGACGGCCTCCACCAGGTCGATGAGGGAGGAGCCGTCCCGGAAGTCGTGGCCCCAGGAGGAAATCTCGATGCCGGTGAGGACGAGCTCCTTGTACCCCTCGGCCGCTAATTTTTTCGCCTGCTCCACAGCGTCACAGAGGGGCAGGGAGCGCACCGGCCCCCGGGCATAGGGGATGATGCAGTAGGTGCAGAAGTTGACGCACCCGTCCTCCACCTTGAGCATGGCCCGAGTGCGGCCCTCCAGCCCCCCGGCGGGGAGGGGCTCAAAGACCCGGCGCTTCATGGCGTCGTCCAGGGCTGTGATGGGCTGGCGCTCCGCCCAGGCCTGTTCCACCAGCTCCACAAAGCGCGCCCGGTCCCCGGTGCCCGCCACCAGGTCCACGGGCAGGTCGTCCATGTCCTCCGGATGGGTCTGGGGGTAGCAGCCGCACAGGGCAATTACCGCCCCCGGGGCCCGCTTCCGGGCCTGGCGGACGGTCTGCCGGGACTTCTTGTCGCTCACCGCCGTGACGGTGCAGGAGTTGACGATGTACGCGTCCGCTTCCCCCTCGAAGGGGACCAGAACGTGGCCCCGCTGGGCGAACAGCTGCTCCAGGGCCTGGGTCTCGTACTGATTCACCTTGCAGCCCAGGGTGTAAAAGGCAACCCTCATGCGCCGTGGGTGGGGATCATGGCCAGAATTTCCAGGTCCTCGGTCCCGTCGTTAATCAGGCTGTGCTGGTGGCCCCTGGGGCAGTAGTGGACCGCCCCGGCGGACAGGGGCTCATACTCCCCGTCGCACAGCACCTTGCCCGTACCGGACAGGACACAGATCATCTCGCTGTCCGTCTCGTGGACGTGCAGGCCGATGGTGCTGCCGGGGGTGAGCCGGCCCCGCATAATCTTGGTGTCCTCGTTGACGAACATCCGGGCGATCATCTCCCCCTCGCCCCCCCGCATCTTGGGGATGACCTTCTCCTCGATCTGCTCAAAATTCAGCAACATGTTTTCTCCTCCTAAACTATTTGATATCCAGGTTTTTGATCTCCTGCTGTAACCGCTCCAGAAACCGTGCGGCGTGAAGGCCGTCCATCTGGGTGTGGTGAAATTGAAAGGAGACGGGCAGAATGGTTTTCAGCAGTTTTTTCCGGTACCCGCCCCAGATCACAAAGGGATTGTTGTAAATTCCGGCGTAGATATTGACCACCCCGTCGATGTGGTAGGGGACCAGAGCGGAGGTGCCGATCACCATATGACTGCCGCTCAGGTCATAGGCCTCGCGGCTGCTCCGCACCCGCCGGGTCAGTTCCAGATAGTCCCGCTGAAAGTTCTGTAAATCCTCTGAAAAGGGGACGTCGCAGGTGTTAATCTCCCCGTCTCCAAGATCGACGACCGTGCTGACAGCCAGACTGTCATACCGCATCAGCTTCCGGTCCACCGGAAGAAGATAGAACTGTTCTGTCTGAGAAGCGGCCCGTCCAATGCACCAGCACATCAGCATGTTGAATTTTATGCCCTGCCTGTGGCTCATCTTTACGGCCCGGGTCACGTCCAGCGTCTGGAACAGGGTAACCATGGGCATGGGGGCCCGCATCCACAGCTCGAAAGCCGCCGCCCGGTCGGTTTGGACCGGGTCAATTTCTGCTGTCATTTTTTCCTCCTATTCTCCAATGCTGTCCTTAATATTAACCGATGCCAAACTCTTTCGCATATTGTACAACTCCCGAAATTTGGGGGGCGTCCTTTTCTAATTGACAGGCCATAAAATTCTCACGCGGCACGTCAAAGGGGGCCTGTATTCCGTATTGTTCCGCCGGCAGATAACCCATTTTGGGGTAGTATGTCTCGCTTCCCAGCACAACGGAATAGCGATACCCCAGCTCCCTCGCCCGTCTGTGCCCCTCTTGAATCAACGCCTTCCCAATTCCCTGCCGCTGACGGCCGGGGATCACAGACAGGGGAGCCAGCGCCAGCTGGGTGCTGCCGCCACTGTCCACTTTGGTAAACAGGATATGTCCCAGGATTTCTCCGCCCTGCTCCGCCACTAAGGACAGTTGGGGGATGAAGCTGCCGCTGTTCCGCAGCGCGTTTACCAGGTCCTGCTCATTGCCGTCGGAGTGTTCGGCGCTGTCAAAGGCTGATTTGACCACACGATATACGTCCTTGTAATCTTTGGTTTCTTCCTGCCTGATAATCATAATTACTCCTCCAAAGCCTTCTGATCCAGCGACTCCACAATGCTCCCGGCAGCGGATAATATCGCCCCTACGCAATTATACTGCTTTAACCGGAAAACCCAACTCCTCCAATGTCGGGGACAGCACATCAAGAAGCGGATCGCCAAAGGCCCAGATTTCCCGCCGCCAGGGGTGGCCCAGCCAGCCCCATCTCAGGTCCCGCTGGACGAAAAAGTAGTAGTCCCCGTCTGGGTAGAAGTCGGGAAAATAGGCGTCGTAGCCCCCGCCCATATAGCGCTCATCCTCCACCCAATGGCCGTGCTCGGTGATGGGCAGGCGGGGGTCGTAGCGGAAGTAGCTGTGATGCCAGTCCAGGGCGTAAATCCAATCGTCCTCCCCCAGGCAGGCGGCCAGAGCGCCGGGGACCTCCGCCAGCAGCTTTTCTACCTGTTCCTGCGCAGCGCAGGCCAGGTCCAGAACAAGATAGGGTTCCGAGAGCCGAAAGGGCAGCGTATTGACCCGGATGCTGGGCTGAAACTGAAGCTCCGCATTGATGCGGTCCCAAATCTGTTTGCTCTCCTCTTCCCCCAAAATAGAATAATAAGTGTCCATTTACTCACGCTCCCTTTTGACGAAGCGACTCCACAATACTCCCGGCAAAGTAGGCGATGTCCTGAGCGGCGTTACCGTAGGCGGTCTCGTACTGAGACCAGTCGATCTCATCAATCATTTTATAGAGCACAGAGGTCTCCAAGGGCCATCCTCCTTCCAGCCGAAAGCTGTCACATCGGCCTCAGATTCCTGTTGAGCCGGTCCACCATCCAGGCCAGGCGTTTCTCCCGCCCGGCGTCCGTTTTCGCGTCGAACCAGGCCCGGGTATAGGTCTTTTTCACGGACAGGGGCATGGCCTGGAAGTTCGTCCAGGCGGGCTCGTGCCCCTCCAGCAGGGCGGCGACTTGGGCGATCTGCTCCTCCGTGACCGCCATGGGATCAGGGGCGTCCCACTGGCCGTTTTTCCTGGCCTCTTCGATTTTCTTCCGGCCAAAGTCGGTCATCAGTCCCCGCTCCTCCAGGCTCCGGACCAGCGCCTTGTTTTTGGCCGACCACTTGCTTTTCTCTCTGCGTGGGGCAAAATACTTTTTGTAGCTTTTCTCGTCGATGCTCTGCATCTGCCCGTCAATCCACCCGAAGCAGAGGGCCTCCTCCAGTGCCTCTCCCGCCTTGACAGTCTCAGGCCCGCCGGCCTTGCCGAACAGCAGCCAGACCCCGGCCTGCGACAGGCAGTGCTCCGTAAGCCAGCTCCGGAACTCCTCCCGGCTGGCAAAGGTCAGGACGTCAATCACGGCTCACCCTCCTTTTCCGGGGCTTCCTCCCCCAGGTCCTCCGGTCTCAGCTCCATGAGCTGCCCCCTGGTGGGCCCCTCCAGCTGAGACACCCGGTCGGCCTGGCGGGCCACCGCCTGCTCAAAGAGGTTGCGCACATCCCGGGCGTTGCCAAAGTTCTCGTCCCGCTCCTCGTAGAGCTCTTGCAGGTCCTTCTCCATGAACCGCTCCCCCTCCTGGGAGAGGGTGTAGCCGTTCTTTTCGCACATGGACCGGAAAATTTCCATGAGCTGCTTGCCGTCGTAGTCCTCAAAGAAGAAATACTTGTTAAACCGGGACTCCAGCCCGGGGTTGGCGTGGATAAACTGTTCCATCCGGTCGGTGTAGCCCGCCACGATGACGATGAGGTCCTTTCGGTGGTCCTCCATGTTCTTGAGGATGACCTCAATGGCCTCGTGGCCGAAGTCGTTGGCGTTGTCGGCGTTGACCAGGGCGTAGGCCTCGTCAATGAACAGCACCCCGCCGATGGCCTTCTGGACGGCCTCCTGGGTCTTGAGGGCGGTCTGGCCCACGAAGCCGGCCACCAGACCGGACCGGTCCACCTCCACCAGCTGGCCCTTGGACAGCACCCCCACGGCGTGGTAAATCTTGGCCAGCAGCCGGGCCACGGTGGTCTTGCCGGTGCCGGGGTTGCCCATAAACACCAGGTGCAGCGACATGGGCGGGACAGGCAAACCGGCCTCCTCCCGGAGCTTGCGCACCTTCACCAGATTGATGAGGCTCTTCACGTCCTTCTTCACCTTGTCCAGGCCGCACAGCTCGTCCAGCTGCTCCAGCAGCTCCTCCAGGGTGGGCTCGGGCTCCTCCGGGGGCCTGTCCTCCTTCCTGGCGGCGGGAGCCGCCTCCTGTTTGGGGGCGGCAGGGGCGGATGTGCTGGGCTTGGGAGCCGTGAACTGGTCGGCCCGGATGGCGGGCCGGTCGGACCGCAGGCCGTCCCTGTCGCACAGCTCCAGCAGCACGTCGTTGCAGGCGTTGACAAAGCCCGCCTCGCTCTCGCTGACCACCCCGTCCACCGCAGCGAAGAGGAGCAGCAGCAGGGTGAGGTCGTCGGCGAAGTGCCGGGCCAGGGAGGTGCCCTTCATCCTGTCGTACCGCCGCAGGTCGGCGAAGAAGGCGGGGGGCTGGAACAGGTCGAAGTTGGCCACGCCGGAGGCCACCTCCCAGTACAGGGCGGAGGGCACCGGGTTGCCGGGGGTCCAGATGGCGTTGTAGAACTCCACGTGCCGGGGGGAGATGGAGCTGGCGTTGTCCGCCTGCCACACCCCCAATGCGTACTGGCGGAGGTAGCCGTCCACCTGGCGGCCGTAGGCCAGCCGCAGGGAGGGATCGGGAATCAGCTTGCGGAAGGCGGCGGCCACCTCGGCATACTGCCTGTGGACCTCGCTGGCGGTCATAGCTGTAGACATGGCGGCACATCTCCTAAAAATTAGTGACACCATTATAGTAAAAAGGGGGCGGAAGGTCAAGTAGGGGATACGCCCCGGCTCCTACACAAGATATAGATAGTCTTCTGTTGAGATTGACATAAAATCGTGAATTTTTTATTATTTCGACCGGAACTTGTTGACGGGAGGACAAAATCCCTGTACAATAGAAAATATCCCTGAACCAGCCTTTTACGAAACTTGGAGGAAATAACCATGGCAGATAGATTGACCCCCCCGCCCCGCGGCGACAGCGGCGAGCGCAGACCCGCTTCTCCCCGTCCCGCCGGCGGCTACAGTGAACGTCCTCAGAGCGCCCGCCCCGCCGGCGGCTACGGCGAGCGGCCCGCCGCCCCGCGCGGCAGCTCCGGCTACGGCGAACGCCCCTCCGCTCCCCGCGGCGGCTCCGGCTACGGGGAGCGTCCCCCCCAGTCCCGCGGCGGCTCCGGCTACGGGGAGCGTCCCCCCCAGTCCCGCGGCGGCTCCGGCTACGGCGAGCGCCGTCCGGCGGCCCCCCGCAGCTCCGGTGAGCGCAGGCAGCGCACCGACGTAATCCGCTGTGAAAACTGCGGCGAGGACTACTCCATCACCTACAAGCGCTGTCCCTTCTGCGACGAGCGGCCCGGGCGGGGCGGCATCTCAGGCAAGCGGGTGGCCAACACCCGGGGCGGCGGCTACGGCCGGCCCGTCAACCCCATCCAGATCGCCGGACTGGTGATCTCCCTGGCCCTGATCGCCAGCGCCCTGTTTATTGTGTTCCGCTTTGTGGGCGCCCCCATCTTCGGCGGGAAGAAGCCCTCCAGCTCCAGCCAGAGCTCCACCTCCCAGAGTCAGCCCGGCAGCCAGCCCGGCTCCGCTTCCATCCCCGGCAGCGCCACTCCCGCCGGCCCGACCCCCGCCGTTCAGTCCATCACCCTGAACAACAACGACTTCACCCTGGACAACGGCGGCACCTTCCAGATGGTGGCCAATCTGCTCCCGGTGGGGGCGGAGGGGAGCGTGGTCTGGACCAGCAGCGACATCACCGCCGCCATTGTGGACTCCACCGGCCTGGTGACCAACACAAACGCCGGCGCCTCCGACGTTAAAATCACCATCACCGCCACCTGCGGCGACGTATCCGCCCAGACCTCCGTAACCTGCAAGGCCAAGTCGGCGGGCGGCGGAAGCAGCGGTCCGGTCACCTCCGGCACAAAGGGAACCATTGTCAACGCCGAGAAGGGCCTGAATATCCGCTCCGGCCCGGGCAAAGACTATGACAAGGTGGCCAGCGCCCAGAACGGCTCCACCATCACCATCCTGGGTGAGGAGAACGGCTTCTACAAGATCAACTACTCCGGCGATAAGATCGGCTATGTATCCAAGGACTACGTCTCTGTCAGATAAAGCGGCAGCCCGCCTCCAGATTTGGAGGCGGGCTGTTTTTATGTACTCTGAAAGGTCTGAATTGCGGCGGCTGTCTGTATGTAGTCGGCCTCCACCTTGGGGAACAGCTCCTGTGCCCGGCCGTACTCCTTCATCCGCAGGGCCTCAGTAATCTCATGGCTGGACTGGTACAGCTTTGTAAAGCTGAGGTTCTGGGTCACGCCCTTCAGAGTATGGGCGGCGCGGAAGGCCTCCTCATAGTCCTTTTTCCCCATGGCGCCCTCCAGCAGCTGGAAGGACTGGTCGGACAAAAACTTGCCCACAAACTTCCGCACCAGCGCCTCGCTGTACAGCCGGCCCAGCACCTCCTGATAGTCGCCCTCCAGGGCGGCATAGCACTCTTGAATTGTCATTGGGCTGCCTCCTTTTCCTTGCGCTCCGTCACCTTGCCAATGGCGCCGGTATATTGGGGGGGCTCGTCTGCGGACCACAGGGACCGGCATACAATGCGGACCGGCCGCAGGCAGCCGTTCAGCCGGGCCTCGCAGTCATACTCCACCTCCGGCTCCTCGGGGGTGGTGCTCTGCAGCAGCCGGGCCAGCTCAGCCAGCTGGTTGGGATTGGTCAGCTCCTGCATCTGCTGGTTCTGGAGGGGCTCCACCGTGGTCCTCTCCAGGCCCAGCCGCTCCGCCCCTCTGGCGGAGAGGGTGAGCATAGCGGGGTTCTGGGTATATTCAAACAAAATATCCCGGGTTACTGCGTTGAAGAAGCTGTGGATGGTCCGCTCCCTCTCCAGGATATTCAGGGTGCGGTCGGTGGAGGACAGGTCCTCGTACTGCACCAGCTCCGCCGCCGTGTTCTCCATCACCCGCTGGTCCCCCCGGGTGATGGTGTCCACCGCCATCTCCCGCTGGATGATGTCGCTGCTCTCCACCAGGCACTCCAGCAGCAGGGGCTGGAACGCGCCGCACTCGCCGTTGAGGATCATGGACAGGGCCTTCTCGTGGGAGTGGGCCGGCTTATAGACCCGGACGCTGGTCAGGGCGTCATACACGTCAGCCAGGGAGACCACCTGGGCGGAGATGGGAATATCCTCCCCCACCAGCCGGTCGGGATAGCCCCGGCCGTCGTACCGCTCGTGGTGCCAGCGGCAGATCTCATAGGCGTACTTCACCAGCGGCTCGTCCTGAAAGGGGACCCCCTTCATCATATCCGCCCCCATCTGGGAGTGCTGCTTCATGATGGCAAACTCCTCGTCGGTGAACCGGCCCGGCTTGTTGAGAATCTCACTGGGGATGCAGATCTTGCCCACGTCGTGGAGGGTGGAGGCGTTACTGATGAGGTTGATGGTCTCCCGGTCCAGCTTGTACTTGTCGGTTTTGCGCATCAGGCTCTTCAGCAGGATCTCCGTCATGGTCTGGATGTGGAGCACATGCAGGCCGCTCTCCTCGTTGCGGAACTCCACAATGTGGCTGAGGATGGAGATCATCAGGTTGTTGATCTTTTCCTTCTGATAGATCTGCTCATTTACCATATTGGCCAGGCGGCGCTGCTTGGCATAGAGCATAATGGTGTTAATCACCCGGCGGCGGACCACCATCATGTCAAAGGGGCGGCTGATGTAGTCGGTAACGCCCATGTCATAGGCCCGCTCGATAAAGGAGTGGGTGCTCTCCGCCGAGATCATGATAACGGGCACGCTGTCGATCCAATTGTACTTATTCATGGCTGACAGCACGCCAAATCCGTCCATATTGGGCATTACAATATCCAGCAGGACCAAAGATATCTCCTGTTCCATCTGCTGGAGGGCAGCTACCGCCTGAAGGCCGTCCTCCGCCTCGATAATATGATAGGACTCCTCCAGCATGGAACGCAGGATAGCCCGGTTCATCTCCGAGTCGTCAGCCACCAGGATGGTATAGCGCTGTTCTCTCTTGGGGGCCATAAGTGTTCACTCCTCTTTTGTCGGTGTCTTACCCCGGACGCGGTCGCTCTGGGACATCAGCTTGGTCAGCGTGCCGCACAACTGTTCCACGTTGATGGGCTTGGCCAGGTGGGCGTCCATGCCCGCCTGAGTGGTGCGGGTGATATCTTCCGCAAAGGCGTTGGCAGTCAGCGCGATGATGGGCACCGTCCCGGCGTCCGGCCGGTTCAGGGCCCGGATGGCCCGGGTGGCCTCGCAGCCGTCCATCTCCGGCATCTGCATATCCATCAGAACGGCGTCGAAGGTGAAGGGCGCGGCGCTCCGGAAGGCCTCCAGCGCCCTGCGGCCGTCCTCCGCCGGGGTCACCTGAGCCCCCCGCATCTTCAGCAGCTCGGTGGCAATCTCCATATTCAGAAGGTTGTCCTCCGCCAGCAGGATATGCCGTCCCTCCAGCTGATTGAGCGCCTGGACGGGCTCCGGCTCCACCTGCGGGAGGGGGGCCTCGCTGGCGTCAAAGGGGATGGTCACCGAGAAGGTGGTCCCCTGTCCCAGCTTGCTGCTGACCGCGATCTGGCCGCCCATGCGGGCCACCAGGTTTTTCACAATGGGCATGCCCAAACCGGTGCCCATAATATCCTTGGCGCCGAAGCGGACCTCCCGCTCATAGGGATCAAAGAGCTTGGGCAGGAACTCCTCCGACATGCCGACTCCCGTGTCCTCCACCACAAAGAGGTAGTTGTTCCGTTTGCCCTCGTCCATCTGCCGCAGCGTAACGGTCAGGCTGTCGCCGGCCTGGGTAAACTTCATGGAATTGGAGACCAGGTTGTTAATAATTTGACTCAGCCGGGCGGGGTCCCCCTTGACCAGCCGGTTTTTCACATCCACAGACAGCCGGAATGTCTTATTCTGGGTCCTGGCCTGTGCCTGAAACGCGGAGAGGCAGGTATTCAGAATCTCCACCAGATCAAAGGGCTTGATCTCCATGGAGACATTTCCCTGCTCCAGGCGGGAGATCTCCAGAATGTCGTTGATGAGGGCCAGAAGCTGCTGGCTGGCGGCGCCGATCTTGTTGAGGTAGTCCCACATCTTCTCCCGGCTGCACTCCGGCTGGAGGGCCAGGCCGGTCATGCCGATGATGATGTTCAGCGGAGTGCGCATATCGTGGCTCATCACGGAGAAGAACTGCTGCTGAGACTTCTCGCTCTGCTCGGCGGCGGACAGGGCCCCCTTCAGCAGGCGGACCTGGCGCTGCTGCTCCTCCTTCTCGTTCTCCACATCCCGGAAGCAGATGACCACCTCATTGGGGATCTTCTCCGGATCGGTGAGCATCCGCACGCTGATCCAGCGCTCCTCATCCCCGAACTTCCGCAGGAACTCGCCGCCGAAATCCCGGGTGCCCTGCTCCACCAGCTGCCGGATGTTCTCCAGGGTAAAGTTTTGGATAAAGTCCTCTGAGGTCCACTCATCCAGGGCGGAGGCGATCACCTTCAGCAGCTCGTTGTAGTCTCCGGTGTCGCCGGACATCCTCTCCCGAACATAGTCGGAGGGCTTTGTCATCTCAAAGGTGCCGGTCAGGATGTTCACGCGGTAAAAGGCGTAGTAGATGTCGCCCATAACCTGCACCGTCTCTGTGGTGCGCTTGGCCGTACGGCTCAGCTTCCGGTCCCGGAGCCATATGACCACGGCGATGCCCAGGAACAGCACCAGGCCGATGCCGTAGTACACCAGGATGTTCTGCACGCCCTGGAGCAGCGTCTCATAGGGGACGGTGAGGATGCACAGCCAGTCGTTTTCGGTGCGCTGGTAGTACAGTCCCCGCTGCAGCCCCTGCATGCCGATAATGGAGTTGTTCTTTCCGTCCAGCTCCCCCCGGTTCACCCGGTTGAACAGGCTCTCCACATAGACCTGGACGTCCGCCTCCGCCGCCGCGAAGGGGATATTGTAATACAGCAGGCTGCCCCGGCGGTCCAGCACGTAGTAGGCGCCGCCCGACGGCAGGTCCTGAACCGTGTGGTCGGCCCGGAAATGCTCCAGCGGCACGTCAAAGGCGATGGCATTGCTGCTTCCGGCGGCGGAGACGGCAACGGTGACCACCATCTGGCCGTCATAGACGTCGCTGGCGTAGGCGTCGGTGTAGATCACCTCGCCCTCCGCCTCCATGGCCTGCCGGTACCAGGCCTGATTCTCATAGCTGTAATCCCAGCCCCGGGCCCCGTCGACGGAGATGACCTGTCCGTTCAGCACCGCGTAGATATCCAGGCTGTTGGCGTTGATTAAGGCGGTGCTTTTATCAAAAAAGTCCACCAGCCACGTCTCAAACTCCTCTGAGTCCGCGTCCTGCTTGTCCATGTCCTCCATATAGAACATGGCCATAGTCAGGATGCGGTCGTATTCGCTGAGCTGATTGTTTTCGTCATTGGAGTAGCTGGTGACCAGATTCTTGCCCATGGTTCTGGCGTTGTCCAGCAGCAGCTGCTGGCTGACCAGCATTCCAACCGCCGCCACCGCAACAAACAGGCCCAATATCCAGAGGATCCGCCAACTGCTCCACTTGCTGAGAGCGCCGCGGACCTTATTGTGTCTCATGTTGTTCACTCCTTCGTCTGCCAGGCCCTTTGCCGCCGGTAAACTGCCGCTGTCCGCAACGGGACAGATAATCACTCAGGCTATAGTATACCACATCAACCCCAGGTTGTCAAAGCGAACCGCAGTAATTTTCCGTTAAAATAAACCCATCTGCAAATACTTGTCAGGAAGGAAAAAAAGCATTATAATAGACAGGTCTGAACACCGGTCCCGCCCGATATTCCGGCGGCGGCCAACGATTTTTGCACGATTTGGAGAGGATCAATATGGAACGCATCACCATCGCCGCTATTTTTAACCGCCAGGAGCAGTTAGACGGACAGACCGTCACCGTGATGGGCTGGGCCCGGACCATCCGGGACATGAAGACCTTCGGCTTCATCGAGCTCAACGACGGCTCCTGCTTCAAAAACCTCCAGGTGGTCATGGACGCCAACGTCCTGGCCAACTTTAAGGAGATCGCCGGCCAGAACGTGGGGGCCGCCCTCATCGTCAAGGGGGAGGTGGTGCTCACGCCGGAGGCCAAGCAGCCCCTGGAGGTGAAGGCCTCCTCCATCGCGGTGGAGGGCCCCTCCACCCCCGACTACCCCCTGCAGAAGAAGCGCCACAGCGTGGAGTATCTGCGCTCCATCCAGCACCTGCGCCCCCGGACCAACCTGTTTTCCGCCGCCTTCCGGGTGCGCTCCGTGGCCGCCCACGCCATCCACTGCTTCTTCCAGGATCAGGGCTTCGTCTATGTCCACACCCCCATCATCACCGGCTCCGACTGCGAGGGGGCCGGGGAGATGTTCCAGGTGACCACCCTGGACCTGAACAACCTGCCCCGCACCGGGGACGGCCAGGTGGACTATACGAAGGATTTCTTCGGCAAACAGACCAGCCTCACCGTCTCCGGCCAGCTCAACGCTGAGAACTTCGCCATGGCCTTCGGCAACGTGTACACCTTCGGCCCCACCTTCCGGGCGGAGAACTCCAACACCCAGCGCCACGCCGCCGAGTTCTGGATGATCGAGCCCGAGATGGCCTTCGCCGACCTGGGCGACTATATGGACAACGCCGAGGCCATGATTAAGTACGTCATCAAGACCGTACTGGCCAAGTGCCCCGACGAGATCGCCTTCTTCAACTCCTTTGTGGACAAGGGCCTGAAGGAGCGGCTGGAGCACGTGGCCTCCTCCGACTTCGGCCGGGTGAGCTACACCGAGGCGGTGGAGATCCTCAAGAAGAACAACGACAAGTTCGACTTCAAGGTGGACTGGGGCTGTGACCTCCAGACCGAGCACGAGCGCTACCTCACCGAGCAGGTGTACAAGCGCCCGGTCTTCGTCACCGACTACCCCAAGGAGATCAAGGCCTTCTATATGCGCCTCAACGACGACGGCAAGACCGTGGCCGCCGCCGACTGCCTGGTGCCCGGCATCGGGGAGATCATCGGCGGCAGCCAGCGCGAGGAGCGGTATGAGGTGCTGGAGGCCCGCATCAAGGAGCTGGGCATGGACCCCCACGACTACTGGTGGTATCTGGACCTGCGGCGCTTCGGCTCCTGCCGCCACGCCGGCTACGGCCTGGGCTTTGAGCGGATGGTGATGTACCTCACCGGGATAGGCAACATCCGTGACACCCTCCCCCACCCCCGCACCGTGGGCAACGCGGAGTTTTAAGGAGGAAACGGCATGGCACTGCCAGCGAAAAAAGAGCAATATACCTATGCGGACTATCTGCTGTGGGAGGGGCCCGAGCGGTATGAGCTGATCGACGGGGAGGCGTTCCTGCTGGCTTCCCCGGCAACGGTCCATCAGCTTATCAGTATGGAGTTGTCCAGGCAGCTTGCCAATTATCTGGAGGGTAAGAAATGCCGTGTGATTTCCGCCCCCTTTGACGTCCGCCTGTTTGAACAGGAGGGCGACCGGCCGGAGGATGTGCAGACGGTGGTACAACCGGACATCTCCATTGTCTGCAACCGGGATCAGCTGGACGAGCGCGGCTGCAAGGGCGCGCCCGATCTGACACTGGAGGTCCTCTCCCCCTCCAGCACCCGGCACGACCTGCTGGTCAAGCTGAATCTGTACCAGCGGGCCGGGGTCCGGGAGTACTGGGTGGTCTCCCCGGAGCAAAAGACAGTCCAGGTCTTTTTGCTCAACGGCAGCAGCTTGCAGCTCCACGAGGTCTATGGACCAAAGGACGTGGCCAAGGTCAACGTTCTGGACGGCTGCTTCATCGAGCTGAGCAAAGTGTTTCCCGCATGAGGAAAAAGTCAGAGCTGGAGGCCATTCCCGGTGTGGGGCCCAACATGGCCCGGCACCTGGAGCGCATCGGCTGTCCCACCCTGGACAGCCTGAAGGGGCAGGACCCGGAGGAGCTGTACCGCCGGGACTGCCTGTCCCAGGGCTGTCAGGTGGACCGGTGCGTGCTGTACGTCTACCGCCTGGCGGTCCACTACGCCGAGCACGGCAGCTGCCCGCCGGACAAGCAGAACTGGTGGGATTGGAAGGATTAGCATTATTTCACAGTGAAGCAGAAAAAGCCTCCTTTTGAAAGGAGGTGCCCCAGTGCGCACACTGGGGCGGAGGATTGTATTTTGGCGCAGCCAAAATGTGCGGAGCAAATGAGGTTAGCAGAGACCTCGTTTACTTCGTATATTTCGCTTCGCGAAATACAATCCTCAGTCACGGCCTGCGGCCGTGCCAGCTCCTTTGCCAAAGGAGCCTTGTCCCTGCGGGGGGACGAAAGTTTTTGGGAGCGGACGCCAAAGCGTCCGCTCCTTTCATCAGCGCACCAAATTTTCCAGCTTCTCCCCGGCCAGATACCGCCGCAGGTTCTCCTGGGCCATCTCCACGCACTTCCGGCGGGTGATTTCCAGCCGCATGCCCCCGGCCACGTGGGGGGTAAGGAGCAGGTTGGGCACGTTCCACAGGGGGCTGTCCGGGGGGAGGGGCTCCGGGTCGGTGACGTCCAGGGCGGCGCCCCACAGCTTGCCGGCGGTCATAGCCTTTACCAGGGCGTCCTGGTCCAGCACGGTCCCCCGGCCGGCGCTGATGAGGACGGCGTCGTCCTTCATCCGGGCGATGCGGCCTTCGTCCATCAGGCGGACCGTCTGGGGGGAGTGGGGCAGGGTGAGGGCCACCACGTCGGCCTGGGGGAGGAGGCTGTCCAGCTCATCCATCGTGCGCACCTGGTCAAAGCCCTCAACGGGACCGGTGACAGTCCGCTTCAGGCCGATGGTCCTGGCTCCCAGGCCCTGGCACAGCCCGGCAAAGGTGGAGCCCACGTTGCCTGCCCCCAGCACCAGCACAGTGCCGCCCAGGATGGTCTTCATGGGGCCTTCGTCCTTCCAGACGTGGGCCCGCTGGCTGTCCATATAGAGGGGCAGGCGGCGGCAGACGGCCAGCAGGCCGGTGAGCATGTGTTCGGCCACGCTGCGGCTGTTGGACCCGCTGGAGGAGGTAAACAGCACCCCCTCCGGCAGCATTCCTGCGTACTCCTCGGTACCCGCCCACATGGTCTGGAACCACTTCAGGCGGGCGGCCTCCCTCATCATCTTCGGCCGCGGCCAGCCGAAGATCACGGTGGCCTGGGCCAGCTGTTCCGGGGTGACGGTGCGGCGGCCGGCGCAGACGTGGACGGCCCCGGGGGCGATGGCCTCAAACTCCTCCCGCTCCCCCTCGTGGAGGGGAAGGAGGTTCAGGATGTATTCAGACATGGGCGGTGCTCCTTTCAAATTTCGGGCGGATAATATCCGTCCCTACAGGCAAGGCAATGTAGGGGCGCATATTATGCGCCCGCTCTTCTAATTATACCCGCCCCCGCCCCTCATGACAACCCCCATTCTTCGCCTTTACTCCCCGGCCAAGCTGTGTTAAAATAGGGCAAACCGCAGCGAAAGGAGGCCTCTCCCATGGACGTAACCCCCGGCACCCCCCTCACCGACTTCCCCGGCGTGGGGGAGGCCCGGGCCAAAAAGCTGGAAAAGCTGGGTCTGACCACCGCCGGGGATCTCCTCACCTGGTACCCCCGGGACTACGAGGACCGGCGAAAGATCTACACCGTAGCGGAGGCCCCCCCTGAGGGGCGGGTGTGCGTCGCCGCCATGGCGGCGGAGCACCCCCGTCTGTCCCGCATCCGGAAGGGGCTGGAGCTGGTCCAGGTGAAGGTGGTGGACCACACCGGAGCCCTCCACCTCACCTTCTTCAACCAGGGCTACATTGAGCGTGCCATCCGGGCGGGGGAGGAGTACATCTTTTACGGCGCGGTGGAGGTCCAGGGCCGGCGGCGGACCATGGTCAACCCCATTTTCGAGCGGATGGACAAGCAGTCCTTCACCGGCCGCATCATGCCCGTCTACCGGCTGACGGCGGGCATCTCCAACCACATGCTGGCCGCTCTGGTGCGGCAGGCCCTGCCCTGCGCCCAGGGGATTCCCGAGACCCTCCCCCAGCATATCCGCCAGGCCCACAGCCTGGCGGCGGCGGAATTTTCCGTCAAAAACATCCACTTTCCCGAGGACGAAAAGGCGCTCGCTCTGGCCCGGCGGCGGCTGGCCTTCGAGGAGCTGTTCTACCTGGCGGTGGGCCTCCACTTTTTAAAGAGCCGCCGGGGCCGGGAGGGGGAGGGCTTCCCCATCCCGCCCCGGCCCAAGGGGGACTTTCTGGCCCTTCTCCCCTTCGCCCCCACGGGCGCCCAGAGCCGGGTGATGGACGAGGTGTCCGCCGACATGGCCGGCGGAAGGCCCATGAACCGGCTGGTCCAGGGGGACGTGGGCTCGGGCAAAACCGTTGTAGCGGCCTACGCCGGCTGGCTGTGCGCCGGCACCGGCTGTCAGGGGGCCCTCATGGCCCCCACCGAGGTGCTGGCCGAGCAGCACTACAAGTCCCTGTCCGCTTTGCTTGCCCCCGCCGGGGTACGGGTAGGGCTGCTCACCGGCTCCATGACGGCGGCGGAGAAGAAGAAGACCCGGTCCGCCCTGGAGGCGGGGGACATCGACTTTATCGTGGGCACCCACGCCCTCATCTCCGAGGGGGTGGCCTTCCGCCGGCTGGCCCTCATCGTGGCCGACGAACAGCACCGCTTCGGGGTGGCCCAGCGGGCCGCCCTGGCCGCCAAGGGCGGGGAGAACGCCGCCCCCCATGTACTGGTCATGTCGGCCACCCCCATCCCCCGGACCCTGGCCCTGATTATCTACGGCGACCTGGATGTGTCGGTAATCGACCAGCTCCCCCCGGGCCGCACCCCCATCGCCACCTACGTGGTCCGGGAGGACAAGCGGCAGCGGATGTACAACTTTGTCCGCAAGCAGGTGGCCGAGGGCCGTCAGGTGTACATCATCTGCCCCGCGGTGGAGGAGAACCCGGACGCCGCCCTCCCCGGGGAGGAGTCCCCCGCCCTGAACCTGAAGGCGGTGAAGACCTACGCGGACAAGCTCCAGCGGGAGGTCTTCCCCGACCTGCGGCTGGGCATCCTCCACGGGAAGATGAAGCCTCGGGAGAAGGAGGCGGCCATGTCCGCCTTTTCCTCCGGCCAGACCCAGGTGCTGGTGGCCACGACGGTGGTGGAGGTGGGGGTGGACGTGCCCAACGCCTCCCTCATCATCATTGAGAACGCCGACCGCTTCGGCCTCAGCCAGCTCCACCAGCTCCGGGGGCGTGTGGGGCGGGGACAGCACCCCTCCCACTGCGTCCTCATCACCGGCACCCGCAGCCTGGAGGCCATGGAGCGGCTGCACACCCTGGCCTCCACCACCGACGGCTTCAAGATCTCCGAGGAGGACCTGAAGGCCCGGGGGCCGGGGGACTTCTTCGGCAACCGGCAGCACGGCCTGCCCCAGATGAAGCTGGCCGACCTGGCCGGGGACATGCGCCTGCTCAGCCAGGCCCAGGAGGCCGCCCGGACTCTGCTGGACCAGGACCCCCGGCTCACCCGGCCGGAGAACCGGCCCGTGTGGGAGCGGGTGCGCCGGCTCTTTGCCGACACACCGGATATTTTTAATTAAAAAGGAGAACAAGACCATGACACATTTAGAGAAAGCCCGGGAGCTCCGGGCCCGCACCGACGTACACTTCAACTGCTGCCAGTCCGTCCTGGTCACCTTTGCCCGGGAGATGGGGCTTACCGAGGAGCAGGCCTATGCCCTGGGGCAGGGCTTCGGCGCCGGGATGCAGTGCGGCTCCGCCTGCGGGGCCCTCACCGGGGGGCTGATGGTGCTGGGGATGACCGGCCACCCCCAGGAGGAGCTTGCCGCCTTTCTGCGCAAGTTCCGCCAGGACCACGGGGATATCAACTGCGCCGCCCTGCTGAAGGCCTCCCACGACGCGGGCATCCCCCGGAAGGAGCACTGCGACGGCCTGGTCTTTGAGTCGGTGGAGGCCCTGGGCGAATAAAATCAGACGGAGCCGCCCCGCACAAAACCACACAGGGGCGCCCTGGCGGGCGCCCCTGTGTGGTGATCTGGAAGGATGGATGAAAAAGGAATGATGGAGTCAAAGCCCAAAAATTTTTGAGTCCGCCGGCAAGAGCGGCAGCCGGCGCCTCGTTAAATTTTTAACCTTTGCTCTGTCCAAAACTTTACCACTCCGTCCGGGGAATTGCCATTCCCAAATCCATTATATTTATTATTCTTTTTTAGTTATCATTTCACGCAAGCAGAAATCATCTGTATCGTTACCTGAAGGACCTGATTGAAAGGAGCTTTTCTTTGGATAAATTGCAGCAGCTCCCCATCCCGCTGCTGGTCTGGTATCGGGAAAACGCCCGGGAGCTCCCCTGGCGCAGCGACCCCACCCCCTACCACGTGTGGATATCTGAGGTCATGCTCCAGCAGACCCGGGTAGCGGCAGTGCTGGACTACTACCGCCGTTTTCTGGAGGCGGCCCCCTCTGTCGCCGCCCTGGCCGCCCTGCCCCAGGACCGGCTGATGAAGCTGTGGCAGGGGCTGGGCTACTACAGCCGGGCCAGAAACCTTCAAAAAGCGGCAGAACAGATCACGCTCAATCACAAGGGAGTATTTCCAAATACTTATGAGGGCATCCGCTCTCTGGCCGGGGTGGGGGACTATACCGCCGGGGCAATTTCCTCCATCGCCTTCGGCCTCCCCGTCCCCGCAGTGGACGGCAACGTTCTGCGGGTGATTGCCCGAATCACCGGGGACAGCGGCGACATCGCCACCTCCGCCATGAAAAGGCGGGTAACGGCCGCCCTGGCCGAGGTAATCCCCTCGGACGCCCCCGGGGACTTCAACCAGGCGCTGAGGGCGCTGGGGGCCACCATCTGCCTGCCCAACGGCGCGCCGCTGTGTGAAAAATGTCCGGCGGCCGCCCTCTGCCGGGCCTTTCAGGAGGGCCGCACCGGGGAGCTGCCTGTCAAGGGGGCCAAGCGGCCCCGGCGGGTGGAGGAGCGCACCGTCTACCTCCTCTTCCACGGGGACAGCGTGGCCCTCCGCCGCCGTCCGGACCGGGGCCTGCTGGCCGGGCTGTGGGAGTACCCCAACGAGCCGGCGGACGGCACCGACTGGCTCTCCCGGTGGGGGCTGTCCGCCCCCCTGGAGCGGGCAGGGACGGGAAAGCACATCTTTACCCACATCGAGTGGCACATGACCGCCCTGGCCGGGGAGGCAGACAACCCTGCCCTGCCCGAGGGCTGGGTGTGGGCCAACCGGACGGCCCTGCGGGATACCTACGCCGTCCCCAACGCCTTCCGGAGCTTTGAGCAGGCGGTTCTGGACCGACTGGGACACTTCTGATACTTTTTCTTGAAAGAAAAAGTATCCAAAAAGAACTTTCCCTGTCACCACTGTCAAATTGAAAGGTTCTAACTGGTATGATTTGCAATTTATGCCCCAGAAATTGCGGTGCAAAGCGCACCGAAACCGCCGGGGCGGGGTACTGCCGGATGCCCGCCGCCCCCGTCCTGGCCCGTGCCGCTCTCCACCACTGGGAGGAGCCCCCCATCTCAGGCACCCGGGGCTCCGGGACGATCTTCTTCTCCGGCTGTCCCCTGGGCTGCGTCTTCTGTCAGAACGAGAAAATCAGCCATCAGGACTTTGGCCGGACTGTCACCCCGGACCGCCTGCGGGCCATCTGCGAGGACCTCATCGTCCAGGGGGCCCACAACCTGAACTTCGTCAACCCCACCCACTATGTCCATGTCATCGCCGCCCTGCTGAAGGAATGGCGTCCTTCAATACCTGTTGTATTCAACACCGGGGGATATGACAAATCGGATACCCTCCGCGGGCTGGAGGGCAAGGTAGGCGTCTACCTCCCCGACCTGAAGTACCTGAACGGGGAGACTGCCAGCCGGTACTCCGCCGCCCCCGACTACCCGGAAATCGCCCAGGCGGCCATCCGGGAGATGGTCCGCCAGACCGGCCCCTGCCGGTTTGACGATAACGGACTGTTATTAAGGGGGACAATAATACGGCATTTAATCCTCCCCGGCCAGGTGGGCCAGGCCAAGGCGGTGATGGACTGGGTGGCCTCGACGTTCGAGCCGGGGACGGTGCTCTTCTCCCTCATGAGCCAGTATACCCCCTGGGGGGACCTGTCCGCCTGCCCGGAGCTCAACCGCCGCCTGCGCCCCGGGGAGATACGGGCGGCGCAGGAGTACATGGTCAACCTGGGGCTGGCCGGCTTCACCCAGGAGCGGACCTCCGCCCGGGAGGAGTATACCCCACCCTTCGACTTGACGGGGGTATAGGCATGAAGGATTTTTGGGTTGCTCACTGGCTCCACTGCCTACCGGAAAGGGAATTTGTCAACGGCCGGCGGGTAATTCTCAAAAAGCTGTGTTTCGGACCAGTAGTGTCCCAGGTTTGGTTTGTCACCGAGGACGGCAGGTGCTGGTATGAGGAGACCATTCAGGAGGGCAGTCGGACGGGGGACCACTTCCTGGAGCCGGTCAGCAGGAAAGCCCTGCTGCGGCTTTTGGACAGTGAGATTGCCGTCTGTCAACGGCTGCAACAGTTGGAGGCGTGCTCCCTGTTTCAGGCGGAAAAAGAACGCTGGCACGGACGGTAATGATTTAAGTCAAGGTAAAAAAGAAACCGCCACCCTGCACGGTGACGGTTTCTGTCTCTTGATAAAAACCTAGCTTAACAGGGCCAAACCGCCAGCGCTGGGCGATTCCCCTACACAACTGTAGCATACCACATTTTTGTGGGTGTGTCAAGTTGTGGGACGGCTCCGTTTCTTTGAGACGGGGCCGTTTTATTTATGATAGGCCGACCCCTCATTGATTTTAAACGCCCGATAGATCTGCTCCAGCAGCATGACCCGGGCCAGGTGGTGGGGGAAGGTCATGGGAGACATGGACAGCTGGGTGTTGGCCTCCGCCTTGATGGAGGGGTGCAGGCCGTAGCTGCCTCCGATGATAAAGACCATGTGCTTGTCCGGGCTGCGGCCCGGGGCAGGGAACATCTGGGGAATCTCCTCGCTGGAGCGCATCCGTCCCTCCACGCACAGGGCGGCCACCCGGGAGCTGGGGGGAATCTTGGCCCGGATGGCCTCCCCCTCCCTGGCCAGGGCGGCGGTAATCTCCCCTAAAGTGGGCTTCTGGGGCAGCTTGACCTCGGGAATCTCCACCACCGTCAGCCTGCAGTAGGCGGACAGCCGCTTCACATACTCGGCGCAGGCGTCCTTGTAGAATTTCTCCTTCAGCTTGCCCACGCAGATGAGGTAGACGCTCAGCATACCGATACCCCCTTGGGGCTCCAGGTGATTCCGACGGTATCTCTGGGGGCCACGGACAGGGAAATATCCCGCTCCGGGTCGCAGTCCATGGACAGCAGCCGGAGGGCCACTGTGTCATAGGCTCGGACAGGGGTGTTGTTGGTCTGGGACAGGTGGGCCAGAATCACCGAACGGGCGCCGGTCTCCACCGCGAAGGCGGCCAGCTCCGCCCCCGCCTCGTTGGACAGGTGGCCGCAGTCCCCCAGGATGCGCTGCTTTAAGTAGTAGGGGTAGGGCCCGGAGCGGACCCAGTCCACGTCGTGGTTGGTCTCACACACCAACAGATCGCAGCCCTTCACCGCTTGGCGGACCTCTTGGGTGACGTGCCCCAGGTCGGTGCACAGCACTACCCGCTTCCCCTCCCCGGCGATGGAATACCCTACGCTGCCCGCCGCGTCGTGGGGGGTGGGGAAGGACTCCACCCACAGCGAACCGATTTGAAATCCCGTGCCCGCCTCCTGTTTCCGAAACAGGGCTTTCACCTCGTCGCAGCGGTTCCGCTTATACCACTCCCAGAGGGTGGAACGGGTGGCGTAGATGGGAGCCCCCGCCTTTTTGGTGAGCACCCGCAGGCCGGAGACGTGGTCGCTGTGTTCGTGGGTGAGGAGGATGGCCGAAAGCTGGTGGGGCTTCACCCCCAGCTCTGCCAGGCCGGCGGTGATGCGCTTGGCGGAGATGCCCGCGTCCAGCAGGATGTGGGTGTCTCCGCAGGACACCAGAGCGGCGTTGCCGGTGGAGCCGCTGGCAAGGGTGGTAAAGGTGAGCAAAGGACCCCTCCTCTATCGGCAGGGGGCGGCCTCTGCGCCGCCCCGGCAATATCAAAACAGGAAAATGGGGCGGCACAGAGGCCGCCCCCTACAAAATCAATTTATCGTCAATTCATCCCACCTGGGACTGGTCTTCCTCCCCCGGCAGGTGGACGATCCGGATGTCGGCCCCCACCGCGGCCAGCTTCTCCACAATGGTCTCATAGCCGCGCTCAATGTGGTGGATGCCGTCGATCTCGGTGGTGCCCTGGGCGGCCAGGCCGGCGATGACCATAGCGGCCCCGGCCCGCAGGTCGCAGGCGTGGACGGGGGCCCCGGTCAGGTGGTCCACCCCCTCGATGACGGCCACCTTGCCGTCCACCTGGATGCGGGCCCCCATGCGGCGGAACTCGTCCACATAGCGGTAGCGGTTGTCCCACACCCCCTCGGTAAGGACGCTGGTCCCCTGGGCCACGCACAAAGCGGCGGCGATCTGGGGCTGCATATCGGTGGGGAAGCCGGGGTAGGGCATGGTCTTCACGTTCACCCGGCCCATGGGCCCGGTGCGGCGGAGGCGGAGGGCGTCGTCCAGCTCCTCCACCTCCACCCCCATCTCCACCAGCTTGGCGGTGATGCAGTCCAGGTGCTTGGGGATGACGTTCCGGATGAGCACGTCCCCTCCGGCGGCGGCCACAGCGGCCATATAGGTGCCCGCCTCGATCTGGTCGGGGATGATGGAGTAGGCGCCCCCCCGCAGGCGGGACACCCCCCGAATTTTAATCACGTCGGTGCCGGCGCCCCGGATATCCGCCCCCATGGAGTTGAGGAAGTTGGCCAGGTCCACGATGTGGGGCTCCTTGGCGGCGTTTTCGATGACCGTCCTGCCCTGGGCCAGGGTGGCGGCCAGCATAATGTTCATGGTGGCCCCTACCGAGACGATGTCCAGGTACACCTGTCCCCCGGACAGCCGGGCCCCGTTGGGGACGTGGGCGTCGATGAGGCCGTTGCGCACCTCCACCTCGGCCCCCATGGCCACAAAGCCCTTGATGTGCTGGTCCACCGGCCGTCCGCCCAAATCGCAGCCGCCGGGCAGGGGGACCTCCGCCCAGCCGAACCGGCTGAGCAGGGCGCCCACCAGATAGTAGCTGGCGCGGATCCTCCGGGCCAGCTCATAGGGCACCTGGCGGTTGCGGATATGGGAGCAGTCCACCTCCAAGGTGGTGCGGTTAATCATGCGCACGTCGGCGCCCAGCTCTCTTAAAATTTGAAGAATCAGCGTCACGTCGCTGATCTGGGGGACATTTTCAATGCGGCAGACCCCGTCCACCAGCAGGGCGGCGGGAATGATAGCGACAGCGGCGTTTTTTGCGCCGCTGATATGGATGGTTCCGTGGAGGGGATTTCCCCCGTGAATCAGATACTTGGTCAAAAACCTGCACCCTCTTTTCCATGTCCTGGAATCTATAAGAATATACGGCGTAGACGCCATATGTAAAAGCGATCCAGCCTCCGCCAATGGCAGGGCGTACCAAACCGGATACATTATAGCACTATTATACCCCGCTTGCAACAAAAATTGCGGACCCGTGAACAAATTGTTAAAAAAGACGGACAACGGTGGAAAAAGCTCCCTTCCGCTGTCCGATCCTCAGAATTTTCCTGTCATTAACTGTAAATTATGCGGCCAACATGTAGGGGCGGATACCATCCGCCCGCCTTTTATGAAACAGCTCACAGTATAGGGGCGGATAATATCCGCCCCTACGCCTTTTTCCCCTGATACCGGGCCTGGACCTTGGGCAGCAGCTCGTCCAGCCGGACCTTCTCCTGACGCTCCAGCAGGTCTCCGATCAACTGGTTGGAGACCAGAAAGCCCTTGGGGGTCAGCCGCCACCGGCCCTCCGCCGTCTTCTCCGCCCAGCCCTGGGCGGCAAACTCCCGCAGCCGCGCCTCGATAGGGGCAAAATCCATAAAATAGCTCCCCCGGTACTCCCACTCCTCGATGCCCCGGGCGGTGCGCAGCCGGAGCATGAGGTACTCGCTGCCCCGCTCCTCCTGGGGGATCAGGTCCTGGCTGTCCAGCAGGGGGACAGACCCCTCCAGCACACCCTTGATGTAGCCCTCCAGGTCCCGGACCCAGGAGTACCGCCGTCCGCCGAAGTCGGAGTGTGCCCCGGGGCCGAAGCCCATATAGGGCTGGGTGAGCCAGTAGCGCAGGTTGTGCCGGGAGGCAAAGCCCGGCCTGGCAAAGTTAGATATCTCATACTGCCCGTAGCCCGCCCGGGCCAGGCGGCTCACCGTCCACAGGTAGAGTGTGGCCTGGGCGTCGTCGCTGAGCAGGCGCTCCTCTCCTGCGGCCACCCGGGCGGCCAGAGGGGTGCCCTCCTCCACCTTCAGGCCGTAGCAGGACAGGTGCTCCGGCTCCAGTGTCAGCACATGCTCCACCGTATTCTGCCAGCTGGACACCGTCTGAGCGGGCAGGCCGTAAATCAGGTCCAGGGACAGGTTGGCAAAGCCGGCCTTTCGGGCCGCGGCCACGGCCTCGTCCCCCTGGGCCACGGTGTGGGGCCGGTGGACCGCCTCCAGCTCGGCCGGGCAGGCGGACTGAAGCCCCATGGAGATCCGGTTGAAGCCCGCCCTCCGCAGGGCCTTCAGGGATTTAAAGTCCACGCTGTCCGGGTTGGCCTCCAGGGTAATCTCCGCCTCTTTTTCTACCTTGTAGTATTTTTTAACGGCCGACAGCAGCTCCTTCAGCCGTTTCGCCCCGTAGCAGCTGGGGGTGCCTCCGCCAAAGTAGACGGTATCCACCGAAAAGCCCCTGGCCGCGAAGGCGCTCTCCTTCAGGTGGGCCAGCAGGGCTCTCTGGTAGTCGTCCATCCGCTCCTCCCGCCCCGCCAGGGAGTAGAAGTCGCAGTAGTCGCACTTGCTGCGGCAGAAGGGGATGTGGATATAGATGCCCAGCTTTTCCCCGGCGGGCTTTTGTTTTCCCAGCATGGCGCAGACCTCCAAGTTTGTCAGTAGGGGTCGCCCCCCTGGGCGACCCGTCAAAGCCGGTACACGTTCAAGCAGCGGGCCGCCGAAGGCGGCGGCCCCTACAGGTCTCAAATGTCATCGGTACAAAAAATCCAATTTTTCCAGCGCCTCCCGCACCCGGTCCGCCGCCCCCTGGTCGGGGCACAGGACGGTGTGCAGGTGGACCCCCTCGGTAAGCTGAGACAGGGGGGCGGCCTCCTCCTGGCGGCACCGGGCCACAAACTGGGCCACCTCATACCGGCTGGACAGCCGCAGCGGGCCGGTGAGCTGGCCGTAGATGGGGTGCTCCACAATCACGTCCAGCACGGTGCACCCCTGGTCCACCATGGCGTTGAGCTCCTCCCCCATCTGGTCCGCCCGGTGGCGGCAGGCAAGGGTACACTTGATCCCGGCGGGGGGATGGGGCAGCAGGTAGCCCCGGGGGGTGGCGGTGATGTCCAGCCCGCCGGCCCGGAGGAGGGCCACATCGCCCACGATGATCTGCCGGCTCACGTTCAGCTCCCGGGCCAGCGACGCGGCGCTCAGGGGGGCGGCGCTCTCCTCCAGCCGTTTGGCGATCATCTGTCTGCGCTGCTGGGCGTCCATGGCGGTCCCTCCTGTCAGAAAATGTCTTGCCACCAATATAGCACATTCCCGCTGAATTAGCAAGGGAAACGACAGGGAGTCGATTCCGTTTTACTGTTTTCTCTTGACTTTCTTCCCGCAAGTCAATAGAATAAAGGAGCTGACAAATATATTCCCATCTTAACATAAAGGACTGAGACGATATGGCCAAGGAAAACAAAAAACAGGTGGAGCAGATCACCGATATGGAGGTGGACTTCGCCCAGTGGTACACCGACGTATGCACCAAGGCGGAGCTCATCGACTACTCCTCCATCAAGGGCATGTTCATCTACCGCCCCTACGGCTACGCCATCTGGGAGAACATCCAGGCGGAGCTGGACAAAAAGTTCAAGGAGACGGGCCACGAGAACGTGTACCTGCCCATGCTCATCCCCGAGAGCCTGCTCCAGAAGGAGAAGGACCACGTGGAGGGCTTCGCCCCCGAGTGCGCCTGGGTGACCATGGGGGGCAGCGAGAAGCTGGAGGAGAAGTACTGCATCCGCCCCACCAGTGAGACCCTGTTCTGTGAGCACTACAAAAACGTCATCCACTCCCACCGGGACCTGCCCAAGCTGTACAACCAGTGGTGCTCCGTCCTGCGGTGGGAGAAGACCTCCCGCCCCTTCCTGCGCCACCGGGAGTTCCTGTGGCAGGAGGGCCACACCATGCACGCCACCCCGGAGGAGGCCCGGGAGGAGACCATGCGGATGCTCAACGTCTACGCCGACTTTCTGGAGAACGTGCTGGCCATGCCGGTGGTGAAGGGCCGCAAGACGGACAAGGAGAAGTTCAACGGCGCCGAGGAGACCTACACCGTGGAGTGCATGATGCACGACCACAAGGCCCTCCAGAGCGGCACCAGCCACTACTTCGGCGACGGCTTCGCCAGGGCCTTCGACATCACCTTCACGGGGAAGGACAACCAGCTCCACCACCCCCACCAGACCAGCTGGGGGGTGTCCACCCGGATGATCGGCGGCATCATCATGACCCACGGCGACAACAACGGCCTGGTGCTGCCCCCCCGCATCGCCCCCATCCAGGCCATGGTCATCCCCGTGGCCCAGCACAAGGAGGGCGTCCTCGCTGCCGCCTCCGCCCTGCTGGACCGGCTGCAAAAGGCGGGCGTCCGGGCGAAGATGGACGACAGCGACCAGTCCATGGGCTGGAAGGCCGCGGAGTATGAGATGAAGGGGGTGCCCCTCCGGGTGGAGATCGGCCCCAAGGACATGGAGAAAAACCAGTGCTGCATCTGCCGCCGGGACTCCGGGGAGAAGGTCTTTGTCCCCCTGGACCGGCTGGAGGACACCGTCAGCGAGCTGCTGGACTCCGTCCACCAGGGCCTGTACGACCGGGCCAGGAAGAACCTGGAGGACCACACCCGGGTGTGCATGACCCTGGAGGAGGTCAAGGAGTTTATGGAGACCGAGGGCGGCTTTGCCAAGACCATGTGGTGCGGCTCTCTGGACTGCGAGCTGGCCATGAAGGAGAAGGCCGGGGTCACCTCCCGGTGCATGCCCCTGGAGCAGGAGCAGGTGTCCGATGTCTGCGTCTGCTGCGGCAGGCCCGCCAAACACTCCATTCTCTGGGGCGTGGCATACTGATAAAGCTGAAACAACCGGCTCCCGTCTGGGAGCCGGTTGTTCTGTTACACAACGCGCTCAAAAATATCCGCGATCTGGATGACCAGGTCGTCAAACAGGCTGCATTTGAACTCCGTGGGGATGGCGTCCCGCTCCTCCTGCGACATCTTGTTCAGGATGACCTCCAGCTCCAGGCCGTAGGTCTCATGGAGCGCCAGCTGGCCCTCCTCCAACAGGTACTGCTCCACCGTCCGGTCTCCGGGGCTGACAATCCAGTACTCCCGGACGCCGCACCGGGCGTAGACGTCCTTTTTGTGTCCCCGGTCATACCGCGCCGTGCTGGGGGACAGCACCTCCACCACCAGGTCGGGCGGGCCATAGACGCCGTCCGGCTTGATTTTATCCGGATCACACACCACCATCATGTCCGGAATGAACCGGTCCGTCTCCGTCAGGTAGAGGTCCACCCCGTCGGCGAAGGGCTCACATTTGCGGCCGTTAAGATAGTGGGCAAAAATGCGGTAAATGTTTCCGATGACCCGATTGTGGTTGATAGACGGCCTGGGGGACATAGCGACCAATTTGCCGCCGATCAGTTCCTCCGATGGGTAATCCTGATATGCCAGATTGCTGTTCATGGTAACGCCCCTTTCCCTAAGCTTCAGGATACCCCTATTATACAGGACCATATCCAAAACCGCAAGAGAAAAAGGACCGCCGGTGCCGGCGGTCCTTTTGATGGGGGTTGACGGTGATGGTTACTCAGCGGCGGGGGCGGTGGTGGTGATGGAGATGCCGGTCTCGTTGCTGTAGCCCACGGCGAAGCCCAGGACCTCGCCCAGGTCGCGGAGCTTGAAGTAGTTGTAGCCGCCGCCGTTCTCGTCGTAGAGGGTGATAGCGGTCATGCTCACGTCCTTGCCGTCCACCTTGACGGTCTGGGCGCCGCCCTTGTAGGGGTGGTCACCGGAGAAGGGGGTGGCGGTGTCGGCGGCGCCGGAGTAGGCGGTCTTGGTGGTGAGGAGGATGGAGCCGTCGAAGCCCACCTCAAACTGGGCGTCGGTGCCGTTGATGGCCACGGCGATGTCGCGGAGCTTGACGTAGTTGGTCAGGTTGCCGTTCTCGTCCTTCAGGGCGTAGGCGGCGAACTCCACGGCCTTGCCGTCGATGGTGATGTTCTGGGTGGAGGCGATGGCGGTGCCCTCGGCGGGGATAGCGGGAGCGGCGGTGTCCGCCGGCTCGTCGGCCAGGGCGGCGGTGCAGGCCAGGCCGCACACCAGGGCGGCGGCCAGCAGGGTGCTGAGAAGCTTTCTGAGTTTCATAGTTTGTTTGCTTTCTGTTTTTGATAAAATACGGGGTTTTCCATCCTTATATTTTACACGGTTCCCCTTCAATATGCAAGCGCTTTTTCCGGGCAAAAGGGAGGCCCCGAATATAATTTTTTTGTTTCCTTGCTTTTTTTGTTGGCTTATGATAATCTAGGAAAAATAAAGGAAGTGTTTCTCAATGAATATTTACGAATCCGCCGAAGATTATCTGGAGGCCATTCTGATCCTACGGGAACGGCAGGGGACGGTGCGCTCCATCGACGTGGTCCACCAGCTGGCGCTGACCAAGCCCAGCGTCAGCGTAGCCATGAAGCGGTTCCGGGAGAACGGCTATATCGAGATGGACGGGGACGGCTTTATCACCCTGCTCCCCCCGGGGGAGGAGATCGCCCAGCGCATCTACGGCCGGCACAAGCTGCTCACCCGGTTTCTGGTGCGCCTGGGGGTCAGCGAGGCGGTCGCCGCCGCCGACGCCTGCAAGATGGAGCACGACCTGAGCGAAGAGACCTACTCCAAGATCAAGGAGCACGCCGCCCGGCACGGGATGGACATCCCCCCGGACCCGGCTTAACTGTCAGTTTGAAAGGGACCGTCCTGCCCGGACGGTCCCTTTTCCCATCTGATATCAGGCTTCCTTCTGGCTGGCCAGATACTCGTCGTAGGTCATCTTCCGGTCGATGAGCCTGCCCTCGGCGGTAAAGTCAAAGACCCGGTTGCACACGGTCTGGATGAGCTGGTGGTCGTGGGAGGCCACCAGCACATTGCACTTCACGGCCTCCAGCCCCTTGTTCAAAGCGGCGATGGACTCCAGGTCCAGGTGGTTGGTGGGCTGGTCCAGCATGAGGACGTTGGCCCCGGACAGCATCATCCGGGACAGCATACACCGCACCTTCTCCCCGCCGGAGAGCACCTTCACCGGCTTGTGGACCTCGTCCCCGGAGAAGAGCATCCGCCCCAGGAAGCCCCGGAGGTACTGCTCCTGGGGGTCGGGGGAGAACTGGCGCAGCCACTGGACCAGGTCGTCGTCGCAGCCCTCAAAGTAGGGGGTGTTGTCCTTGGGGAAGTAGGAGAAGGTGGCGGTCTGGCCCCATTTGACGGTGCCCTCGTCGGGCTCCAGCTCCCCGGCCAGAATCTTAAACAGGGCGGTGTGGGCGTTCTCGTTGTCCCCCACAAAGGCGATCTTCTCGTCGTGGCCCACAATGAAGCTCACCTTGTCCAGCACCTTCACCCCGTCGATGGTCTTGGACACGTCGGTGACGAAGAGGATGTCCTTGCCCACCTCCCGGTCGGGGGAGAAGCCCACCCAGGGGTAGCGGCGGGAGGAGGCGGGCATCTCCTCTACCGTCAGCTTGTCCAGCAGCTTGCGCCGGGCGGTGGCCTGCTTGCTCTTGGACTTGTTGGCGGAGAACCGGGAGATAAAGTCCTGCAGCTCCTTGATTTTCTCCTCGTTGCGCTTGTTCTGACTCTTGATAAGCTGCTGCACCAGCTGAGAGGACTCATACCAGAAGTCGTAGTTGCCCACATACATCTTAATTTTTCCGTAGTCGATGTCCACAATGTGGGTACAGACGGTGTTGAGGAAGTGCCGGTCATGGGACACCACAATCACTGTGCCCTCAAAGTCCAGCAGGAAATCCTCCAGCCAGTTCACCGCGTCGATGTCCAGGTTGTTGGTGGGCTCGTCCATCATCAGCAGGTCGGGACTGCCGAAGAGGGCCTGAGCCAGCAGCACCTTCACCTTCAGCCGGGGGTCCAGGGTGGCCATGTCGTTGTAATGGTACTCCGTGCCCACCCCCAGGCCCTGGAGGATGCGGCTGGCGTCGCTCTCCGCCTCCCAGCCCCCCAGCTCGGCGTACTCCTCCTCCAGCTGGCAGGCTAAGAGCCCGTCCTCGTCGGTCATCTCCTCCTTGGCGTAGAGGGCCTCCTTCTGTTTACCGATGTCGTACAGCCGCTGGTTGCCCATGATGACGGTGTCCATCACGTTGTAGGCGTCGTAGGCGTTCTGGTTCTGCTTCAGCACCGACATGCGGATGTTGGGCAGGACGGACACCTGGCCGGAGGTGGAGTCCAGCTCGCCGGACAGGATCTTCAAAAAGGTGGACTTGCCGGCGCCGTTGGCGCCGATGATGCCGTAGCAGTTGCCCCGGAGGAACTGCAAATCCACATGGGAAAACAGCGGGGTGCCGCTGTAGTTCAGGCTCAGGTCGGTAACAGTAATCATGGTTGTTCTCCTTTTCCAGGCTCAAGATTGTCGCTGACCATCATACCACAGGGAGCGAAAAAAAGACAGCATTTTTTTGCAAAACGCCGTCTTTTTTCCGACTTTTCTTTTGGGGAAAGTGACGGAGTCCCCGCTATGGAGCGCCCTCCTCCCTCTCCAGGGTATAGTGCTCCAGTGCGTACTCCAAAAACAGGCCGATCAATTCGTTGCGGCTGCGCCCTGTCTCCTTGGCGATGTCGTCCATCTGGCTGACCGTCGGTTCCTTCAGCCGGACAGAAAACGTCCGGTATCCATCCTCCCCCTTTGGCCGCTTTACGGTCACAATCAATGCGTCGTTTGCCACGGGACCACCTCATTTCGACTAAATTCTACAATAATCGGAGCACCGCGGCTATGATAAAATAGATGTTAGAAAATATGTTCTTTTTTTAACATATATCATGCTGTATGGAATTTAATCCGCAAAATAGTGCGATTTTCCCTCTTGCCAAAACTTGGATACTGTGGTATACTGAGGTTGGTCGAAAGACCGCCTGTGCATATTTGTTCTTGCGCGCCGGTCGGGCCTCCTCCCGGCCGGTATAAAAAATGAACCGGACCCCTGGAGCATCCATGCTCCGGGGGTCCGTTTTGTGTACAACGGGAGTTTATTGGACATCAAGCCGCTGTTTCAGCCCCTCCTGCAGGACCTGAGAAAAATTGATGCCAGCCTGTTCCGCCTGGGCATTCAGCCAGCTTGGAATAGACAGCGTTTTCTTCACGGCGCGGGCATCATGCTTGCGCCGGTACTCATCCGTATCGGCGCAGACGTAATTGACAAACTCAGGGGCCTCTACCTGGGGCAGCTGAACAGGGGCAGGAATGCTGTCTCTGTCATTCTCTGCGGCCCAAAGCCACATGGCCACCGCGTCCTCCGCCATAAACAGAGCATCAGCCAGATTTTTACCCTCTGTAATACACCCCGGCAGATCGGGAACAACGACAGTAATGGAACCGTCGTCGGCATTGGGATGAAACACAGCGGGATATGCATATTTCGGCATCGTCAGAGCTCCTTTCCTCTGGACAGCGCATCAAAACGCTGTCTTCTACAGCCCCAACCCATAGATTCGGTTGGCGTTCTGAAAGAACACCTTCTCCCAGTACCGCTCCGGCACCAGCCGCTGAACAAATCGGATATACTCCCCCAGGTTGACGATGGGCCAGTCGGTGCCGTACATAATATCGTCCCACTGGCCGATAGCGGTGAGCCAGGTGGCAAGCAGCCCGGCGTAGCCCGCCTGCTTCTGAAAGTACCGGTCGATGTCCACCCGGCCCTCCAGCAGGCCGGACAGATCGGCGGCCACATTGGGGTTCTTCTCCACCACCGCGGCGGCGCTCTCCAGAAAGGGGTTGCCGAAGTGGCACATGACAAACCGGGTACGCCTGTGGTCGGCGG
>CATNCS010000009.1 GCA_950097245.1 uncultured Oscillospiraceae bacterium | reverse complement strand
AAAGACTATGAAGTGTCTGTCCGTTCTGCACAAGCTGTTTGCACCATTGCTGCCTTCAGCACTTTACTCAAGCGGTTTTAGCCTATTGGTACAGCTTCTGAGACCGAGACAGGATGCTCTTCATCGGTTCGGGTCGAAAAGAATTGTTGGAGCAAGAGTATCCTGATTTGTGCTTCGTTTTTCATAAGATACCTTCTCCTGTACCTAGTCACCTCAATGACCAAGTGGAGAGCGAACTAGTATACCAGCTGCAAAATAATTCATGACATAAAGAGTCAAATATTAACCTAATGTAAAGTGCATTAGTGCTAAATAATGTCGTGCCATATTAGGAAAATATCGATGATTTTCAAGACCCCATATTTGGCCGCGATACTCTCCATTTAAAACCATGACACTTTGAGAGTAACTTTGAAGAAGTGGGGGTGAAGCATTTTGAAAAGATATCACAGGCAAAGCTCCACGAAAAACACCATATTCTCGCTTATACCAAATTTGATGTGCCTGCTCGGGTATTTTAATATCCGGAAGGTATTTGGCCCAATCATTCCATAAGTTATGCCTCCATGGATCGCAGTAATTATCAACTGGAACTCTTTGGAGATCATTTTCATTCTGAAAGGGGAAGCGATCTGAAAGACCTGTTAATCCTTCAAAATCGTGAAGCCCATATATAATGCAGGTATCATCTGCCCCTCCATTAGCGATTTGGGTGATAAACTGCACATACTCCTTGGGAAGGGCAATTTTGTGTTCATACTCAAACTTGCGAACTGCAGTCATGGATGTGGGCGGGTTCCATCGGAAGCCATATCTTGCGGCTCGTTTTGCTAATTTTTGCAGCTTATAAATGGGTTCCAGGTGTTCCTGGCTGTTTATTTCTTCTTTCATACACGATTCGACATATTTTCTCAGCTTTTTCGATAGATGGAGTTCTAGCCAGTCTATAAAGCTGCATTCCTTTAACCTTTGAATGCCCATTTCTGAACGAGTCCATACCTCTCCTTGACAAGGGCCTGTCACGACCAACAGCCACGTCTCATTGCCGCAGCATTCGTCCTCCATCAGCGTCACGAAACCATTTCCATTGTAGGCACCTATATATCTCTCATCCGCTTCTTCAGCATTAAAGGGGTCAAAATCTGGATCCTGTTCCCACATCCAAGTGTCCTGTAAAGCGAAAGGACGTCCCAACCGATCCAACGCATCCGTTTCTTGAGGAAAAGGAAGCAGTTGATCGCAATCATCAGTAATGGGGGGCAGAACGCCGCCGTTCCCCACCAGCGTTAGGAATAGACGGAAATCCTTGGGCAAAGTAAAGTGGTATGTATTCTCCAGAGCTTGAAGTTCCTCACACGATATGGGAGGATTCAGTTTACAACCGTGTTTTCGTTCTAGTTTTTTTTTCAGCGCTAATACGCGCATTCTCTGTGTCATTGAATATTTTCCTTTCATACACAGTTTTTTGCCAATTTTACATTTTAATCTAAATAGCCCAGGACTATTCTCAAAATTGCTAATACGGTACCTACCCCTGAGAAAGTGGAACCAAAAAGCAATATGAGCTGCTTATTAGTATTTTGGAGAATGACTCTAAATAATAATGATAAGGTGTTTTTAGAAATCCCACTGAATAGTCAGATGGGCCCCTGCTCCTTTTCCGGGTTCGCTAATGTCAGAAACCGTCCTAAAGAACATACGGATGTTTTTAGGATCAGCAGTTGCAAGAATAGAATGCATTGAACTGTTCCCTATGTAGGCATCCATCCATGTACGGCAATTGTAGCACATTGGCCTCGTAATCCCCATAGATTCCAAGCTCCTGATGAAATACGCTAATCGTTTCTCAGCATGGGAAATAAAGAAGTATCCTCTTTGTTTTATTCCATTATATACTGTATCCTTGAAGACAGGCCTTTTCCAGACAGAACAGAGCCCCTTGACATTCCTGCCACTCGATCATCTCCATGGCATTGGTAATGGCGCTGAACAGTGTGTGGTACATGCTTTCGTACATAGCAATTGTCCCCTTTCGTGTTTTATGTCGATATTCATATTATAAACCTTCTATATTCGTTTGTCAAACTGAATTCTGGTATATAAGATGTTTATGTAATCCTGCACCTGCGTATGCTTTTCGTATGGAGGTGCGGCATGGAACTAGACTATAAAATGATAGGAAAGCAGATTGCAAAACGTAGAAAAGCGCTAAAACTCAAACAAGCGGAAGTAGAAGAAAAGGCAGACATCGGATATAAATATCTTTCAAGTATTGAGCGAGGACGCACGATTCCCTCCACTGAGGTCATCATGAAGCTTGCCGCCGCCCTGGATACCACCCCCGACGAGTTTCTGGTGGGCAGCAGCAGGTATCCCGGGGAGGAGTGGAAGGCGGTGGCGGACAAGCTGCGTCCGCTGGACGCCAGACAGCTGGACCTGGCGGGCAGCTTTATCGACTGGGTGACGGACCACAAGGTGTAGCCCAGGTTAAGTTTTCCGGCTCCTCTGCCGATAACAGATATAGTAAACAGCAGAGGAGGCGCCCCCATGATTCCCCAGACCGATTTTTCTTCCAGCATAGAGCTTTTGACCAACGGCAATGTGAGATATACCAGCGCCTATGGCAGCTATGAGTTTGAAAGGATGCCGCTCCAGAAGCTGGAGGGCAGCGCCCTGGCGGAGGCCAGGGACCGGCTTGAGCTCTCTATCTCCAGCGCTGCGCCGAGCAAGGAGACCACCCGGGCGGATCAGATCGCCTTTTTTAAGCGCAGTTACATGGCCGGCAGCCTGGAGGGCAGCCCCAAGGTCCGGGACGCCTGGCGGGATGTCAGCGGCCAGGCGGACAAGGCCATCGGGAAATTTATGGACGGAACCATGAGCGGGGACGAGCTGGCCTCCACCTTCCAGACCCTGGCACACGAGATGTTCGAGTCCACCGCCAGGGCGGGCTATCCCATCCCCTTTGTGGAATCCGACATGGAGCAGGCCTGCACCGAGGCCATGTACGATACCTTCCGGGAAAAGATCCTGAGCACCGCTGTCCAGCGCAACAACGAGCAGGGCAGGCAGTACGTCACCGGGGAACTGTGCCCCCAGCGCACCTGGAAGTACTACAACGCCGACTACTACTACAAGAGCGAGGACGCCATCGATGCCGTTACCAGGGGGATGGAGGAGTTTGCACAGGACCGGGACTGGGAGTGGACCGTGCCCGACTACAGGGGCAAGGGGCTGAACATGTACTGCAATTTCAATACGGCCCTGTTCAACAGCTTCTGCCTGGACGAGCGCCGCATGGTGGACCCGGACATGGTCCCGCCCGAGGGCTTTGAGTGGTTCTATCAGACGGGGGGCAACCCCAGAGGGCCCCATGTCCAGATGCTCAGCCAGACCACCACCTACCCGGACGGGACTGAGGTCACCATCCACTACCCCCAGCCGGACAAATTTGACCCGGAGAACCCCTTTACCGCCACCACCTGGGCCGCCTATACCGACAAGGAGGGCAACCGGCATGTCATCAGCCGGGATGTCATCTTTAAGGGCGACAAGGGCGACCTGTTCAACGTGGGCGACCTGCTCCGCTTTGACGCGGGGGAGGAGAGCGAGGGGCTGAACGCCTTTCTGCGCAATTTGCAGCTGTATCCCAAGAATTATTTTCATTGGAACAGCGGTCCCTTCAGCTGCCGCGCGTGAGAAAAGAGGGCTTGCCATGAATGTTCTGGACTGTATCTGGATCGTGGCCCGCCTGGCCCTTCTGGCGGGCGTGGTTGCTCTGTTTGTTGTCAAACGGGGCAAATATAAGAACAAATCCAACGCCGGGGCGTTTTTCTTTGAGAACGGCTGCCTGGTGCTGAACACGGGAATCCCGTGCGCCATCCCCTTTGAGGACATCGACCGCGTGGAGCTGTCCTGCAGCCCCTGGGAGCTGGAGCACAAGCTCTCCTACAGCCTGGGTGTGAAGGTGTTCAGGAAGGACGGCAAAAAGAAGCAGGTGTTCTACAAGGGCTATAAAACCGCCAAACTGGCCACCCCCAGCGACATGGAGGCCGCCCTGAAGGAGCACGGCATCCGGTGCGTGATGGTGGAGGAATAACAAAATCCCGGCCTTTGAGGGCGTTGCTTTAAGAAACCCTGCAGGGGCGGCGATCAGCCGCCCGCGGGCGCATACTATGCGCCCCTACAGACGTTTTTTATCTCAACGCCCCATTCGGCCGGGATTTTCGCGTTATTGGACAAAAAGGGCCTGCGCGACGGTGAGTCGCGCAGGCCCTTTGATGGGTTGTTTGGGTTGGGACGGTCCGGCTGCTTACTTCAGCTCCACCTTGCCGCCGGCCTCTTCCAGCTTCTTCTTCAGCTCCTCGGCCTCGTCCTTGGACACGGCCTCCTTCAGGGTCTTGGGGGCGCCCTCGACGGCGGCCTTGGCCTCAGCCAGGCCCAGACCGGTGATCTCGCGGACGGCCTTGATGACCTTGATCTTGGCGGCGGCGTCGAAGCCGGCCAGCACCACGTCGAACTCGGTCTTCTCCACGGCGGCCTCAGCGGCGCCGGCGCCGGCGGCGGGAGCGGCCATGGCGGCGGCGGACACGCCGAACTCCTCCTCCAGAGCCTTTACCAGCTCGGACAGCTCCAGAACGGTCAGAGCCTTAACTTCCTCGATCAGAGCAGTAATCTTCTCACTAGCCATGATAATGAACCTCCTAATTGTGTAATTTTAAAATTTGTTTGTGTGCCGCTTACTCGGCGGCGGGGGCCTCCTCAGCGGGGGCAGCCTCTTCGGCAGGGGCCTCGGCGGCGGGCTCGCCGCCCTTCTCGGCGATGGCCTTCAGCACGATAGCAAGGCTGGTAATGGGAGCCAGCATCATGCCCAGAGCCTGGGCCTGGAGCACGTCCTTGGGGGGCAGCTCAGCCAGGGCCATGATCTCGTCCAGGGACAGCACCTTGCCGTCCATGAAGCCGCCCTTGATGTTGAACTTGCCGTCGCCCAGCTTCTTGGCGTGCTTGTTCACCACCCGCATGGGGGCGATGGGGTCTCCGGCGCTGGTGGCCAGGGACGTGGTGCCGTTGAGCACGTCGTCCAGCTCCTTCAGGCCGGCGTCGTCCAGGGCGAAGCGGACCAGGGTATTCTTCACCACGGAGTACTGCACGTCGTTCTGACGCAGCTCGGCGCGCAGCGCGGTGTCCTCGGCCACGGTGATGCCCTTGTAGTCCACCAGCACGCCGCTGGCGGCGCCCTTCAGCTGCTCCTCCAGAGCGGCCACCACGGCCTTCTTCTCGGAAAGAACCTTTGCGTTAGGCATTTTTGGTTTCACCTCCAGAAATTGTTGGCGCGAAACAAAAAACCTCCCGTCAGAAGACAGGAGGACAGTACTATCAAAGTATTCCCTTTGAAAGCACTCTCGGCAGGAATTACGCCCGTGGGCCCCTGCTGTCTTTGAACGCAAGGCGCATTATATCCCAGCGCCGGGGAGTTGTCAAGCAATTTTACAAAAAAACTTGCAGCTTTTTCTGTTTTGGATTAAGATAGGAATATCTTGGAACGCTAATGCCGAACGGAGGTTTTCCAAATTGAACTATGAACAAACACTCAGCTGTCTGTGCGCCCTGTCCGGGCCCAGCGGCTTTGAAGAAAACGTGACCAAAGCGGCGGCGGAGCTGCTGCGGCCCCTGGCGGACCAGGTGTACACCACCCGGCTGGGCAGCGTGGTGGGGGTGCGCCGGTGCGGCCGGGACAACGCCCCAAAGCTGCTGCTGGACGCCCACCTGGATGAGATTGGCTTTATCGTCACCGGCCATGACGAGGGCTTCCTCCGCTTCGCCCCCCTGGGCGGGGTGGACCCCCGGATGCTTCCCGACCGGGAGGTGGTCATCCTCACCGACCCGCCCATCCACGGGGTGGTGGCCTGCCTGCCCCCCCATGTCCAGACCGGGGAGGAGATGGACAAGTCTTTGCCCATCAAGGATTTGTATATAGATGCGGGGCTCAGTCAGGAGGAGGCGGAGCGCCGCATCCCCGTCGGCACCCCGGCCGCCTACCGGGGGGGCTGTGCCCCCCTGGGGGAGGACCTGCTCTGCGGCAAGGCCCTGGACGACCGGGCGGGCTTCGCCGTCCTGCTGGACGTGCTGGAGCGGCTGCAAGGCAAAACGCTGGGCGTGGACCTGTACGTCCTGGGCTCCACCCAGGAGGAGACCCACTCCACCGGGGCCATTACCGCCGCCTATGAGATCGCGCCCCAGCTGTGCGTGGCGGTGGACGTCACCCACGGGGACAGCCCCGACGCGTCAAAGAATGAGACCTTCCGGCTGGGGGGCGGGCCGGTGATCGGCGTGGGGCCCAACTGCGCACGGTCCCTGTCGGGGCGGCTGAAGGAGCTGGCAGAGGAGCTGGACATGCCCGTCCAGATCGAGGTCATGTCCGGCTCCAGCGGCACCAACGCCTGGCCTGTCCAGGTCAGCCGGGAGGGGGTGGCCACCGCGGTGCTGTCCATCCCGGAGCGGTATATGCACACACCGGTGGAGGTGGTCCACAAACAGGACCTGGCCGACACCGCCAGGCTGCTGGCCGCTCTTGTGGAGAGCCTGGGAGAGGGGGAAAAGACATGCTGAACACCTTAAAAGAGCTGTGTCTGCTCAACGGCGTGTCCGGGGACGAGGACGAGGTGCGCCGGTATATGGTCGAACGCATAAAGTCCCATGCCAGTTATTTTCACGCAGACACGATCGGGAACCTGATTGCCTTCAAAAAGGGGAAAAAATCCACCGGAAACAGGCTGATGCTCTGCGCCCACATGGACGAGGTGGGGGTGATTGTCACTCGGATCACGGAGGAGGGCTTCCTCAAGTTCGACTTTGTGGGCGGGGTGGACCGGCGGGTGGCCATCGGCAAGCCGGTGGTCATCGGACACAAGAAGATCCCCGGGGTCATCGGCCTGAAGGCCGTCCACCTGGTGAGCAAGGAGGAGCGGAAGAAGGCCCCCAAGACGGAGGCCCTCTATATCGACATTGGGGCAAAGGATAAGGAGTCCGCCGAACAGCTGGTGGAGTTGGGGGATTACGGGGCCTTCGTCTGCCAGCCCGAGGAGTTCGGCGACGGCCTGTTCAAGGCCCGGGCCATCGACGACCGGGTGGGCTGCGCCGTCATGCTCAAGCTGCTGGAGGAGGACCTGCCCCTGGACGTGACCTTCGCCTTCACCGCCCAGGAGGAGGTGGGCACCCGGGGGGCCTTCGGGGCGGCCTTTGCCGTCACCCCGGAGATCGCCCTGGTGCTGGAGACCACCACCGCCGCCGACCTGCCCGGGGTGGAGGGCCACCGCCGGGTGTGCGCCCCGGGGAAGGGGCCGGTGATTTCCTATATGGACGGGGCCACCATCTACGACCGGGAACTTTTTGAGACCCTCCGTCGTCTATCTGAGGAGAATGGCATTCCCTGGCAAACCAAGGAGTATATCGCCGGAGGCAACGACGCCCGCACCATCCAGCGCACCAAGGCCGGAGTCCGGGTGGCCGCTATGTCCGCCGCCACCCGCTATCTCCACGCCCCCGCCAGCTTGGGCAGCGTGGCCGACTTTGAAAATATGCTCAGGCTCACAAGGCTGTTTCTCAACGAAATGGCACAGAAAATATAGAGGGAGGTTTTATTTATGAGAGGACAATCTACCATCGAGGAGCAGGTGGAGCAGCTGAAGGAGTATCTGGGCTGTCCCTGCACCTACTATCCTCCTTCCAATGACTGCCAGCTGATGGGCTCCGACTTCTATCAGGCCCGGGCCCGTGGAAAAAAGGAGGGCTTCGTCCCCATGCTGATCGCGGTGGACGAGCTTCTGCTGGAGTGCTTCGAGCTCAACGGAGAGGATAAGACAGTGGAACAGGTGCGGCAGGAGCTGCTGTCCGCCCCGCTGGAGTCGGGAAAAGAATTTCTCCAAACCCGGCTGAGCGAGTTTAAGGAAGAGCTGGAGGAGGACGAACCCGGCTACTGGGAGCAGCTGGTGGGCGAGGTGGCCGGCGGCGAGGGGATCGACCGCTTTTTGAGCATTTGGGACTATGGCGGAAAACAGACGATTCCCATTGTTCTGGCTGAGATTCCGGTGAAACATCCATGGGAGGTCTTTGCGTACCTGCCCTTTGGCGGCTGGAACGAGTGTCCGGCCAACGAGGAACACATGGCGGTGGCCAAATACTGGTTTGAGAAGTACGGGGCCTTCCCGGCCCTGATGACCCACGACGTGCTGGAGTATGGTCTGCCCACCGTCTACGGTATTCCAAGGGAACAGGCTCTGGACCTGGCTCTGGAGCAGTACGCCTACTGCAACGACATTGTGGACCAGGGCGTGGAGACCATCGGCCGGCTGGCCGACGGCCTTTCCAAATCTTTTTATTGGTACTTCTGGTGGGATTGAGGAGGAGCTATGGAACTGCTTGAAATTTTAGAGGCTTTGAATGAGACCCACGGCCCCTCGGGGGACGAGGGGGGCGTCCGGGCGAAGATCGAGGAGCTGGCCCGGCCCTTTGCCGACGAGGTGACCGCCGATACCCTGGGCAACCTGATCGTCCGCAAAAAGGGAGATGGTCCACGGGTGATGTTCGCCGCCCACATGGACTCCATCGGCTTCATTGTCACCCACATCGAGAAGGAGGGCTTCCTCCGGGTGGGCAGGCTGGGGGGCATCGCCCCCAAGGAGGCGGCCTATGCCCCGGTCCGGTTCAAGAACGGCGTCCGGGGGGTGTTCGTCCCCGAGGAGAAGGCCGATTTCGGCAAGCTGAAGCTGGACGAGTGCTTCATCGACATCGGAGCGGCCAATGAGGACGAGGCCAAAAAGCTGGTCCGGGTGGGGGACACCTGTATCTACGACGGGCCCGTCCGGGTGACGGGTGACCGGGTGACCGCCCCCTATCTGGACGACCGCATGGCCTGCGCCGTGCTGCTGTGCGCCCTGGAGCGGATCACAAGGCCCACACGCGACCTGTATCTGGTGTTTACCGTCCAGGAGGAGGTGGGCCTCCGGGGGGCTAAAACCGCCGCATGGTGGGCGGAGCCCGACGTGGGCATTGCCGTGGACGTCACCGATGTGGACGATACCCCGGGCTCGGAGAAGAGCGGCACCACAAAGCTGGGCAGGGGGGCGGCCGTCAAGGTGATGGACTCCTCCGTCATCTGCCACCCCCAGGTGGTGGCAAAGCTGGAGGAGCTGGCAGAGAAGGAGGACATCCCCGTCCAGCGGGATATCATGCGGGCGGGGGGCACCGACGCCGGGGCCATCCACACCGCCCGCCTGGGGGTGAGGACGGGCGGCATCTCCATCCCCTGCCGGTATATCCACACCCCGGCGGAGACCGCCAGCCTGGAGGACGGGGCGGCCTGCGTCCGCCTGACAGTGGCTTTTGCCCAGCAATAAAAGACACTGTCCCTGTATTTTGGATAGTTTTTCCGATTTTCATCTTGCAAAAAATAATATGATCTGGTACAATACTAAAATGTCCGAATATCTGGGCGTGAATGCAATACTCGGTCGGGCCATGGAGGCCCGCGGCAAGGAGAATGAACACACATGGATAAACAACAGAGAGAAGCACGCCGCCAACAGGAGGATATCGCCCTGCAGAGAGCTCTGCTGTGGGTGGTGGGGGCCATTGTGTTAGAGGCTCTGCTGGTGCTGCTCAACCGCTTCTATATCAACTATTCCCTCAGCGAGACCGGCATCAATACCTTCCTGGCCCTGCACGAGGTGCTGAAGGTGGTGCGCCTGGCCGCGCCCGCAGCGGCGGTTCTGGCCCTGGTGTGGACCGGCTGGCAGCTGAAGCAGGGGAAGAAATACGCCCTGCCCCTGATCCTGGCTATCGCCCTGGCCGCCGTTACCGTCTGCGTCCACGTGGCCATCAAGTACCGGGGGGACGGCATGTCCATGCTGTACTGGCTGGTGATCGCCTGGGCCGTGCTGGCGATGGTGTTTTATATCTACCAGCGGGAGTTCTTTGTGGGCGCCTGCGCATGCGGCATGTCGGTGCTGGCCCTGTGGTTTGTGCGCTACGGCGCGGCCGGCCGGCCCGAGACCATAGTGGTCCTGGCCGCCATTATCCTGGTGGGGCTGGCCGCCCTGTGGATGAAGAAGAGCGACGGCGCCCTCCCCGGCGGAAAGGGGCCCATCCAGTTCCTGCCCAAGAAGACCAGCTACGCCGTGCCGCTGGTCACCTGTCTGGCCAGTGTGGCGGCGGTTGTGGTGGCCCTGGCGGCGGGGGATACCGTGGCCTACTACCTGATGTTTGCCATGATCGCCTGGCTGTTCGCGCTGTTCGTGTACTACACCGTAAAGCTGATGTAAAAAGAAGCCTCTCCGCCTGCCGGCGGAGAGGCTTTCAGTTTACCGAAATTAGGATTATTTCATACATTTTGCCTGCGGCAAAATACAATCCTCAGTCAGCCGCTTCGCGGCCGACAGCTCCTTTCCAAAGGAGCCCACCCTGCGGGGGACGAGGAATCTTTGATTACTTCGTATGTTTTGCTTCGCAAAACGCAATCCTCCGCCCCCTTCGGGGGTACCTCCTTTCACTGCGCAGCCGTTGGCGGCTTTGCCGCCTTACGGATGCGGCGTCCCCCTTGCGGGGAAAAGGAGGCTTTCGGTGCCTTCTGTTCCTCTGGCACTTTTTTTGACAAACTGAGACCTCCGGCTAGGCCGGAGGTCTTGTGCTTTCCCGGGGAGGGTGGGCGCGGGATACCGCGAGAGCGATTACGGCCAGCACCATCAGCCGCTTCCAGGGGCTGGCGGTGAACAGAAGACAGAGGACCGACCGGGCGATGGTATACAGGCACCCGGCCCAGAGGAGGAGGACGGCGGCCCGCATATCAGTACTCCTTACCGGCCGCGACGCGGCAGGAGATAAGGTAGGAGACGAACAGCAGGGCCAGTCCGGCCAGGGGGGGCAGGACCGCTCTCCCCGCCAGGGCGGTGGGGGCGAGGAGGTCCATCCCCTTCAGCATAGACATATCCAGCACGCCCGCCTTGGCCAGCAGCACCACGGCGATGACAGGGATGAAAACAATGGCGTACAGATAGGGCCGGGCCCGCTCCGCCCCCAGCTTGTAGCTCAGCGGCAGGAGGATGGTGGGAATCAGCAGGCCGATGGCGGTGGACACCATCAGGGTGACGAACATCTCAAGGAAGTCCGCCTGATGGGCCAGATACAGCAGGGCGGTGCCCGCCAGCCCGAACGCTACGGTGAACAGGGTGAGCAGCAGCACGAAGAGATACCGGGCCCCCACCACCCGGCTCCGCCCCAGGGGTAGGGACATGGCGTACCGGTCCCACTTGGACTGTTCGTCGTAGGCGAAGGCGGAGATAGGCAGTACGGACAGGGCTACCTGAACAAAGGTGATGATAAAGCTGTAGTCAAAGAAGTCCAGGTAGGCGAGAATGGTGTAAACGACAATCATAAGCAGATAAGATCGCAGCATCTTGCGCATCACAAGAAAGTCCTTCGTAATCAATCCGGTCATTTTGTTTCTCCTTTCCCCACAAAGAGCATGATGTCTTCCAGAGTGGTCCGCTCCACCAGGAGCATGGGGTACTTGCGGCTGAAGGCCACCCGGTCGCCCACCAGGGCCTCGCAGCCGAAGGTCCCCTTCCGGGTACGCAGTATGTCCCGGGGGTCGATGTTATCCAGCTGGGCGGCGGTACAGCCCACCCGGCCGTAGGAGTCCAGAATGCTGTCCTTGGCGTCGGACAGCACCACCTCCCCCTGGTGGATGTAGGCGATGTAGTCGGCCACCTTCTCCAGGTCGGAGGTGATGTGGCTGGACATCAAAATGGCGTGGTCCTCGTCCTGGATGAAGCCCAGGAACTCGTCCAGAATTTCGTCCCGGACCACCGGGTCCAGGCCGGCGGTGGCCTCGTCCAGAATGAGTAGCCTGGGGTGGTGGGCCAGGGCGGCAGACAGGGACAGCTTCATTTTCATCCCTCGGGAAAACTCTTTAATGAGCTTCTTCTCCGGCAGGTCGAATTTGTCCAGATAGGACCGGAACAGCTTCCGGTCCCACTCCCGGTAGGCGGGGGCCAGGATTTTGTCCAGGTCCAGGGGGCGGAGGGCGTCAGAGAAAAAGCACTCGTCCAGCACCAGCCCGATGTCCTGCTTGGCCAGCCGCTCCTCCCGGATGTTGTCATAGCCCAGCAGGGTGATCTCACCTGCGTCCCGGTGGATCAGGTTCAGGATACACTTGATGGTGGTGGTCTTGCCCGCGCCGTTCTCGCCGATCAGCCCCAGAATGGAGCCGCCGGGGAGGGTCAGGTCGATATTTTTCAGGGCAAAGTCCCCGTAGGACTTGGATAACCCCTTGATTTCAATACAATTTGTCATAATTCTTCCCCTTTATACAAAATGTCCAGCATCTCATGGAGGTCCTCCAGGGGCATGGCCCCCTTCCGGGCCTCCTCCACCGCCTGGAACAGCTTTTCCTCTACCTTCCGCAGCTGGGCCTCCCGGAGCAGCTCCCGGTTTTGGGGGGCCACAAAGCAGCCCTTGCCCGGGACGTTTTCCAGAAAACCGTCCCGCTCCAACTCCTCATAGGCCCGTTTAGTGGTAATTACCGAGATGCGAAGCTCTTTGGCCAGCAGCCGCATAGAGGGCAGGGCGTCCCCCGCCGACAGGGTCCCGGCCATGATCTGTTCCTTTACCTGGTCGGTAATCTGCTCGTAGATGGGCTTTCCGCTGGCGTTGCTCAATATGATATCCATTTAGCCTGCCTTTCAACAGCGGGGACGGTCCTGGCTGCAAGCCGCGCGCTGGTCTTACGCCGAAGGCTCCGTCGCTGATATTGGATTTAGTGTATATATACTATATGTACAGTATAACGCTTTTTCTCCATTTGTCAATAGGCCAGACAAAAAATTTTGCGGACTGTCTCTTTGTGGAGACGGTCCGTTTTTTCGCCGCTGCGGCGGAAAGGCCGCAAATCCGACAGGGGGCCTGTCCTATAATGGAATGGAAAATAATGGGATACACCCAGAGGAAGGAGCGGGTCAACATGCCGGTGACCTGTAGAGAGGACAAGCGCCAGCTCACCGCTTTGGTGGACGGAGAGCTGGACCACCACGGCGCTAAATCGGTGATGGAGGAGCTGGACCGACGCATCGACCTGGCTCAGCCCAGAGAGCTCACCCTGGACCTGGGCGGGCTCACCTTTACCGACAGCTCGGGCATCGCGGTCCTCCTCCGGGCCCACCGGAGGATGGGCCAGGTGCGGGGGTCCATGCGGGTGGTGAACACCCCGGCCCAGGCGGGGAAGGTGTTCCGGGCCGCCGGCCTGGAGCGGATTATAAGGTTTGAGTGAAAAGCCTCCCTTCGCAAAGGGAGGTGGCACCGCCGAAGGCGGTGACGGAGGGTTTTCTCCTATTTGTTCGGTAGCTGCCTTGGGAGAAAACCCCCACCCGGCTGCGCCGGGAGCCCCCTTTGCGAAGGGGGCCTTTGAAGCAAGATGTAAGCCCTATCGCCAAGAAAGGACCGATACATATGAAAATTGAGAACCAGGTCACATTGGAGTTCCCCAGCCGGTCGGCCAACGAGGGCTTTGCCCGGACGGCGGCGGCCTGCTTCGCCGCCCAGCTGGACCCCACCCTGGAGGAGGTCAACGACATCAAAACCGCCGTCAGCGAGGCGGTGACCAACGCCATTGTCCACGCCTATCCGGACGTCATCGGGAAGGTATCCGTGAAGCTGCGCATCCGGGAGGGCCATATCCTGGAGATTGCGGTGAGGGACTGGGGGGTGGGCATCGCCGACGTGGAACAGGCCCGGACCCCCCTGTTCACCACGGGGAACGAGGAGCGATCCGGCATGGGCTTTACCATCATGGAGAGCTTTATGGATACCCTGCGGGTCCGCTCCGCCCCCGGGAAGGGGACCACTGTCACCATGGCCCGGAGGATATCCCGCCGGGCGGGGCGGTGAGCCCCTTAACCGGCTCCGCCCTGCTGGAGGCCGCCCGGGGGGGCGACCGGGACGCCTGTGAGCAGGCGCTGCTGGAGAACAACGGGCTGATCTGGAGCGTGGTGCGCCGGTACTACGGCCGGGGGGTGGAGCCCGACGACCTGTACCAGCTGGGGTGTCTGGGCTTTCTCAAGGCCATCCAGGGGTTCGACCCGGAGTTTGGCACCCAGTTCTCCACCTACGCCGTCCCCAAGATTGCCGGGGAGATCAGGCGCTTCCTCCGGGACGACGGGCCGGTGAAGGTGAGCCGGGGGCTGAAGGAGCGGGGGGCCGCCATCCGGGGTGCCCGGGCCAGGCTGGCCGCCGATCTGGGCCGGGAGCCCACCCTGTCCGAGCTGGCGGAGGCTACCGATCTGTCCCCCGAGGACATCGCCGCCGCCGAGACCGCCATCGAGCCGGTGGTCTCCCTCCAGGCGGAGACGGGGGAGGACGGCCTCACCCTGGAGGGGATGCTCACCGCCGGCAACGAGGAGGAGGGGATGGTGGAGCGGATCACCCTCCGGGCCGCCATCGACGCCCTGCCGGAGCGGGAACAGCAGGTGCTCCTCCTGCGGTACTACAAGGGGCTCACCCAGATGAACACCGCCCGGGTGCTGGGGGTGTCTCAGGTGCAGGTGTCCCGGCTGGAGCGCCGGGCCCTGGACAGGCTGCGGCGGGAGCTGACGGGATAAGAGAACCGCCCCCCTTTGGCGGAAGGGGGGCGGTTTATTGTTGCGCCGGGCAGAGAGAGGGCCAGTCCAGGAGAGAGGCGGACTGTACCGACCCGGCTGCAGCTCTATTATAGCAAATATGGGGTAAAGCGGACATCAACGAAGGGGGAGACGGCGTAAAAATGCTGTTAATCGTCCAGCATCCGGTAGCCGATGCCCAGCTCGGTGTGGATATACCTGGGCTCGGAGGGGTTCTCCTTCAGTTTCCGGCGGATGTTGGCCATGTTAACCCGGAGAATCTGATTGCTGCCCGTGCCGCCGTAGGGGCCCCAGATGTGCTCCAGGATGAAGTCGTAGGTGAGCACCTTGCCGGCGTGGATGGCCAGCAGCTCGATGATTTTGAACTCGTTCTGGGTGAAGTGGATCTCCTCTCCCCCCAGCAGGACCTGGTGCCTGGCCAGGTCGATGGTCAGGTCCTTGATCTGGTAGACGCTGCGCTGGATGCCCTGGCTCAGCTTCATCCGGTCGGCCCGGCGCAGGGCGGAGCGGATGCGGGCCAGCAGCTCCGATACCCCGAAGGGCTTTACCACGTAGTCGTCCGCCCCCATGTCCAGGGCCCGGACCTTCTCCGCCTCCCGGTCCCGGGCGGAGATAATAATCACCGGCACCTCCCGGGGCAGGCCCCGAAGCTGGGAGAGAATCTCCAGGCCGTCCATGTCGGGCAGCCCCAGGTCCAGCAGCACCAGGTCCGGGCCGTGGGAGAAGAACAGGGACAGGCCCTCCTTTCCGGTGTAGGCGGGGATGGCCCGGTAGTCGTTGGCGGTAAGGGCCCGGCTGATGAAGTTGCTGATGGCCCGCTCGTCCTCGATGATGAGGATGGTCTGTTTTTCGCTCATTGTTTTTCCTCCGTGTATGTAGGGGCGCATAGTATGCGCCCGCCGGTCATGCCGGAAGCTGCAACGGGCGGATGGTATCCGCCCCTACAATTTCTCTTCCTCTGTGGGCAGGCCGAAGCGGAAGACCGCTCCCCCCTCCCGGTGGTTTTCGGCGGTGAAAAAGCCGCCGTGGGCCTTGATGATGCTCTGACAGACGGACAGCCCGATGCCCATGCCCCGGGTGGCGTCGCCGGACAGGGGCATGGGCCTGCCCGCCTCGATGGACTGGCACACCTCCGGAGAGAGCCCCCGGCCCCGGTCCCGCACCTCCACCACCGCCCAGTCCTCCTGGCGGTACAGCCGCAGGACAATGTGCTCCCGGTCCCCCGAGTGGCGGATGGCGTTCTCCAGCAGGTTGACAATTACCTGCTTGACCAGCAGCGGGTCCATGGGCAGGTAGAGGATGTCCTCCGACAGGTCCAGCTCGATGTGGTAGTCGGGAAAGCGGCGGCGGGTGGTGAGCAGGGCGTCTCCCGCCACCTCCTCCAGCATCTCCTCCCGCTTTTTCAGGGGCATGGTGCCGTCCTGCACCCGGGTGACGGACAGCAGGTTCTCCACCATGACGATCAGGCCGTCGGCGTCCTGCTTGATGTCGGCCAGCATGGCCAGATTTTTCTCCGACACCTCCGGGCTGGACAGCAGCACGGAGACCGCGCCGGAGATGGCGGTGAGGGGGGTGCGCAGGTCGTGGGACACCGCCCGGAGGATGCTCTCCCGGATGGAGATGCGCTCCGACTGGAGCTGGATGGCCGCCTTCTCGGCGTTGAGCTTTTCGTTCTGCTCGTAAAGGGCTTTGGCCTTCTTCTCCCGGCGGACGGCCTCCGTCGCCTGCTTCTTCACCCGGGCGGTGAGGGCGCACACCACGCAGGAGATGGCCACCATGGACAGCAGGGCCACCGGATAGCCGGGCCGGCTGAGGGAGAAGGCGGCGTAGGGCTCCATAAAGTAGATATTGATCCACAACGTCCCGATGATGGAGGCGGCGATGCCGTAGAAGTATCCGGAGGTGAGCAGGGAGATGAACACCACCGCCAGCACAAAGACCAGGGCGGAGTTGTTTTCGCCGCCGGTGTGGCCAATGAGAATGCTGCTGGCCCAGTAGGCGGCGCACAGAAACAGCGCGGTGACCCCCAGGTTCCGGGGGATGGCGGGGATGCGGTGGGCCTGTACGTCCAGCCAGTGGTAGAACTCCTGAAAACGCTGCGTCATGGCGCCGCCTCCCTTGTAAAGGTTTCTCCATTATAGCAAAAAAATCGCGGGAGGTAAAGAGCGGGCGGGGAAGGGGAGTGTCCTAATGCGCATTTTATCAATTCTGCTTGAGGCCATGTAGGGGCGGATATTATCCGCCCGCTGCTCCAGAAGTTTCGGCTTTTCCAGAAGCGGGCGGCTGATAGCCGCCCCTACATAAAAGCTGCGAAAAGGACACTCCCCGGGGAAGAGGAAAAATCTTAACGGGGTCGAAACGTGTGGAAGACCGGCGCGGCAGAGGACTGCCGTGCCGGTCTTTGAGGCCCGGAGCGGTCAAGAGAGCAGCCAGTGGTAGTCCTGACGGCCGTCTAGCACATATTCTATGTAAACAGTATCATCTTCGACTTTGTAAAGAAGCAGATAGTATTTTTCAAACAGCATTTTGCGATATTTTTTATCAGGAATTGTGTCAGAGATCAAAAATGGCATCCGATACGGCATATGTTTCAACGATATCGCCGCTTCTTGAAAACTTTGGATGAGTCTCTGCGCAAGCCGCTCCTCCAGCCGCGCCGCAAAAGCTGTATGCTCGTTTAGCTGAGATGCCGCGCGCTTGGATATAACAAGCTGATACCCTTTAAGCTCCGGCATGGCAGGTCTCCTCAACAGTTTGTGTCATCATAGATACAACCTCTTCCAAGGTATAATCTTTTGCGCCATGAAGACGGGCTTCTTCAACGGCCAGCAATTCCTCCCGCAGCTTGAGCATCTTCTCCCTGCGGGTAAAGGCTTCGATATCCATGACCACCAGGTCGCCCTCGCCGTTTTTAGTCAGGTAGACGGGTTCGCCGGTGGAGCGGCACAGCTCGGCGATCTCATTGTAGTTCTGCCGGATGGCAGCGCTGGGCTTGATATTCATATAAGACCCTCCTGATAATATAATTATAGCTATATTATATATTGATTCTGCTATATATGCAAGGGAAATTTTCGGGCCGAAAAATCTTGTACAGCGGCAAGGTCTTGTACAGCGGCAAAATGCGTGGTATAATAAGCCGTTACGGCCCCGGCGGGCCGCAAAACAGAGAAAAGGGGTTTTACCGCTATGACCTACAAAGAGGAATTTATCACCTTTATGGTGCGCTCCGGCGTGCTCACCTTCGGGGACTTTACCACCAAGTCGGGGCGGAAGACCCCCTACTTCGTCAACACCGGCAACTACAGGACCGGAGCCCAGGCCGCCAAGCTGGGGGACTACTATGCCGCCTGCATCCAGGAGAATATGCCCCAGGGGATCGACTGCCTCTTCGGCCCGGCCTACAAGGGCATCCCCCTGGCCGTCTCCGCCGCCGCGTCGCTGTACCGCAATTACGGCCGGGACCTGCCCTACTGCTTCAACCGCAAGGAGGCCAAGGACCACGGCGAGGGGGGCTCTATGGTGGGGTACAGGCCCCAGGACGGGGACCGGGTGGCCATCATCGAGGACGTGGTCACCGCCGGCACCGCCGTGCGGGAGTCCATTGAGCTGTTTAAGTCGGTGGCCCGGGTGGACATGAGGGCCCTCTTCGTCTCGGTGGACCGGATGGAGCGGGGGACCCGGGACTGCTCCACCCTGGACGAGCTGCGCCAGGATTTTGGCATCCAAGTGTTCCCCATCGTCACCGTGCGGGAGGTGATTGCCTTCCTCCACAACAGCCCGGTGGACGGTAAGGTGTACATCGACGACGATATGAAGGCCAAAATGGAGGACTACCTGGCCCAGTACGGGGCAAAATGAGCGCAATCAGGGGGTAGAACCATGGCGGAGAAAAAGAAAGCCATCCACACCGGCCACCGGGGGCGGGTGAAGGAGGAGTTCCTCACCCGGGGGATCGAGGGCTGGCCCGACCACCGGGTGCTGGAGCTGCTGCTGTTCTATGCCATCCCCCAGGGGGACGTGAATCCCCTGGCCCACGAGCTCATCGACCGCTTCGGCTCCCTGGACGGGGCGCTGGACGCCCTGCCCGAGGAGCTGATGAAGGTGAAGGGGATGGGGGAGCACTCCGTCACCCTGCTGAAGCTGATCCCGGCGGTCACCGGCCGCTACCTGGAGGGCCGCACCGGGCCGGGGGTCATCATCCACACCGCAGCGGAGGCCGGGCACGTCCTGGCCCCCTATTTTTACGGGGCGCGCAATGAGACGGTCTACGTCCTGTGCCTGGACGCCAAGGAGAAGCTGCTGGGGGTCCAAAGGATTTCCGAGGGCAACAACGCCAACTCCGACGTGACCATCCGCCGGGTGGCGGAGGAGTGCCTGGCCCTGCGGGCCTCCTTCTGCTACCTGGCCCACAACCATGTCAGCAATATTGCCCTGCCCTCCCCGACGGACATGAACACCACCGACGTGATCCGAACCGCCCTGGAACCCCTGGGCGTGAAGCTGGTGGACCACCTGGTTTTTGCGGACGGTGATCTGGTGTCGATTCAGGAATCGGCCGACAGTGGGAAAAAGGGCGGCTACCGGATGGTCTACCCCGGCCAGCAGTGAAAATTTGTTCGATTACCCCCTTGCTATGGAACGTTAGTTCTGGTATAATGAAAGCCTCCCTTGGAAAGGGAGGGGGACTGCCGGGCGAAGCCCGGTGGCGGAGGGTTTTCCCCATAAAGAGAAACCCCCACCCGGCTCCGCCGGGAGCCCCCTTTGCGAAGGGGGCCTTTTGGAGCGAAACAGAAGGCAGAGGTGACCGTCATGCCCAAGTTTGAAGTAGTATCCGAATACACCCCCAGCGGCGACCAGCCGGAGGCCATCGCGGCCCTGTCCGACGGCATCGAGATGGGGCTGGATGAGCAGACCCTGCTGGGGGTCACCGGCTCGGGCAAAACCTTCACCATGGCCAAGATTATCGAGCGGACCCAGCGGCCCACCCTGGTGCTGGCCCACAACAAGACCCTGGCCGCCCAGCTGTGCGCCGAGTTCCGGGAGTTCTTCCCCAACAACGCGGTGGAGTACTTCGTCTCCTACTACGACTACTACCAGCCCGAGGCCTATATCCCCCACACCGACACCTTTATTGAGAAAGACTCCTCCATCAACGAGGAGATCGACCGGCTGCGGCTGTCCGCCACCGCCTCCCTGCTGGAGCGGCGGGACGTGATTGTGGTGTCCTCTGTGTCCTGCATCTACGGCCTGGGCGAGCCCGACGACTACGGCAAAATGATGATCTCCCTCCGGGTGGGGGCACAGCTGGAGCGGGATGAGCTGCTGAAAAAGCTGGTGGCCATCCGCTATGAGCGCAACGACATCGCCTTCGACCGGAATATGTTCCGGGTCCGGGGGGACACGGTGGAGGTGTGGCCCGCTTACTGGAAGGACACCGCCATCCGGGTGGAGTTCTTCGGGGACGAGATTGACCGCATCAGCGAGATCAACGTGGTCACCGGTTCCCCCATCCGCCGGCTGAACAATATCCCCATCTGGCCCGCCAACCACTATGTCACCCCCAAGGAGAAGCTGGACGCGGCGGTCCAGGATATCTACAGGGAGATGGAGGAGCGGGTGGCCTTCTTTGAGTCGGAAAACAAGCTCATTGAGGCCCAGCGCATCAAGCAGCGCACCCTGTACGACATAGAGATGATTCAGGAACTGGGCTACTGCTCCGGCATTGAGAACTACTCCCGGGTGATCGGGGGCCGGCCGGCGGGGTCGCCCCCCAACACCCTGCTGGATTACTTTCCCAAGGACTTTGTGCTGTTCATCGACGAGAGCCATGTCACCCTGCCCCAGGTGCGGGCCATGTACAACGGCGACCGGGCCCGGAAGACCACCCTGGTGGATTACGGCTTCCGCCTGCCCAGCGCCTTCGACAACCGGCCGCTGAAATTCGAGGAGTTTGAGAAGCGGGTGAACCAGGTGGTCTACGTCTCCGCCACCCCAGGGGAGTACGAGCGCACCCGGTCGGGACAGATTGTGGAGCAGGTCATCCGCCCCACCGGACTGCTGGACCCGGTGATTGAGGTCCGGCCGGTGGAGGGCCAGATTGACGACCTCATCGGCGAGATCAACACCCGCACCGCCCGCAACGAGCGGGTGCTGGTGACCACCCTCACCAAGCGGATGGCCGAGGACCTGACCACCTACCTCCAGGGGGCGGGCATCAAGGTGCGCTATATGCACCACGACATCGACGCCATGGAGCGGATGGAGATTATCCGGGACCTGCGGCTGGGCACCTTCCACGTGCTCATCGGCATCAACCTCCTCCGGGAGGGGCTGGACCTGCCCGAGGTGTCCCTTGTGGCCATTCTGGACGCGGACAAGGAGGGCTTCCTCCGGTCGGAGACCTCCCTCATCCAGACCATCGGCCGGGCCGCCCGGAACGCGGAGGGCATGGTGGTCATGTACGCCGACACGGTCACGCCGTCCATGCGCCGGGCCATCGACGAGACCCAGCGCCGCCGGGAGAAGCAGGACGCCTTCAACAAGGCCCACGGCATCGTCCCCAGGACGGTCATCAAGTCGGTGCGGGACCTGATGAGCATCTCCGCCGGGGAGGATTCCGCCGAGCGCCGGGGCGAGGTCCAGGGCCTCACCAAGCAGCAGAAGGCCGAGCGCATCGCCCGGCTGGAGAAGGAGATGCGGGAGGCCGCCAAGATGCTGGAGTTCGAGCTGGCCGCCGCCCTGCGGGATCAGATCATCGAGCTGCGGGGGAAGTGATACCAAATGGAACTGCGCCAGCGAAAGAAAAACCGGCTGCAAGGGTACAACTACGGCCGGCCGGGGTATTATTTCATTACTGTCTGTATTGAGGGGCATGCAGAGATGTTGGGTGAGGTCGTGAGAGAATGTAGGGGCGCACATTGTGCGCCCGCATACGTAAGGCTCTCCGATATTGGACAGGTTGTAGAAAACGCAATTTTACAGATACCGAAATACCATAAAGAGGTTTGCGTAGACAAATATGTTATTATGCCCAATCATATTCATATGATTTTGGCGTTGGTGCGGGACAGCGGGCGCACAATGTGCGCCCCTAACACGCCGTTCATCCATTCCAGGAATCCTGCATGGAATGAAAGAAGCGGTTACAAAGTCGGTCGGTTTTCCCATTTGGCAAAAGAGTTACCACGACCATATCATTCGCAACGAGGCGGATTATCGGCGGATATGGGAATACATCGACACAAATCCGGCCAAATGGCGGGAAGATTGTTATTACGAGGACGGTAGCAGATAAATGGCAAAGCAAAAGGACGAAAAAACCAACGTCATGCGGGCGTTGGAGCAGAAAAATATCCCATACACCCCCCACGCCTACGACCCCGAGGCGGGGCTGGATGGGGTGAGCGTGGCCCGGCAGCTGGGCCAGGACCCCGAGGCGGTGTTCAAGACCCTGGTGGCCCGGGGGGCCTCCGGGGATCTGTACGTGTTCGACATCCCGGTGGAGGCCAGCCTGGACCTGAAAAAGGCGGCCAAAGCGGTGGGGGAGAAGTCGGTGGCCATGATCCACCAGAAGGAGCTGCTGCCCCTGACGGGCTACGTCCACGGCGGCTGCTCCCCGGTGGGGATGAAGAAGCAGTACCCCACCGTCTTCGATGAGACGGCGGAGCTGTTCGATACCATTTGCGTCTCCGCCGGGAAGATCGGCTTTCAGGTGGAGCTGGACCCCGCCGCGCTGATGGGGCTGGTGGGGGCGTTCACTGCTGATTTAACGGTATAAGGAGGAAACACAATGGCAAGCAGTCCTGATTTTGTCAACTACATCTGCGAGCAGCTGGAGGGCCTGGGGGCGGTCCGGTCACGGAAGATGTTCGGGGAGTATATGGTCTACCTCAACGACAAGCCGGTGGTCATCATCTGCGACGACCGGCCCATGGTGAAGATGCTGCCCTGTCTGGAGGAGCTCCTCCGGGGCCGTCCCACCGAGCCGCCCTACGAGGGGGCCAAGGACCACTACCTGCTGGACCCGGACGACCGGGATACCCTGCGGGAGGCGGTCCGTCTGGCGGAGGAGGTCACGCCCCTGCCCAAAAAGAAGGCCCCCAAGAAAAAAGAGCCCGCCCAGACGGAGGGTCCCCTGCCCTGGGATGTGGTCTGGCCCCAGCAGATGAAGCCCGCCCTCTCCGATATCGGGGCCTGGGTGAACAATCCCGCTTTTGAGGAGCTTTTGGCCTGGATGGGGGAGACCTACGGGGTGGAGCCTTCCATTGAGTTCAGCAAGTGCTCTCTGGACAAGGGCTGGAACGTCAAATATAAGAAGGGGAGCAAGTCCCTGTGCGTTCTCTATGTCCGGTCCGGGGCTTTCGCCGCCATGGTGACCCTGGGAGCGAAGCAGCTTCTGGAGCTGGAGCCCCTGCTGGAGACCTTCTCCGATTCCTTCCGCAGGCTGTATGAGAAAACCTCCCTGTTCAACGGCGGCAAGTGGCTGCTGGTGGACGTGAAGGGGCCGGAGCAGCTGGAGGAGGTCCAGCGGCTGATTCTGATGAAGGCGAAGCCGGTGAAAAAACGGGCTTGACATTAAAAATTTGTTCCGTTAGGCTGTAGGGGCGGCCTGTGGCCGCCCGTCGGGGAGGCGTAGCATTATGGCGTTCATGGCCCTGTTCGGCTGGATATTTCTCCTGATGATTCCGGCCTTTTATATCGGTATGGCCTTGGAGGCGGTTCTGGCGTGGGCCGCGGCCCACGTCCTTCTGGTCAATGTGATGCTGGTTCTTCTGCTGGCTCCGAATGTGCTGATCCTTTGGGTTCTGCTGAAAATCCGGGCAAAATGGAAGCGGGAAGGGAAGCTGAAGGCGTCCTACGCCAGGCGGGACCCGACCTTGAAGGGCTTTTTGGGGCGGTTTATTCTGTTTTGCGGGCTGGCCTGGGAGTTTTTTGTCGTCATTGTCTTTCTGGCTCTTTTGATTTTTCAGCCTATCCCCCGCTTGGCGGCTCTGTTGCTGTAAATCCGATATTTGCGTACAAGGAGAACAACGAATGGATTCTGAATATTGGAATTTACCGGGCGTATTTTTGGTGATATATGGCCCCGCGCTGATTGGGGCGCTGGCATTTGTCCTTATTTGCGCTGCCGCGTGGCAGAGACCGCCTAAAATGCTCCGGATCCTTTCCGGCTTAGCAGGCGCTGTTATCCTGCTGGCGGATATTTGGCTGTTTCTGCTTCGTCCCATTCTGCTTAGATAATAAAGGAGAACAAAACCATGCACACACACATCACTGTCAAGGGCGCGCGGGTGAACAACCTGAAAAACATCGACGTAAAAATCCCCCGGGACAAGCTGGTGGTGCTCACCGGGCTGTCCGGGTCAGGCAAGTCGTCCCTGGCCTTCGACACCATCTACGCCGAGGGCCAGCGGCGGTATGTGGAGTCCCTGTCCTCCTACGCCCGGATGTTCCTGGGCCAGATGGAAAAGCCGGATGTGGACTACATTGACGGCCTGTCCCCGGCCATCTCCATCGACCAGAAGACCACCTCCAAAAACCCCCGGTCCACCGTGGGCACCGTCACCGAGATTTACGACTACCTCCGCCTGCTGTGGGCCCGGGTGGGCACCCCCCACTGTCCTATCTGCGGCAAGGAGATCAAACAGCAGACCATTGATCAGATCATCGACCAGGTCCTTGCCCTCCCCGAGGCCACCCGCATTCAGGTGATGGCCCCGGTGATTCGGGGGAAGAAGGGGGAGCACGCCAAAATCTTCGAGGACGCCCGAAAGTCGGGCTACGTCCGGGTGCGGGCCGACGGCTCCCTCTACGACCTGAGTGAGGAGATCAAGCTGGACAAGAACAAGAAGCACCACATTGAGATTGTGGTGGACCGGCTGGTCATCCGGGACGACATCACCCGGCGGCTCACCGACTCTGTGGAGGTGGCCTCCAACCTGGCGGGGGGCCTGGTAGTCATCAACGTGGTGGGGGAGGACCGGGACATTATGTTCTCCCAGAACTACGCCTGCGAGGACTGCGGCGTGTCCATTGAGGAGCTGTCCCCCCGGATGTTCTCCTTCAACAACCCCTTCGGGGCCTGCCCCGCCTGCACCGGCCTGGGCTCCCAGATGAAGCTGGACCCGGAGCTCATCATCCCCAACAAGGACCTGTCCATTATCGAGGGGGGCATCACCGCCTCCGGGTGGAACAACATCAAGTCGGACGGCATCTCCCGGATGTACTTCGACGCCCTGTCGAAGAAATACAAGTTCAAGCTGAACACCCCCATAAAAGACCTGCCCAAGGAGATCATGGACGTGATTCTCTATGGCACCAACGGGGAGAAGCTCACCCTCCACTATGACCAGCCCCGGGGCAAGGGCACCCTGTACCAGCCCTTCGAGGGGATCGTCAACAACCTGGAGCGCCGCTACCGGGAGACCCAGTCGGACGCCATGAAGCGGGAGCTGGAGGAGTGCATGTCCCAGTGCCCCTGCCCCGCCTGCCAGGGCCGGCGGCTGAAAAAGGAGTCCCTGGCCGTCACGGTAGGGGGGCTGGACATTGACTCCTACTGCCGCAAGAGCGTCACTGAGGCGCTGGACTTTATGGAGCAGCTGGTGCTCAACGACACCCAGACCATGATCGCCTACCAGATTTTGAAGGAGATCAAAAACCGGCTGGGCTTCCTCCAGTCGGTGGGCCTGCAATACCTCACCCTGTCCCGGGAGGCGGGCACCCTCTCCGGCGGCGAGAGCCAGCGCATCCGGCTGGCCACCCAGATCGGCTCCTCCCTTATGGGGGTGCTGTATATCCTGGACGAGCCCTCCATCGGCCTGCACCAGCGGGACAACGACAAGCTGCTCCAGACCCTGAAGGAGCTGCGGGACCTGGGCAACACCCTCCTTGTGGTGGAGCACGACGAGGACACCATGCGGGAGGCGGACTATATCATCGACGTGGGCCCCGGCGCGGGGGTAAACGGGGGCACCATTGTGGCCTGCGGCACCCCGGAGGAGGTCATGAACAACCCCGCCTCCATCACCGGCGATTATCTTACCGGGCGGAAAAAAATCCCCGTTCCAACGGAGCGGCGGAAGGGGAGCGGACACTATTTAAAGGTCTTCGGCGCGGCGGAGCACAACCTGCGCCGGGTGAATGTGGACTTCCCCCTGGGCACCTTTACCTGTGTGACGGGGGTGTCCGGCTCGGGAAAGTCCTCCCTGGTGAATGAAATTCTGTTCAAGAAGCTGGGGGCCGACCTGAACCGCACCAAGACCCGGGCCGGAAAGCACGACCGCATCGAGGGGGAGGAGTTCCTGGACAAGGTCATCAACATCGACCAGTCCCCCATCGGCCGCACCCCCCGGTCCAATCCGGCCACCTACACCAACCTCTTCAACGACATCCGGGAGCTCTTCGCCTCCACCCCCGACGCCAAGAGCCGGGGCTACGGCCCGGGGCGGTTCTCCTTCAACACCCGGGGCGGCCGGTGCGAGGCCTGCACTGGCGACGGCCTGCTCAAAATCGAAATGCACTTCCTGCCCGACATCTATGTCCCCTGCGAGGTGTGCAAGGGCAAGCGGTACAACCGGGAGACTCTGGAGGTGCGGTACAAGGGCAAGAACATCTATGAGGTGCTGGAGATGACGGTGGATGAGGCCCTGCCCTTCTTCGAGAACATCCCCAAGATTTACAACCGCCTGAAAACCCTGGAGGAGGTGGGCCTGGGCTACGTGAAGCTGGGCCAGCCCTCCACCGAGCTGTCCGGCGGCGAGGCCCAGCGGGTGAAGCTGGCCACCGAGCTTTCCAAGCGGTCCACCGGCAAGACCATCTATATCCTGGACGAGCCCACCACCGGTTTGCACTCCGCCGACGTCCACAAGCTCATCGAGGTCCTCCAGCGGCTGGTGGAGGGGGGCAACACCGTAGTGGTCATTGAGCACAACCTGGACGTCATCAAGACCGCCGACTATATCATCGACCTGGGCCCCGAGGGGGGCGACGGCGGCGGGCAGATCGTCTGCACCGGCACCCCCGAGGAGGTCGCCGCCTGCCCCGGGTCCTACACGGGGCAGTATTTGAAAAAGATGCTGGGGTAAGCATAACCCCACGTCCCGCCGCAGCGGAAAAGGCTTCCCCTTTAGGGGAAGCTGTCAGCCGCAGGCTGACTGATGAGGCATTTCGCCGCAGGCGAAATATACGCAGTAAACAAAGTCTTTGCGGGGACGGCCTCATCCGTCACGGCCTGACGGCCGTGCCACCTTCCCCTAAAGGGGAAGGCTTTAGGGGTGCGGGACTCACCCCGCCCGCACCCACCCGGCCAGCCGGGCGCCCAGGCGGAAGCCGTGGGCGAAGGACAGGAAATTGCTGGTGTCCAGAAGGTGAAACACGGCGGGCGGCATATCTTTCCCTTCCCAAAGTGCTTCAACCTGTGTATAATAGGCTCGATACTCCGGGTTGCATTCAAAGTCCAGCTGAAATTGTTCGATTTCCTGCATATACAGCTCCTTGAGTTTTTCTTCCATGATGGCACCACCTAACACGAATTGTTATGCCGTTATTATATCACGAATTTAAATAATGTCAATAGAGGACACGAAAATTATGGAGATTATTTTGCCCAGCTTTTCGGAGCGCCTGAAACCGCTGAGAAAAAGCAAAAAAATGACCCAAAGAGCTATGTCGGAGCTGCTGGACTGCACAGAGCGGCACTATCAGAAAATAGAGTACGGCCAGATCAACGTCCCTGCCACCACGGTGATTTTCCTGGCCGATTACTTCGGCGTCACCGCCGACTATCTGCTGGGCCGGGAGTAGGGGCGGATATTATCCGCCCGTTCAGAAGGGCTGTGGCATAGTGCGGGCGGGTAATACCCGCCCCTACCCGCCCCTAACAGGCCTGGCCAAGAAAAAACGGGCGCACAATGTGCGCCCCTGCAAGAAGAAGGTAACTATGGAACTCTTTCAATTTTTGACCGGGACCACCGGGGGCAAGTGCCTGTTCACCATGCTGGTGTCCATGATTCCCGTTATCGAGCTGCGGGGGGGCCTGCCCTTCGGGGTGGCGCTGGGCCTGCCCTACTATCTGGCATTTCCGGCGGCGGTGGTGGGCAACCTGATCCCCGCCCCCTTCATCATCGTCTATATCCGCCGGATTTTTGAGCTGATGCGAAAGTATCTGCCCAGCCTCAACGGCCTGGTGGACAAGCTGGAGAAAAAGGCCCATCTCAAGGGGAAAAAGGTGCAGAAGTACCAGTATCTGGGGCTGTGGCTCTTTGTGGCCATCCCCCTGCCGGGGACGGGGGCCTGGACGGGCTCACTGGCGGCGGCGTTTCTGGGGATGCGGCTGAAAAAGGCCATGCCCGCCGTGGTGCTGGGGGTGCTCACCGCCGGGTGCATCATGCTGGGGCTGACCCACGTGGGAGTCAATTTGTTTTCAGGGGCAATCTGACCCTCCGCCGCATAGGATACCACGGAGGTGTTGCTCTGTGGGTGCATTTTGGGACGCGGCGCTGGCCGTGATCTGTGTTTCAGGCCTGGCCTTTGTGGGCTGGTGGATATTCGGGCTGCTGCTGCGGCCCCTGCCGGGGCGGGAGGCCAAGGTGGTCATCTCCGGCCGGGGCGAGGGGGAGAAGCTGGAGCAGCAGGTGCGCTCCTTCCTCTGGCTGAGGGCGCTGGGTCTGCTGCGCTGCCCCATTGTCATCGCCGACGCGGGCCTCACCCCCGCCGGCTGGGAGCTGGCCCTGCGCCTCACCGCCCGCTGGCCCGAGGTGATCCTGTGGCCGGCCAGCGATCTGGGGGATTACATTGCAAGAACATAAATGGCCCCTTTTGAAAGGGGCTCCGCCGGTCAGGCGGTGGGGATTGTTTTTGCGAAGCAAAATGTACAAAGTAAATAAAGCTTAAGAAACTTTGTTTATTTTATACATTTCGCCTGCGGCGAAATACAATCCTCCGTCACGGGCTTTGCCCGTGCCACCTCCTTTCAAAAGGAGGCTTTAGACGAAAGGAGATGGTGCCCCATGTCAGACCAGGAGCTGGAGATGATTGAGGGCGCCGTCTCCGCTGTTATTTTTCAGAACGAGGAGAACGGCTACACCATCCTCAAGCTGGATGTCCACGGGGAGGAGGTGACCGTGGTGGGGCCTATGGCCGGGGTGGCGCCGGGGGAGTACCTGTCCGTCCGGGGCCGCTGGACCCGGCACCCCACCTACGGCCCCCAGATGAAGGCGGAGGTGGTGGACCGCCGCCTGCCCCAGAGCATGAAGGAAATCTTCCACTACCTGTCCTCCGGGGCCATCAAGGGGGTGGGCAAAACCACCGCCCGGCTGATTATTGAGCAGTTCGGGGAGGACTCCCTCACCGTCATTGAGGAGGACCCGGAGCGGCTGACCAAAATCAAGGGGATCACAAAGAAGCGGGCCCGGCAGATCGGCGAGGTCTTCCGCCAGCAGATGGGGACCCGGCGGCTGATGGAGTTTCTTCAGGAGCACCAGCTGCCCCTGGAGCTGGCCGCCCTCCTCCGCCGGGCCTACGGCGACGTGGCCCTGGAGGTGGTGAAGGCCAACCCCTACCTGCTGGTGAATCAGGAGTTTGAGGTGGAGTTCTCTCAGGCGGACAGGCTGGCCCTGGACCTGGGGGTGGGGGCGGAGGACCCCCTGCGGCTGGAGGCGGGGCTGCTCTTTGAGCTGGCCCACAACCTGAACAACGGCCACACCTTCCTCCCCCGGCGGAAGCTGGTGGAGGCCACGTCCACCCTGCTGGAGGTGTCCGGCGAGCTGCTGGAGGACTGCCTGGAGGCCCTGATCCGCCGGGGGGAGGCCCAGTGCGAGCAGGTGGCGGGCCAGGAGGCGGTGTACCTCCCCGCCCTCCACGAGGCCGAGACCTTTATCGCCCGGCGGATTCTGGAGATGAGCCGGGCCGAGCTGCTGCCCCCGGAGGGGCTGGACAGGCTGGTCCGGCGGATTGAGAAGGAGCAGCGCATCTCCTACGCCCCCCAGCAGCGGGAGGCGGTGGAGCTGGCCGCCGGCCGGCAGGTGATGCTCCTCACCGGCGGGCCGGGCACCGGCAAGACCACCTGCCTGCGGGGGGTGCTGGCCCTCTTTGAGATGATGGGGCTGGATACCGCCCTGGCCGCCCCCACCGGCCGGGCGGCCAAGCGGCTGGGGGAGCTGTGCAATACCGACGCCTCCACCATCCACCGCCTGCTGGAGACGGGCTTCGACCCCCGGTCCGGCAAGCTGGTGTTTACCCGCAATTCTTACGACCCCCTGAAGGCGGAGGCGGTGATTGTGGACGAGACCTCTATGGTGGACGTGCCCCTCATGGCCGCCCTGCTGGACGCCCTGTCCGACGACTGCCGCCTGGTGCTGGTGGGCGACCCGGACCAGCTGCCCTCCGTGGGGCCGGGGGCCCTCTTCGCCGACCTCATCCGCAGCGGGACGGTGCCCACCGTCCGGCTGACGGAAATCTTCCGTCAGGCCGCCCAGAGCGCCATTATCCGAAACGCCCACCTCATCAACCGCGGGCAGGTCCCCGACCTGCGGCTGAATCAGGGGGACTTCTTCTGCCTGGCCCGCCGGGACCCGGAGTCGGTGCTGGACACCATCGTGGACCTGTGCCGCCGCCGGCTCCCCGAGCGAATGGGGATTCCCGCCGGCGAAATTCAGGTGCTGTCCCCCACCCGCCGCCGGGGGACAGGGACCCGGGCCCTGAACCAGGTGCTCCAGACCGCCCTCAACCCGCCTCTGGAGGGGAAGGGGGAGCGGCGGTTCGGCGACTGGGTCTTCCGGGCGGGGGACCGGGTGATGCAGGTGCGCAACAACTACGATATCCTCTGGCGGGAGGAGGGGGGCACCGACTCCGGCATGGGGATGTTCAACGGGGACATCGGCGTCATCCGCTCCATCGAGGGGGAGACTATCACCGTGGACTTCGACGGCAAAATCGTGGAGTACTCCCCCGATATGCTGGGGGAGCTGGAGCCCGCCTTCGCCGTCACCGTACATAAGGCCCAGGGCAGCGAGTACCGGGCGGTCATTCTGGCCGCTCTGGACGGCGCCCCCTTCCTCATGACCCGGGGGGTGCTGTACACCGCCGTCACCCGGGCCCGGGAGCTGTTTATCGTGGTGGGCGACCCCGCCGCCGTGGCCGGGATGGTGAACAACAACCGGCAGACCAGGCGGTACTCCGGCTTGCGGGCCAGGCTGACGGAGGAATAAAAAAGGCTTCCTTCGCAAAGGGAGGTGTCATTTGCGAAGCAAATGACAGAGGGTTTTCTCCTATAAAAGACAGATGTGTCTCAGTGGGAGAAAAGCCCCACCCGGCTTCGCCGGGAGCCCCCTTTGTGAAGGGGGCTTTTTTGCCATTCCAGGCCTTTTTTCACGTCAACCAAAATCCCTCAAAAAAACAGTTGTCAGGGAAAAGAATTTAGTGTATAATGACAAACAGCGTGTAACGCCAATGACCGGAATTTGTCCGGGGCGATACCAAACGATAAGGAGTGGAACCAATTATGAGCTATTCTGTACAAAACATCCGCAACGTGGCCCTGATCGGACATGGCGGCAGCGGCAAGACCGCCCTGGCGGAGAGCCTGCTCTACATGACCAAGGCCATCGACCGCATGGGCAAGGCCACCGACGGCAACACCGTGTGCGACTACGACCCCGAGGAGGTCAAGCGCCAGATTTCCATCTCCCTGGCCGTGGCCCCCATCGAGTTCAAGGGCTGCAAGATCAACGTGCTGGACACCCCGGGCGGCTTTGACTTCTCCGGCGAGGTGATGGAGGCCCTCCGGGCCGCCGACGCCGCCATTATCGTCTGCTCCGCCAAGGACGGCATCTCCGTGGGCCTGGAGAAGGCCTGGAAGTACTGCGAGGAGCGGAACATGCCCCGCTTCATCTATATCTCCAAGACCGACGAGGACAACTCCGACTACAACGCCACCTTCGAGGCCCTGCGGGCCAAGTACGGCAACAAGATCGCCCCCCTGGTGGTGCCCATCTGGGACGACAACAAGAAGGTCACCGGCATCATCGACGTGCTTAACAAGCGGGCCTATGAGATGCAGAAGCTCCAGCGGGTGGAGATCCAGCTGCCCGAGAGCAAGGCCGGCGTCATCGACGAGTTCAACGACGCCCTGAAGGAGTCGGTGGCCGAGACCAGCGAGGAGTTTATGGAGAAATTCTTCGGCGGCGAGGACTTCACCTACGCCGAGATGATTCAGGGCCTGCGCCAGGGCGTGCGGGAGCTGTCCCTGTTCCCCGTGCTGTGCGGCTCCGCCGTCAGCTGCATGGGCTCCCTGATGCTGATGGACTACATCGTGGAGCTGCTGCCCACCCCCATGGAGGGCAACTACCACAAGGCCACCCTCCAGGACGGCGGGACCGAAGAGTTCGTGGTCTCGCCCGGCGGCGTGCCCACCGCCTTCGTGTTTAAGACCGTGTCCGACCAGTACGGCAAGTACTCCTTCATCAAGGTCATGTCCGGCCACATCACCTCCGACCTCACCCTGGTCAACTCCCGCACCGGCGCCACCGAGAAGCTGGGCCGGCTGTACGTGATGAAGGGCAAGAAGGCCGAGGAGGTCAAGGACCTGGGCTGCGGCGACATCGGCGCCATCGGCAAGATGGACAAGGTGAAGACCGGCGACACCCTGTGCGACAGCCGCAAGGTGGTGGCCCTGAAGCAGATCCCCTTCGCCGAGCCCTGCTACTCCGTGGCCATCGCCCCCAAGACCCGGGGCCAGGAGGACAAGGTGGCCCAGGGCCTGAACCGCCTCAACGAGGAGGACCCCTCCTTTACCCTGGTGAACAACGGCGAGACCCACCAGATGGTGCTCACCGGCTCCGGCGACATCCAGGTGGACGTGCTGGTGGCCAAGCTGAAGAGCCGCTTCAATGTGGAGGCCGTCCTCAGCGAGACCCGGGTGCCCTACCGGGAGAAGATTCGCAAGACCGTCCAGAAGCAGGGGCGGCATAAGAAGCAGACCGGCGGCTCCGGCCAGTTCGGCGACGTGTGGATTCGCTTCGAGCCCAACCCGGAGGAGGAGCAGATGGTCTTTGCCGAGGAGGTCTTCGGCGGGTCCGTGCCCAAGAACTTCTTCCCCGCGGTGGAGAAGGGCCTGCGGGAGGCCTGCGTCCACGGCCCCCTGGCCGGCTACCCCGTGGTCAACCTGAAGGCCGTCCTCTACGACGGAAGCTACCACCCGGTGGACTCCTCTGAAATCGCCTTCAAGACCGCCGCCCAGCTGGCCTACAAGGCCGCTATGCCCGAGGCCAATCCCGTGCTGCTGGAGCCCGTGGGCGAGCTGAAGGTCACGGTGCCCGACAGCTACATGGGCGACGTCATCGGCGATTTGAACAAGCGCCGGGGCCGCGTGATGGGCATGAATCCCACCGGCGACGGCGACCAGATCATCGAGGCCGAGGTGCCTATGGCCGAGATGACCTCCTACGCCATCGACCTGCGGGCTATGACCCAATCCAGAGGGTCCTACACCTTCCACTTTGTCCGCTACGAGGACTGCCCCCCCGCCGCCCAGGAGAAGGCTATCGCTGCCGCCAAGGCTATGGCTGAGGAATAAGTAAAAAGCAGACAACCCCCGTTTTATCAGTTGGATAAAACGGGGGTTTTGATGTCCCAATTAATTGTCAGCTCCCAGCAGTCCAGCGCATCATTCAGCCGCCTGGTAATGACCCGGCCCTCCGGGTCAAGGCTCTGCCCGTCCAGGACAGGATAGCATATTGTGCCTCCCTCCCCAGGGGAGAGCACTAAAAAATCCGCGCCCAAGCCCGATGCATGCCTGGAACAATACCGGGCTGTCTGTTCGACCTGTCGGGGAAAACGCATGTAACCCTCCCGGCGTTCGAGAGAAATCTCCTGCGGTATACGACTGACCGAGGAAAACCACAAGCGGGTGCTCTCCTGATCCACATAGTCGGAAAGGCATAGTATTTCTCCGGTCCGAACATCCAAAATGTAATGCTCGCCAATTCTCAGCTCTTGATTGCACACGGCGCATTGAGACCCATAATACAGCCTGCCGCCGAAATATCCCAGACAGCACAGCGCAAAAGCGGCAAACAGCCCCAGGATTGCTTTTTCGTAGTTACTCCGCTTTTCCCAGAATGACACAACGTTTTTCATAAATAGAATCTCCAACATCATATAAATAACGCTTCAAGTATTATATAGTGAGTATAACATCCTAAACATGTTATTTCAAATTCTTATAAAATAAAGGCCAAAAAGTTAAACTGGTATGTAGAGGTGAAGCTTATGAACCCCGCATACCATGAGATTTTTCGGATAATGGGCTTAAATATCGCCTATTATCGTAATTTGAGACAGATGAGTCAGGAACAGTTGGGTGACAAGCTTGGCTTTGAACAGAGTTATATGAGCAAAATAGAACGGGCAGCTGTCGGGATTTCTATGGACACCCTATGTGATATTGCAAAGGTGTTGAATGTAGAGCCTTATCTTCTGTTGAAGCCGAAAGATTAAAAAGAAGCAGACACGGGGCGCGTGTCTGCTTTCCTTATTTTTTATCCACAATTTTCGCCGTATGCTTCAGCTTCCGGTCCCCCACGTTCCGCCGGTTCAGTTTAGCCACCAGGGCGGATATCTCCCCCTGGGCCTGCTCGATCTCCGCCTTGAAGGCCCGGGCGGACAGCCGCAAGGCCCCGTGGCCCAGGATAATCATCTGCTCCAGCCCGTCGGAGGTGGCCACCCGCACCCGGTGGTCCTTCCCCAGGTCGTAGGTGGCCTTTTCGATATAGGCGTCGGCGGTCTCGGCCTCCTTGGTGTACACCACATAGATGTTGTTTTTCTTTTCCACCGACCCGGGGTTGCCCTTCACCTTGTAGGCGTCGAACACCAGGATCACCACGCACTGGCGGAAGCCCTGGTAGTTGGACAAAATCTCCTCCAGGGTCTGCCGGGCGGCGGCCACGTCCTGACGGGCCAGGTCGGTGAGCTCGTCCCAGGCGAAGATGATGTTGTAGCCGTCTACCAGCAGGTACTCCGGGCCGGTCTTCTGGGCCCGGATGTTATATTTTCCCTCGTCCAGGCTGGTGCGGGCGGGCTTTTTTTGCGGCTGGAAGGCGGCGTCCCCCCGGTCCACCTTGCCGTAGGTCCGCTCAAAGACGGCCAGCAGCTCTTTGTCCTGCTCCAGGCTGCCCCCCTGATACTGCCGCTGTCCCCCCGCCGGGGCGACGGGCTCAGGGATAGGGGGCTCCATCCCCAGCCGCAGGCCGCTGTCCACGTGCATGTGGTCCCGGACCTCGTTCCACTTCACGTTCACCCCCGCCCCGTGGGAGCAGAACACCGAGTCGGGCGGGTTTTCGATGTCCCGCTCCGGGTCGTAGCCCAGCCGGGCGACGACCTCCTCCTGGGTGGCGCAGGGCTCGTAGCCCCGGAGGGCGCAGGACAGCCGGCCCCGGCCACGGGTGTAGGCGGTGACCTCTTTCCAGTAGTCCCGCAGGCCGGCCACCGGGGCGTGGCCCGTCAGGACGGAAAGCTCCCCCTCCTGTTCCGGGCCCTCCACCGTCCCGCCCATGGTCTGGAGGTCGTTCATGGCCCGGCCCACGCAGTCCGGGGGGAGCTCCAGAGTGAAATCGTAGTGGGGCTCCAGGAGGATGCTCTCCGCCTGCATCAGGCCCTGGCGCACCGCCCGGTAGGTGGCCTGGCGGAAGTCGCCTCCCTCGGTGTGCTTTATGTGGGCCCGGCCGGCCACCAGGGTGATCTTCATGTCGGTGACGGGGGAGCCGGTGAGCACCCCCCGGTGGCGCTTCTCCAGCAGGTGGGTGAAAATCAGCCGCTGCCAGTTCAGGTCCAGCTGGTCGGTGGGACAGGCGGAGGAAATGCGCAGTCCGCTGCCCCGGGGGCCCGGCTCCAGCAGGAGGTGGACCTCGGCGTAGTGGCGCAGGGGCTCGAAGTGGCCCACCCCCTCCACCGGGCCGGCAATGGTCTCCCGATAGACGATGTTTCCCGCGCCGAAGGTTACCTCCACCCCGAAGCGCTCCAAGATGAGCCGGGTGAGCACCTCCAGCTGGACCTCCCCCATGAGCTGGAGGTGGATCTCCCCCAGGGCCTCGTTCCACACCACCCGCAGCTGGGGGTCCTCCTCCTCCAGCTGGCGGAGGTTCCGCAGGAAGGCGTGGACGTCGCAGTCCGGGGGCAGGATCACTTGATAGTTGAGCACCGGCTCCAGCTCGGGGTCCGGGGCGGGGGGCTCCCCCCCGAAGACGTCCCCCGGCCTGGTTTTGGTCAGCCCGGTGAGGGCGCACACCGTCCCCGCCGGGGCCTCGTCCACAGCCTGGTACTTTGTGCCGGAGTAGATGCGGATCTGGTTGACCTTCTCCTCCCCCAGCAGGGTGCGGACCTTCAGGGACCCGCCGGTGACCTTTATATAGGTGAGCCGGTCGGCCCCGTCCCGGGCGATTTTGAACACCCGGGCTCCGAAGTCCGTGGGATATACGGGGGGCTCTGTATACCGGGACAGGCCGTCCAGCAGCCCCTCCACCCCCTCCAGCTTCAGGGCCGAGCCGAAGAAGCAGGGGAAGACCAGCCGCCGGGCAACCAGAGAGGCGGCGTCCGATACCGTCACCTCGCCCCCCTCCAGGTACTTGTCCATCAGCCCCTCGTCCAGGGAGGCCAGTTCCTCCTGGAGGGGCTCCAGCCCCCCGGAGAAGTCCAGGCAGCCGCCGTCCAGCTTGTCCCGCAATTGGGCCAGGAGGGCCTCCCGGTCCGCCCCCGCCAGGTCCATCTTGTTGACAAAGAGGAAGGTGGGGATGGCGTGCCGCTCCAGCAGCTTCCACAGGGTGCGGGTGTGGCCCTGGATGCCGTCGGTGCCGCTGACCACCAGCACGGCGCAGTCCAGCACCGACAGGGTGCGCTCCATCTCGGCGGAGAAGTCCACGTGGCCCGGGGTGTCCAGCAGGGTGAAGGCGGTGCCCCCCCAGGAGAATTCCGCCTGCTTGGCAAAGATGGTGATGCCCCGCTCCCGCTCCTGGACGTCGGTGTCCAGAAAGGCGTCCCGGTGGTCCACCCGGCCCAGCCTGCGCACCGCCTTGCTGAGGTATAAAATCCCCTCAGACAGGGTGGTCTTGCCCGCGTCCACATGGGCCAGCAGACCTGCGCAGATTCGTTTTTCCGGCTTGCCGCCCATCCCGGCCGCCTCCCTCCGTCATTTTTCTCAAAGCCTGGATAAGGGGATTATACCATAAGAACAATGGTTCGTCGATAGACTTTTCTACTCCGGGCCGGCGCTGAACAGGCCCGCGGCGGAGCCCTCCGCCATGCGCTGGGCGGCGGCCAGCAGCTCCTCCCGGGGCATGGCCATGTCCTGGGCGAACCACTCCTTTAAAAGCCCGACGGCCCCCCAGGTGAGAAAGCTCAGGTAGCAGACCGTCTGGCTCTCGTCCCTGGGCCGGAACCAGCTGTTCACCAGAGCGGCGCCGCTGCGGCAGATCAGCTGCTGGAGGGACTGGATAAAGCCGCTGGTCTCGCTGCCCGCGAAGAGGACGGCAAAGGTCTCCCTGTGGCTCACGGCAAAGTCCAGCAGGGGCTCCAGCACCGGGCGGACGGTGCCGTCGGCCACCGTCTCCTGCATATGGGCGTCGATGAGGGCCTGGAGCTCCTCCAGCAGGTCCGCCTCTATGCTCCTCAGCAGCTCGGTGGTGCCGGAGTAGTGGAGATAGAAGGTCCCCCGGTTCATATCCGCCCCCTCGGCAATATCACGGACTGAGATATCGGAAAAGGACTTCTCCTTCATCAGCTCCAGCAGACTCTGCTTCAGCAGCTTGCGGGACCGGCGCACCCGCCGGTCCTCCGGATTTTTCAGCATCTTGTACCTCCCCGGGACGAGTTAGACATTCTCCCGTATTTGTCTATTGACCAAATCAACTGCCTCTATTATAATCAACCTCAATCAATAAGTCAACATGTTTATGATAATAGATATTAGTTAATTATTAGTGGAGGTAATGCGCTATGACCCGACGGAACACACGGATACTCGCCCTGGCGATGGCGGCACTGATAGGGGGAACCGCCGCGGTGCCCGCCGCCGCCGCGCCCATCGGCAGCGGCGTGACGCCCGCCTGTGACGAGGCCTACTACGCCACCCTGGACTACTACGGCAACCTGCTGGAGGGCAGCGTGGTGAAGAGCTACTCCCTGAACGGCGCCCGCTCCCTCACCGACTACGGCGACTACGACCAGGTGGTAAACCTCACCGACAACACCCCTATCGTGATGAGCACCGGGCGCACGGAATTTCAGTTCAGTCAGGCCCCGGACCACTTCTACTTTGAGGGCAAAACCGCCCGTCCCTTCCAGGACCTGCCCTGGACCGTCACCCTGCGGTACACCCTGAACGGGGTGCCCGCCAGGGCGGAGGAGCTGGCGGGCAAGACCGGCGTGGTGGAGATCCTGCTGGATATTGTCCCCAACGAAAATGCCAGCGACTACGCCCGGTATAACTATACCCTGGAGGCCATGGCCCTGTTTAACCAGGACGACATCCTCTCTCTGGAGGCCGAGGGCGCCCAGGTGCAGCTGGTGGGCAACCTGCGCACCGTGCTGTTTATGTGCCTGCCCGGGGAGGAGCAGCACTTTACCATCCGGGTGGGCAGCGACGACTTCTCCTTCAGCGGACTGACCGTTCTGATGGTCCCCGCCACCCTGGCCCAGCTGGAGGAGATCGCCAAGCTGAGCCAGCGGAAGGACGACCTGGAGGAGGACTACCGGGCCCTGTCCGGCAGCCTGGACGCCCTGCTGGACGCCATGTACGACATTCAGGACGGCCTGTACGCCTCCGCCAAGGGGCTGGACCAGCTGGATATCGCCCGGGGCACCGTCTCCAGGGGGAAGGGCCAGCTCTATGACGAGGCCGGCGTCCTCCGGGGCGACCTGTCCGCCATCGCCGACCTGCTGGAGCCGGTGGAGCAGCGGACCCTGGCCCTCAGCCAGACCATCACCGGCTCCAGGGCGGCGCTCAACGACATAACCGACACGGCGGTGTCCCTCCAGGCCCAGCTGAACAGCCTGGAGGAGGCCCTGCGGGGCCTGGAGAGCGGGGCCGGGGACGTGCGGCAGGTGATCCGCACCGCCGCCGACCTGAAGAGCAGCCTGCGCTCCCTCCAGCGCACCCTGGGCAGCGGCGGCATAAGCTCCGTGGACCTGCCCACCAACAACAGCGACAATGTGCGGCTGGTCAAGCTGGCCCACAGCGCCTACAGCACCAGCGATCCAACCGCCTTTGGCGACGCGCTGCAAAAGCTCCAGGCGGCCGGCGGGTCCGCCGGCGGAGCCAGCCCTGAGGACGTGGCCAAGCTCTTCCAGGGGAAGGACTACATGACCTTTGAGGGCTTCTGCACCCAGATTACCGGCAGCCCCAGCACCGGCAAGAACATGAGCGATCTGTGGACGGTGTACAGCGGGGGCAAGGTGGATGTACCCAAGCCCCTGCCCACTCCCCCCGCGGCCGGAGCGGCTGAGCGTTCCGGCGAGGCGCCCGAGATGGGGTCGGAATCCGGCAGCGACTCCACTGGCAGCAGCGACTCCACCGGCAGCGGCGACTCCACCGGCAGCGGCGACTCCACCGGCGGCGGCGACTCCACCGGCGGCCGCGACCCCACCGGCCGCGGCGCCCCCCCCGGCGGCAGCGACTCCACCGGCGGCAGCGACTCCACCGGCAGCGGCGACCCCACCGGCAGCGGCGCCCCCACCGGCGGCAGTGACTCCACCGGCGGCAGCCCTTCGGACGGCGGAGGGGCCCCCGGTGACAGCGGCAGTCAGGGCGGCGACAACCCGGTGGCCGACGTCATTGTGGACCGGCTGGACAGCGCCAGCGACCGGCTGAACCAGCTCCAGAGCGAGCTGAACGGCACCCTGCGCAGCATCTCCCGCTCCACCGGGGCGGTGGTCGGCGACCTGGCCAGCCTGTGCGCCCAGCTGGACGACCTGGTGGACCTGGTGGACAATGCCGAGGACCTGTCCGCCGCCCTGCGGCAGTCCTCTGAAAAGCTGCGGGGTATTCTGGACGACACGGACGCCCTGCGGAAGCTCCTCAACGAATACGAGCCCACCCTGCAGGAGGCGGTGGCCAATATGGGCAGCCTGTCCACCTCCGCCGTCGCCACCCTCCGGGACCTGGAGACCCTGCTGGCCGATACCGAGGCCCTGATGAAGACCTCAGGCAATCAGCTGGACGCCGGCACCCGGCAGTCCCTCCAGGGGCTGGCCGCCACCCTGCGCCAGACCGCCAAAGCCATGGAGGCCACCGGCGGCGTGAAGCAGGCCAAGGCCACCATCAACGACATCATCACGGACACCTGGCACGAGTACACCGGCGACGTGAACAACATCCTGCTGATGGACGCGGAGGCGGAGGCCGTCTCCCTCACCGACAGCCGCAACCCCTCCCCCTCCAGCATCCAGGTTCTGATCCGCACCCAGGAGATCAAGGCGGAGGAGGACAGCCAGGCCGAGGAGCTGGCCGCCGTCAGGGAGGAGACCACCTTCTGGGGCCGGGTGGCCCAAATGTTCAAGGACTTCTGGAACGCCATTACCGGCATCTTCCGCTGAAAGGAGGGCACGCCCCATGGTGGAAAAAATTGCCCATAAGCTCACCCGAAGGCCCCGGCTGGTGGCGCTGATCGCGCTGCTTATGCTCATCCCCGCCATCCTGGGCTATATCGGCACCCGCATCAACTATGACATTCTGTCCTACCTGCCCCAGGACCTGCCCTCCTCCCAGGGGGAGCAAATGCTGGAGGAGCCCTTCCATATGGCGGCCACCAGCATGCTCATCGTGGAGGGGATGCCGGCGGGCTACACCAACAGGCTCATTCAGGACATCAAGGAGGTCCCCGGCGTGTCCAGCGCCATCTGGATCAGCAACCTGGTGGGCATCCAGGTGCCGGTGGAGATGATTCCCGCCAGCTTCCGGGATATGTTCTTCTCCGGTCAGGCAACTATGATGCTCATCCAGTACGACCACCCCGGGGCCTCCGACGAGACTATGGAGGCCATTGAACAGGTGCGGAAAATTTGCAGCGAGAACTGCTTTCTGGCCGGCTTCTCCGTGGTGGTGAAGGACACCCGGGACGTGATGGACGGCGAGCTGCCCATCTTCGTGGGCCTGGCGGTGCTGCTGGCCCTGGCGGCCATGTCGGTCACCCTGGAATCCACCGTCCTCCCCTTCGTCTATCTGGCCAGCATCGGCATGGCGGTCATCTACAACTTCGGCAGCAACATCTTTCTGGGGGAGATCTCCTATATCACCAAGGCCATCGCCGCTGTCCTCCAGCTGGGGGTAACCATGGACTACTCCATCTTCCTCTACCACCGGTACGAGGAGGAGCGGGAGCACTACGACGACAAGCGGGACGCCATGACCCAGGCCATCATCGCCGCCTTCCGCTCCCTGTCCGGCTCCAGCCTGACCACCATCGCCGGCTTTCTGGCCCTGTGCTTCATGCGTCTGACCCTGGGCCGGGATATCGGCATCGTCATGGCCAAGGGCGTGGTGCTGGGGGTGGCCACGGTGATTCTGGTGCTGCCCTCCCTGGTGCTGCTCTTCGACAGGCAGATCGACAAGCACCGGCACAGGACGCTGATCCCCTCCTTTGACCGGGTGAACGGCTTTATCGTCCGGCACAGGGTTCCCATGGTGGTTGTGACATTGGCGCTGTTCCTGCCGGCGGTGTACGCCCAGCGGCACGCGGAAATCTACTACAAGCTGGACGAGTCCCTCCCCCGGGACCTGCCCTCCATTGTCAGCAACGAGAAGCTGAAGAACGACTTCGATATGGCCACCTCCCACTTTGTGGTCCTGCGGGACAGCATCTCCTCTGCCGATATGAACGAGATGGAGCAGCAGCTGGAGGAGGTCCCCGGCATCACCTCGGTGCTGTCCTACCACAGCATGCTGGGCACCGGCATCCCCGACTTTTTCGTCCCCGGAGAGGTGAAGGATATGCTCCGCCAGGGGGGCTGGCAGCTGATGATGATTAACTCCAGCTATGAGCCCGCCACCGACCAGGTGGCAAAGCAGCTGGACCAGATGAACCAGATCATCTTCCGCTACGACCCCCAGGCCATGGTCACCGGCGAGGGCGCCATGTACCGGGACCTGATCGACACCTCCTCGGTGGACTTTCAGATCACCAACTACATCTCCATCGCCGCCATCTTTTTGATTATCGCCTTTGTCTTCCGGTCGCTCACCGTCCCCCTGGTGCTGGTGGCCACCATCGAGCTGGCCATCTTTATCAATCAGGGCTGCTGCTACTTTCTGGGCACGGAGATTCCCTTTATCGCCCCCACCATCATCAGCTGCGTCCAGCTGGGGGCCACGGTGGACTACGCCATTCTGATGACCTCCCGGTTCCAGGAGGAGCTGCGCGCCGGCAAGGACCGGAGGGAGGCCATCCTCATCGCGGCCTCCTCCTCCGACGCCTCCATCGTCACCAGCGCGCTGGTGCTGTTCTGCGCCACGCTGGGGGTGTCCTTCGTCTCCTCCATCGACCTGATCGGCTCCATCTGCGTGATGCTGTCCCGGGGCGCCCTCATCTCCGCCCTGGTGAGCATCTTCCTGATGCCGGCGGTGCTGTATGTCTGTGAGCCGGTGTTCAACAAAACCAGCCTGAGCTGGCGGGTCACTCCCCGGCCCAGGGAGCACAGGCTGATGAAAAGAGCGAAGGAAAAGGCCCTCCCCGCGGGGAAGGCCTCCTAGCGGCAGGCTCCCCCGCGCCTTCAACGGCGTGGGGGAGCTGTTTTTTATTTGCTGACGTCCCGGCGGAGGACCTCCCCCTCCCAGCCCCGCTTCAGCTGGTAGATCCGGTGGAAGTAGGCGGAGATGTCGTCCTGCATCCCGCTGTTCAGCCAGTCGATGATGTTTCCGAAGCACTCGCACTTGTGGTAGCGGATCAGCATCTCCTTGTCCCGCCGGTCCACTGGCCGGCCGGCAAAGTCGGCCTCCACATAGGTGGTTACCACGTAGTGGCAGACGTCCATCAGGTAGCGCTCAAAGACGTCCCGGCTCAGAGAGCCGTAGATATGCAGCACCGCCCGGCGGTTTTTCTGCACAAACTCCAGCGCCGCGTCGAAGCAGTCCTCCACAGAGTCGACGGTGGGATGGTCTTTTATCAGCTCCTGCACCCGCCGGGCGATGATCTCCTCCAGCAGGGCGGGCAGGCCCTCATAGTGGTAGTAGAAGGAGTTGCGGTTGATCCCGCAGGCCTCTACAATATCCTTTACCGTGATCCGGTTTAAGGGGCGCTCATCCAGCAGCGAGATAAAGGTCTCCCTGATGGCTCTCTTTGTATCATTGGGCATAGACACCGCTCCTTTCCAGCTTCGCCTCTGTTCTGCCGCTATAGTTTATCACAGTTGGGACGAACTTGAAATATGAAATTGTTAAGGAATCTCTGATTTATTCGTTTCTCCCCGCCGGAGGCGGGGAGAAGCCCCTGCAAACGCCGGGGTCTTGCCGCTGTGAACAGATTGCATCAGAAGTCCCCTGATTTTGAGGGGCACGGCGGAACGGGCCTGGGGAGTGTCCTTTTCGCAGCTTTTATGTAGGGGCGGCTATCAGCCGCCCGCTTCTGGAAAAGCCGAAACTTCTGGAGCAGCGGGCGGATAATATCCGCCCCTACAAGCCTCAAGAGGAACCGATGAAATGCGCGTTAGGACACTCCCACGGGCCTGTACGGTCTGGACAAGCGGGGAAAAAACGGATATAATATGGGAATCATTCCATGAGAGGAGCTCTTCTGTGCTGTACCGTCTTCTTTGGATTTTTTTCATCTAAGCCTTTCTGGGCTGGTGTACTGAGGTGAGCTACGCCGCCCTGGTCACGGGGAAATTTGTCAACCGGGGCTTTCTCAACGGCCCGGTGTGCCCGGTCTACGGCTTCGGCGTGGTCATCGTGCTGGGCTGCCTCACCCCCCTGGCGGACAACCTGCCCCTGCTGTTTCTGGGCTCGGTGGCGCTCACCTCCGCCCTGGAGTGGCTCACCGGCCTTGTGCTGGAAAAGCTGTTCCACCAGCGGTGGTGGGACTACTCCGACCAGCCCTTTAACCTCAGCGGCTACATCTGCCTGCGCTTCTCCATCGCCTGGGGCTTCGCCTGCCTGTTTGTGGTCAAGCTCCTCCACCCCACAGTGCTGCTGATGATCCGCCTCATCCCCAGGGCCCTGGGGATGGTCCTGCTGGTTCTGCTGGGGGCGGCCATGGCGGTGGACCTGGCGGCCACCGTGTCTGCCATTGTCAAGCTGAACCGGCGCCTGGAGCAGATCGACGAGCTGGCCGCCAAAATCAAGGAGGCCTCCAACGAGTTCGGGGAGAATCTGGCCGACCGGGTGCTGGACGCCGCGGAGCGGAGCGCCGGCTGGAAGGAGGACATCGACGAGCTGGCCTTCAAGCTCTCGGAGCGGCGGGCGGAGCTGGCCGACGAGCGGGAGGAGTGGGAGCAGCGCAGGGAGGAGCGGCTGGCCCAGGCCCGTATCCAGCTGGAGGAGTGGCGGACATCTATGCAGGAGCTGCTGGAGGGCGAGTCCTTCGGCCACCGCCGCCTGCTGAAGGCCTTTCCCCGCCTGCGCTCCATCGACCACGGAAAGGCCCTGGAGCGGCTGCACCGGCGGGTGGAAAATTTTAAGAAATATTGAGGCTCCCGCCTTTACAATGGGAGAAATCCTGTGATATAATTACCAATACTACATTTTTGGAGGAAGGTCCCCGCAATGGATGAATTGCAAAATCTGAAAGCCCGCATGGAACAGGAGCGGCCCGCCCGCTGGGAGGACCTGCCCGATATCGCCCTGTATATGGATCAGCTGATCTCTTACATGCCCCGTCAGCTCATCCGCTTTGACGACGGCCCCGCCCTCACCCCCGCCATGGTGAACAACTACATCAAGGACGGGCTGGTCCCCCGGGCGGAGGGCAAGCGGTACGGCCCCGTCCACCTGGGCTACCTCACCGCCGTGGTGGCCCTGAAGCAGGTGCTCACCGTCCGGGACATCGGCGCGCTGATGGGGGCCGGCCGGGCGCTGGAAAAGACCCCGCCGGAGCAGTACGCCTATTTCCGCAGCGCCCTGGATCAGGCCCTCACCGACACCGCCCGGGCCATCGACCCGGAGGCGGACCGGTCCGACCTGGCCAAAATGGCCCTGGACCTGGCCGTGCGCAGCTACGCCAACCAGCTGGCCTGCCAGCGTATCCTTCAGATCCTCCAGCCCCAGGAGGAGAAAAAACGCAAAAAAGAGTAAAAGGAGTGTTTTTCTTGTCCGACTTCGTGATCCTTACCGACTCCTCCGCCGACCTGTCTGAGGACATGGTGCGGAAGCTGGATGTACAGGTTCTCCCGCTGGGGTTCCTCCTGGACGGGCGCGCCTACCGCAACTTCCCCGACAACCGGGAGATGGACCCCCATCTCTTCTATGAGCGGCTGCGCGGAGGGGAGCTGGCCACCACCAACGCCGTCAATGTGGCCCAGTACACCGAGGCCCTGGAGCCCCTGCTCCAGGCGGGGAGGGATGTGCTCGTCCTGGCCTTCTCCTCCGGCCTGTCCACCACCTACAACTCCTCCCGGCTGGCGGTGGAGGAGCTGAGCGCCCGGTATCCCGACCGGAAGCTGTACACCGTGGACACCCTGTGCGCCTCCCTGGGCCAGGGCCTGCTGGTGTGGTACGCCGCCCGGGAGCGGGACCGGGGCCACTCCATCGAGGAGGTCCGGGACTGGGTGGAGGACCGCAAGCTGAACCTGTGCCACCAGTTTACCGTGGACGACCTCCACTTCCTCAAGCGGGGGGGCCGCATCTCCGCCGCCACCGCCGTGGTGGGCTCCATGCTCCATATCAAGCCCGTCCTCCATGTGGACGACGAGGGCCACCTTATCAGCATCGGCAAGGCCCGGGGCCGGCAGGCCTCCCTCAAGGCCCTGGTGGACCGGATGGAGGAGACCGCCATCGACTCGGGCAGCCTCACCGTGTTCATCAGCCACGGCGACTGCCTGGAGGACGCCCAGACGGTGGCCGACATGGTAAAAAAGCGCTTCGGCGTGCAGGAGGTCTATATCAACTACGTGGGCCCCGTCATCGGCGCCCACTCCGGCCCGGGCACCGTGGCGCTGTTTTATATGGGAACGGAGCGGTAGCCCGATGGCAGATGGGTGGAAGTTTGTGTCGGAGGACGTGGGAACTATCTCCCTCCACGACCATTGCATCACCCGGGCGGAGGAGGCCGGGCCCGACCTTGTCCTTCATTTTGACGACGATGGCTATATGGACCCGCCGCCCCCCGGCTCGGAGGACGGATTTGTAACGGTCCTCCTCTCCTGTGACCGTCTGCTCTTCTGCTGGGACGATTTGCCCACAGACGCATGGTTTCAGGAGCGGCCCAAAATGTAGGGGCGGCTATCAGCCGCCCGCGGGCGCTATGCGCCCCTGCAACGTGCACCTCAATTTTCCGAAACAGATTGGATGTGGAACCTATGGACGAGATCAAATGGCTGGAGATAGCCGTCAACACCACCCCGGACAAGCTGGATCAGGTGTGCGCCCAGCTGGCCGCCGCCGGGATGGACAGCCTGGTCATTGAGGACGAGGGGGACTTCCTCAGCTTTCTGGAACAGAACCGGCAGTACTGGGACTATGTGGACCAGGAGCTGCTGGACCGGATGAAGGGGGTCACCCGGGTGAAGTTCTACGTCACCGACGACGAGGACGGGAAAAAGCAGCTGGAGCAGTATGTCCGGGGGCTGGACTGCGAGTATGCCGCCACCCCCCTCACCGACAACGACTGGGCCTACAGCTGGCAGAAGTACTACAGGCCTCTGGAGATCGGAACGCGGCTCTACGTAGTCCCCCAGTGGCTGCGGGAGGAGCCCGTCCCGGCGGGCCGGGTGCCCTTCTACCTCAACCCCGGCCTCACCTTCGGCACCGGCTCCCACGCCTCCACCCAGCTGTGCCTGGAGGGGGTGGAGGAGCACACCCTCCCCGGCCGGGACGTGCTGGACCTGGGCTGCGGCAGCGGGATCCTGTCCATCGCCGCCCTGTGCCTGGGGGCCCGGTCCGCCGTAGCCGTGGACATCGACCCCAAGGCGGTGGACGTGGCCTATGAGAATGCCGCCCTCAACGGCATCGGGAGGGACCGGTATACCGTCCGGGCGGGCAACGTGCTGGCCGACAAGGCCCTGGCCGCGGAGCTGGCACAGAAGAAATACCACCTGGTGCTGGCCAACATCGTGGCCGATGTGATTATCCCCCTGGCCCCCCAGGTGCCCGGCCTGCTGGAGGAGGACGGAATTTTCCTCTGCTCCGGCATCATCGACACCCGGGCCCACGAGGTGGAGGCCGCGTTAAAAAAGGCCGGCCTGACCGTCACCAAAAAGCGGGAGAAAAACGGCTGGGCGGCACTGGAGGCAACCTTATGAAAATTCTGATCTTCGGGCCCCGCGCCCGCTACGACCTGTACCTCCCCGATTTCGCCCGGGACCTGCCGGTGGAGCCGGTCTTTGCCAGCGCCCACCAGTCCACCCTCCAGGCGGCGCAGGCCAACCGGGACGCGGAGGTTGTCTTTGCCGACGCCATCACAACCGTGGGCCGGGAGGTCATGGAGGCCCTGCCCGGACTGCGGATGATCCACTCCGAGGGGGTGGCCTTCAACGCTATCGACATCGAGGCCGCCCGGGAAAGGGGCATCTTTGTGTGCAACAACAAAGGGTGCAACGCGGGCAGCGTGGCGGAGCACGCCGTGATGCTCATGCTCATGGCCCTGCGCCGGGGGATTACCGGCCACGCCGCCGTGAAGGCCGGGGAACAGATCCGGTTTAAGGAGCAGTTTATGGTGTCCAGCGCCCCGGAGCTGGAGGAGCAAAGTGTGGGCCTCATCGGCCTGGGTGACATCGGCACGGCCACCGCCCGGCTGCTGCGGCCCTTCGGCTGCAGGCTGTACTACTACACCGCCCACCGCCGCCCCCCCGAGGTGGAGGAGGAGCTGAACATCTCCTATCTCCCCCTGGAGGAGCTGGCCGCCCGGTGCGATATTCTCTCCCTCCACTGCGCTGTCAACCAGCAGACCACCCGTATGGTAAACGGAGACTTTTTGTCCCGGGTCAAGCCGGGGGCCATCCTGGTGAACACCGCCCGTGGCCAGCTGGTGGACAATATGGCTGTCCGCCGGGCCCTGGTCGACGGAGTGTTGGGCGGAATCGCTGTGGACACCCTGGACCCGGAGCCCACCCCCGCCGACCATCCGCTGGTGGACCTGCCCCCTGAAATCGCGGACCGGGCGGTGTACTCCCCCCACCTGGGCGGCATCACCGGCGGCGTCTTCCGCCGGGCCCACAGAAATATGTGGAACTCCGTCCGGCTCCTTCTGGAGGGGCAGCGGCCCGGCTTTATCGTCAATGGACTATGAATCATCAGGGCCCCCGATGCTTCGGGGGCCCTGATTTTGTCACGCGGAATAAATTGTCCCGGAGCGGGCCAGATTACTTCAGGCCGTTCTCGTAGGACTCAATCATCTTCTTGAACGTGTGACCCGTACGACCAGCGTGCCGCTGGATCCCCTGGGCGCTGCGCGCCGCGCCCGCCCGGAGGCTTTGCAGATACTTTTCGGTGGACTCTCCGGTAAATATCTTGATTTGCAGCCGCAGGGAGCCGTCCTCCTCCGGGGTGGCAAAGATTTTATCGATATATCTGTCCACAAACTCCTTGCTGATGAGTCCCTGAGCGGCATCCCGCTCCGCCTCCCGGAGCACCCGGCGGATGGTGTCGATCTGCTTGCGGAAATCCTCCCGGGACATTTGTTGCTGCTCCAGGTCGTAGATCTGCCGCTCCGCCTCGCTGATCTCCCGGTCACAGTCCTTGTTCATGGAGAGGAAATCCCGGTCGGAGAGCTGGCCCGCCGCGTTGTAGCCCAAGAGCTTGCTTTTCTTCTTCTGGGCCAGCTGGATCTGCTGGCGGAGGCCGTCGATCTGCTTTGCCGTATCCTCCCCATCTCCCAGGGATTTGTACATCTCGATGTACTCCTCCACCAGGGCCTGAGCGTCCTCCTCGGTCTCTCGGAAGACCTCGAAGAGCAGAGGCTTCAGTTCTTCCTCGTAGACAGCGAAGGAGGGACAGCTGTCCGCTCCATTTTTGATCTTGCCGGAGCACACCCACTTGCTGTTTTTGTTCCCCTGCCGGTCCACCGACTCCCGGCGGTAGTAGGCCGCGCCGCAGTGGATGCAGTAGAGCTTTCCGGTGAGGAGGTTGGCGTGGTTGCAGATCCCTTGGCGGCCCTTCACGTCCTCGCTGCGCTTTTTCAATACGGCGTTGGCCTTGTCCCACAATTCCTCGGAGACGATGGCCGGGACGATCTCCCCGGTTTCGTCCTTGAACATCACCCATTCCTCCGGCGGGAGAAATTTCTGCTTCTTAGTGAACAGATCGATGACCTTCACCTTGTTGCCCACATAGTAGCCCTTGTACTTGGGGTTGGAGATCATGCCGGACATGGTGGTATGGGCAATTTTTTTACCGTTGTGGTTGTGGTAGCCCTTTTCCCAGAACAGGGTTTCTATCTGCTTCATAGAGTAGTCCCCCGTGGCGTACAGCTCGAACAGCTCACGGACCATGGGGGCCTCGTCCTCGTCGATCACAAGCCGCCCCCCGTCCTTGACGTATCCAAAGATACGGCTGTTGCCCAGCACCACATTTTTCTTGATGGCCTGGGCGTGGCCGAACTTTACCCGGCTGGAAAGCTTGCGCAGTTCGTCCTGGGCGATTCCGGACATGATGGTCAGGCGCAGTTCGGAGTCCTCGTCAAAGGTGTTGATGTTGTCGTTTTGGAAGAACACCCCTACTCCGGCGCTGAGCAGCTCCCGGGTGTAGAGGATGGAGTCCAGGGTGTTTCGGGCGAAACGGGTGATCTCCTTGGTGATGATAAGGTCAAAGAGTCCCGCCTTACCGTCCTCCACCATGCGGTGGAAGTCCTCCCGCTTCTTGGTGGTGGCGGCGGACAGACCCTCGTCTACATAGCCTGGCACATACTCCCAGGCGGAATTTTTGCGGATGAACTCCTCGTAGTAGCTCACCTGGTTGCCCAGGGAGTTGAGCTGCTCGTCACTCTCGGAGGATACCCGGGCATAGAAGGTCACCCGAAGAGGGATATCGTAGACGGATTTTGTGCGCAAGGCCTGACGAATGCTGTGTATATCCATGGCTCGTCTCCTTTGTAGTTCGTTTTATCATTTTTTATCTTGCAGTATATCACAGAATATGAAGCAAAGCAAGGGGGACCGCAACAATTGCGGTCCACCTGTCTGTCAGGCCATGGTCATTTTCCAGCCGTCGATTTTCAGCGCCATCTTATTGCGCTCCCGCTCTGTGATGATGCCCTTTTCATACAGCACCCGGTTGTAGTAGGACAGCCAAATCTTTGCCGCTGTCTCCTTCCTGCGCTGTTCAGTGGACCTTTGCTCAGACATGACTGTCCCTCCATTCTATAAAATAATTTCCGTATTTTACCTGATTTATACGGCTGTCGATAGGCTTCTCCTTGTATTATAGAGTAGTAGTTATTAGAGCCCCTCTCCAAGGGCTGTGCTACACTGTAAGGGATGCTGTGGATTGGTTGGTTTCTCCTACCACAAGATGGTTCAAGAAAGGTTCCAACCACAGCCCTTTGCAGTTTTGTTCTCTCCTGGTACGCTCGTCCGTGTCTGCGGAGTTGTGGCGATACTTGGGCCGGAGACATATCCTCTCTGGTGGCGGGTATTCAGTTGTCGAGGTTCGTCCGGACTTTCTTTTTCCTCGCTGTCATGCTACAATAATTTCAGCCGTCTTTACATCATGAAGTGACTTTGGGGAGGGAGCGGTATGGCAGACAAAAAATCCCCCGGCCTCTGGATCGAGACCGGGGTTGACGGAAAATTTTGTGTTGTGATGTCCGGAGCGTATGGACCAGAGAAGCACCTTCCTTTGATCACTCCCGCGGAGGACCTGGTTGCCGCAGCGGAGATGGACTACACAGCCTACCGCCGGGAAATCCAGCGGCTGTATGAGGAACATCCGCTCTTTGCAGAACGGCTGGATGTATCGGAATCGGATTTGGAGGACTTGACCGCTGAGGCGCTGCTGCTCCCCTCCACGCTCCGGGAAATCGACCCACTCAGCTTTTTTGTACTGGGGAGCTTGCTGGATCAGGCGCTGCGGATGCAGGATGACGGTTCGCCCATCTTTCTCCTCCGGGCCGGACAGCGCCTGCTCCAGGTTTTGGAACTTCCCATCCGCACACAGATCCGGCTTCGCAACATCATGGAGATGACCTTCGACGGGACGGAGCGGGCCACCCAGCAGGAGCGGTTTGCGAAACTGCATAACGCGTATCCTGAGATTGCCGCATTCTGTGACCCCGCCCATCTGGACGGGTACGGGGATACTCCTCTACAACTTTGTGTTGGTTCTGTGTTCCAGCTTCGCCTGATCGAACTTCTGCTGTACTTTCGGCAGGAGAAACAGCGCATTGCCCGGTGTGATTACTGCTGGAATTATTTCATCCCCAGAACTCAGGCGGCAACCCGCTACTGTGACCGAATCTTTGACGGTCAAAGCTGTAAAAAGCGGGTGGCCAACCTCAAACGCAAAAAAGGTCCGGAGCAGGACGATGCCCTCAAACTGTTCAAGCAGCTGCGGGACCGGATGTATGCCAGAATGCTGCGCTATCAGGACGCGCCGGAGAATCAGCGGGACCGGCTGATTCCTATGACAGTGATACAGTACGATGTGTGGGAGAAAAACGCCCGTCAAGCACGCCGGGATTATATGGCCGGAAAAATTGAGGCCAGAGAATTTCTGCGCCGTATCGACACCACTCACGAGCTGACCAGCTATGATACGCTCAAGCAGGAGCTGCCGCCAGAGGAAAGCATTTGGCAAAAACGGGTAGCTGCCGATCTGGACTTTGACCCTGAGCGGCAATACCCCTCATCGCTAATGCTCCTTGATCTCAGTAAGCCGAGTGACGATCCACAGTGGCAGTATTTGACTGCGGAGGAACTAATCCGGAAGGATCAGGAGGGACACCAGAGTTTGAAAGATCAATACAGCAAATAGCCGGAATACGTTTCACCGAATCAGATCTGTGATTAAGTATAAAGACCTGGGGTTTTGATCAATGTGATCCAGCCCCAGGTCTTTAAATTGTTACATTCACACTGCGGCATTGGAGTTGATCCTGTCGACCACCGCTTTGATTCCCAGCCACAGGGACAGGTCGGTGAACACCTCCACCACGCTGCCCTGGTCGGTGAAGGGTGGTTCCTGAAGAACGGACAGGTCTTTCATCATACCGTTGCGCACAATGTACTCCACGATCTGGTTGACAAAGTAAATCTGCCGGCTGTCCAGATTTGCGTTATTGAGGTAATCCGCAAAGGCCTCTTTCGCCGCTCTCATGTCCAGGCCCACGATCTCCCGGACGAACTCCCCCAAGGGCTTGGCGCCGACCTCCGCTTCATAGTCCTCTCTGGAGCCCACCTCGCTCCAGAGGATACGCTCCAGCGCTCCAACGTCCCCCTGGGTCAGTGGGACGTTTCCTTTCAGCTTGGCAATCACCACCTCGTCCTGGTGCTGGCGGACATAGAACTCCGCTTTGGCTTTGTAGTTCTGTAAATCATTGTTCTCCAGCTCTGACTTCTTCCAGTCCATGGACAAAACTTCATCGTCAAAATTAGTGGTATAATGAGCCAGTTCCACGGGATGTACTTGATCAGATCCCGCAGTCTCTCCCGGATGTGTTCAAACTCATAGATCTCCGCATCGTCCAGTTAGTTGGTATGGAGGATCTTGTCAATCAGCGGAGCCTGCTTCTGAATCGCCGGGATGTTGGCTACACTATGTATAACGCAAAGCTAACTGTTTATCTCGTCCGATCAATGCGCCATTTTGAATGGCAGCAGCCTCCGGCTGACCGCCAGCACCAGCGTAGTGAAGGGAAATGCTTTCAAACGTCACAATGCTGGAAAGTTTTTCCTCATTGTCTGCCGCAGATGCCAGCGCGGGGAGGAAGCCCATCAGCATGGACAAACACAAAAGGAGCGCGGCAAGCCGTGCTCCTGAATTGTTTTCAGACTTTGGTTTTCTTTGGAGCCGCTTGCCGCCGCGATTATGGCGATAGAACATACTCATTTTCTACTCTCCTTTATGTTTTCACGAATGTTTAGGAACGTCCCCTTTTTTGGCGCTGGACTGCAAAAATATTCCGTGTTATTTGTTCCTGATCGACTTCGGTCAATTCCAAAAATCGGCACCCGTACTCGAATTTTCCCTCGTCCTTTTCTACAACGCGCACGATTTGGCTGAACATGACCGATTCCGGCCTGTCCTCCAACAGCCTGACCTTCAGCAGAAATTTGTCTCCCTTGTGGTATCTGTACTCCGAGCTGACGCTGGCCCCGCCCACACTGATGTTCAGCAGCTTGCAGGGCTTTTCTCCCATTGCCAATCCGCTGAACATGGTGGCGGTGGCGTCAAGGTTTGTGGTCAGGCGGAAAAAGGCACGGTCATTTCCCACGCGGACGATGGTCAGCTCCTCCACTTGCCATATATGCTTGGGGCCGGGTGTAATTATGCCCTCCATATAGACCGCTTTGCGCTCATAGTCGCTATATCCTCTGATCCTGGCATGGATGGTTTCAACATCCTTGACAATCGCGGCCTCCGAATATTGGTGCAGCTCCGCCTTGTCCCCATGCAGGCCCATCAGCTTTGCCACAAAGAGTATCTGTCCTGCGGCGGTTGTTACTTCCACCCGCATACCCGAATAAATATCGAGTTCTTCTGTGCCATTTGTATCTTTATCCTCTTGAGGTGGCCGTTCTTTTGCCCTTTTTCTGAAAAGCTCCAATAAGCTCACAATATACCTCCCATATGAATTGATATTTTGATGTCAGTCAGACTACCTTTTTTCCCACAACTGTTTCAGCCTTTCATCGGCCCAAACGACCCGGTTCCGGCCGTTTTTCTTTGCATCGTACAGCATGGTGTCCGCGATTTTTAAGTAAAAATCATAGGTGCTTTCCGTATCAGGAACAATCGTGACCCCTCCGACACTGACCGTGACCCATTCAGCCACAGACGGATCATGGGGGATGTGCAGGTTTTCTACTGCCTGTCGGATTTTCTTCAAGTGTTCAAAAATCTGCTGCGAACTGTCGCCCAGGGACAATGCCACAAATTCCTCGCCGCCATAGCGGGCAAGAAAATCCGTACTGCGTTTCAAATAGGACGCCGCTGTCTGAGCAACGGAAGCGATCACCTTATCTCCGGCAGGATGGCCAAAGGTATCGTTATACACTTTGAAGCGGTCAATATCAAACATACAGATGGAGAACGGAACGTGCAGGCGGATCGCTTCTCTCCATTTTGTCGCGCTGTATTGTTCATACCGACGCCGGTTGGCAATTCCTGTCAGTTGGTCGGTCATGGATTGCTGCTCAATCTGTCTGCGATATTTGTAGAGTTTGATATGTGTGTTGACCCTTGCCTTAACGATCAGTGGAATGTATGGCTTTGTAATATAATCCACGGCTCCTAAAACAAGTCCACGCTGCTCATTCGTCACATCTGCAAGGCTGGTAATCAAGATGACCGGGATGCTTTGAGTCACGATTTGCTCCTGCAACATTTTCAGCAGCGTAAAACCGTCCATTCCAGGCATCACGACATCCAGCAGAATGAGGGAAAAATCCCCCTCGCTCACTAAACGCAGCCCGTCCTCCGCAGTTTGTGCGACGGTAATATCATACTCATCTTCTATAATTGACTTTAGCTGTGCTGCCTGCACAATGCTGTCGTCCACGATCAATATTTTTTCCATACTCATATCCCTCACTATATTTAACTCAAGCTGCCTATTAACAACTTAATTTTTGTTATGTTGTATTAGAGTGAAGCCCAACCGCCCCAATTTCACTGTAAGGACGCAGAGAGTCTGAAAAAAGTGCAAGAAAAGACAGGCGAGATAAATATAGAGAGCATCCCGTCAGTTTCTTCATGCCTAAGTTGTAAAAGGACTTGTCAGAAAGCCGTTTTTCCTGTATAATGCGATATGTATATTGACCTGTTGCGGTCTAAACAACAACATAACAAAAATTATGTTGTAAGGATCAGACCCAGCCGCTCCATCTGTCGGGCGTGAACAAAACCGCTCTCTGCGGTATAAATGCGGGTGGTGCTGACATTGGAATGGCCCAGAATATCCGCCAGCCGGGACAAATCCTTTTCCAGCGAGTAATACGTCCGGGCGAACAGATGCCGCAGGTTGTGGGGGAACACCTTGTCTGGCTCAACCCCGGCGCTTTCACACAGAGCCTTCATATCCCGCCAGATATTGGAGCGGTCAAGGGGTTTGCCCGTCCGCGTCACAAACACCGATCCGTCGGTGATTTTTTGTTTTTTCAGATACTTTTTCAGCAGCCCGCACAGCTTTCCAGGCAGAAAAACAGTTCGCCGTTTTCCCTTGTTCGTGACCACAGTACGGCCCAGGTTCACAGCGTCCACAGTGATAAATCGGAGTTCTGATACCCGGATGCCAGTGGCGCAAATCGTTTGAAGAAGCAGGGACAGCCGTTCATTTCCCTGCCGCTGGGCCGCGTTCACCAAACGGACATATTCAGCGCGGGTCATTTCCCGGCTTTCATCACAGAAAAGGGGACGCTGTACTTTCAGCGGCCTGACAGACAGCTTCGGCCAGTCCATGAACTGGAAAAAACTGTTGACCGCTGCCAGCATGGAATTGACTGTGGCTGGGGTATAGGTATCAGCCAGATGCTCTTTCCACGCGATCACGGCCACCTTTGTGACGGCTTTCCCATTCAGAAACAACATGAAATCGTTAAGGTCATGAACATATTTCTTTACAGTATTCTTGGCTCTCTCTTGTTCCTGGAGGTGCGCCGCATATTGGGAAATGTGGTCGGCGGTAATTGTGAAAGCTGCTTCCTGGCTGAACATGGCAATAATCTCCTTTGTATTCGATGCAGATAGTTTTCCGAATAGAAAGAAGGTTATTCCAAAGTTAGTGAATGTTCACTCCCCCTTAGCGCCAAAAAAATTTGAGAACCGAGCGTGCCTTTAACCGGTATGATAGTGAACGTTCATTATCAAACTACTAAAAATGAACCGCCTCCAGCGGCACATTTTCATTTTCGTCTTGATTTTTTAGGCTTCTCCGGTTTCAAATAGCCGCTCAGTCCAGTGGTTAACAACTGAAACACAGTGTCCTCGGTTTCCTGATTGTCTGGAAGCGTCCCTTCCACCACATACTTTGCGTACATAACAGTGGATGTGAGGACGTGGAGCCACAATAAATCCTGATTGATTTTGTCCAGGATTGGAAATACCTTTTTGAAAACGTCAACCATTCCAATAAACGTCTTGAAATAGGTCACATCCCGGCTCTTGTCATACTGGGGGAAAAACGTACTGTCCCGAAAGCGGTGATAAAAAACTGTTTCGTCCGGGCGGGATGTCCAAAACCGAAAATAGGGCACCCACAGCGCCTTTACCGCACCCATAGGGTCAGTGAGCATAAGCAGCGGGTTGAATTTCAAATGTTCAAAGATTGCCGCCGCCTGCTTGTCCACATAAGTGAAGCACTCCACCAGCAGTTGATCCTTGCCGTCAAAGTGGCGGTAAATCGCTCCTGATGAAATCCCCGCCAGCTCGCTGACGTTCTGGATGCGCACCCCTTCCAGGCCATACTGCCGTACAGCCTTGATTGCGGCAACGATGATCCGGGTCTTGGTATCATCCAGTGTAATCACTTCCCCCCTGCAATAACCACTTCTCCTGTCACCTATTCACAGAGGAATTATATACTAAAGCGCAGCTTTTGACAATACTCTTTTCTCGCTGCTACCAAGAATGCTTTCTTTCAAGACCTTTCCCGCCTTAAACACCGGAACGCTCTGCGCCGGAATTTCCACAGTCTCCTTGGTTTGCGGATTGCGGCCTGTTCTGGCGGCCCGGTGCTTCACCTCAAAAGTGCCAAAGCCAGTCAGCTTTATTTTGTCATCCTTTTGCAAAGCCTCTGTGATTGCAGACAGCATACCATCCAAGGCAATACCACAGTCCTTTTTTGCCATCCCGGTCTTGCCTGCCATACGTTCGATCAATTCCTGCTTATTCATATTTTCCTCCTATTTTGGCAAAGAGTACCCCTTTGCCAATAACATTGTGTGTGTCCAATCAAGTAAAAGACTGGACAAATCTGCATTATATAGTTGAACATCAGGAGTGTCAATAAATTTATGTATTGGAAAGCATCAAGGCAGCGTCAAAGACACAGACTTTTGGCGTGTCGATGAAGACGCTGTTCAGAATTGCGGATGCGCTCGAAGTTCCCGTTTCAAAGCTGCTTGAGGAATGAAAAAAGCCGCCCTGTCCTGGGTCTGGCCATGGATAACAATATCAGAAAGAGTATTTCTGCGCTTTCTCCTGGGCGGCAAAGAGCCGGTTCATATCGGCGGTGATACTGCCAGCCATCACCCGCAGAAAGTCGCGCTCGGTGGTGGAGGCGAGGATGGCCCGGTCAATGTCGGCCCGGATGGTGCCCCGGTGGGTGGGCTTGCCGTTCTGCTCGGCCTGCCATTCTGCGTAGTTTTTGGCCCGCCCGCCAGGGTTCTCTATCACAGAAATAGCGTACTCCCGGCAAAGCCGGTCTGACACCTCACGCATACGGGCGTAATCGGCAGGAGAATTGTAGAATTTATATGTGAAACATATTTTTCTTTTAAATCTCCTGTTTTCACCCATGAAATAGTTCCATTTTCATAATACTTCGCCTGTCTTTTATCTGGTGTTCCACCAGAAGATATTGTAAAAATGTCCCCCAATCTCGCCATCACACCATCCCCTCCAATTCCTCCAGTCCCTTCTGAATCTCGGCTTCCAGCTGGCGCAGCTGGACGAAAATCTCGCTGGTGGGCGGGTACTCCACGGGGACATACTCGGTCTTTTTGTACTTGTTGATGGACAGATCGTAGCCATTCTCCACAATCTCCTCCCTGGGCACCAGGAAGGACTGCTCGGTGCGCTCCCGGGCCTCCTTCCCGGCCAGGTCATGGAACCGGGCGACGATATCGGGGATGTCGTTCTCCGCCACGGGGGACCGCTTATCATCCAGGGAGAAGCCGTCCGCCCGCATATCGTAGAACCACACCTTGTCCGTTCCGCCGTGGCCGGTTTTGGTGAAGATGAGTACCCCGGTGGACACCCCGGCGTAGGGCTTGAACACCCCCGAGGGCATGGAGATAACCGCCTCCAGGCGGTGGTTGTCCACCAGCTCCCGGCGGATATCCCGGTGGGCCTTGGAGGACCCGAACAGCACGCCGTCCGGAACGATACAGGCGCACCGCCCGCCCACCTTGAGCATTTTCAAAAACAGGGCCAAAAACAGCAGTTCAGTCTTCTTGGTTTTGCACAGCTTCAGCAGGTCGGC
>CATNCS010000008.1 GCA_950097245.1 uncultured Oscillospiraceae bacterium | reverse complement strand
ACTCTATTTTTATAAAACAGGAGGGAAACAGCATGATCCTTATGCAGGGAAAAGGCGTCTCCAAGGGTGTGGCCAGCGGCCCCATCTATTTCTTCCAGCGGCCTGGCACCACCATCTCCGACGCCCCCGCCGCCGATATCGAGGCGGAGAAGGCCCGCATCGCCGAGGCCCAGGAGAAGGCCATCGACCAGCTCAACGCCCTGGCGGACAAGGCCCGGGAGGAGGCCGGCGACGAGACCGCCATCCTCTTTGAGACCCACGCCATGTTCGTGGAGGACGAGGACTATGTGGACTGCATGATGAACGCCCTGGAGGAGCGGCACTGCACCGCCGAAAAGGCGGTGGAGACCGCCGGCGAGGAGTTCTCCGCCATGCTGGCCGCCATGGACGACCCCTACATGCAGGGCCGGGCCGCCGACATCAAGGATGTCACCCGCCGCATCCTCAACAACCTGATGGGTATCGCCGAGGGGGGCATCGACTCTGAGATCCCCGTCATCCTGGCCGCCGACGACCTGGCCCCCTCCGAGACCCTCCAGCTGGACAAATCCAAAATCCTGGGCTTCATCACTCAGGGCGGCTCGGGCAACAGCCACACCGCCATCCTGGCCCGGACCATGGGCATCCCCGCCATCTGCGGCCTGGGCGAGGCTCTGAAAGCGGAGTTCAGCGGACGGCAGGTCTACATCGACGGTGAGACCGGACAGGTGGCCATCGAGCCGGACGAAATTACCCTGGCAGCCTTCCAATCCAAGCAGACCAAGCAGCAGGAAATGAAAGAGCTGATGGAGACCATGAAGGGCCAGAAGGACGTCACCCTGGACGGCCGGGAGATGATGGTCTACTGCAACATCGGCTCCCCCGCCGACGTGGCCGCCGTCCTGTCCAACGACGGCCAGGGCATCGGCCTGTTCCGCTCAGAGTTCCTGTATCTGGCCACCAGCGACTACCCCTCTGAGGAGGACCAGTTCAAGGCCTATCAGGAGGTCGCCGCCGCCATGGGGGGCAAGCGGGTGGTCATCCGCACCCTGGACATCGGCGCCGACAAGCAGGTGGACTACTTCCAGCTGCACAAGGAGGAGAACCCCGCCCTGGGCGTCCGGGCCATCCGCATCTGCCTGAACCGGCCCGAGGTCTTCCGCACCCAGCTGCGGGCCCTGTACCGGGCCTCCGCCTACGGCAAGGTTGCCATCATGTTCCCCATGATTACCTCCGTTTGGGAGGTGAAGGAGTGCAAGCGGGCCTGCCAGAAGGTGATGGCCGAGCTGGACAAGGAGGGTATCCCCTACAACAAGGACACTGAGATCGGCATCATGATCGAGACCCCCGCCTCCGTCCTGGTGGCGGAGGAGCTGGCCCAGGAGGTGGACTTCTTCTCCGTGGGCACCAACGACCTGACCCAGTACACCCTGGCCTGCGACCGGCAGGCCAACGACCTGGGCAAGTTCTTCGACCCCCACCACCCCGCCGTCCTCCGGGCGCTGAAAATTGCCACCGACGCCGCCCACAAGGCGGGCATCTGGATCGGCATCTGCGGCGAGCTGGGGGCCGACCTGGAGCTGCTGGAGACCTTCCTGGCCATCGGCATCGATGAGCTGTCCGTCTCCCCCACCTCGGTGCTGCCCCTCCGGGCGGAGATCCGCAAGTCCATTGCCAAGACCTGCACCCTGGAGAAGCTGGAGTGCTGAGCCAAGGGACTGCGGATGAGAGTTTTAGTGCTTGACATCGGCGGTACGTTTATTAAGTACGCCTGTATGGATGAGTCCATGGAGTTTCTGGCGCGGGGCAGGACCAGTACCCCCCGGGACGGCCGGGAGGAGCTGATTGAGGCCATCGGCCGGATTTATGACAGCCTGCTGCCCCTGGACGGAATCGCCATCTCCATGCCCGGCATTATCGACACGGAGAAGGGCTACTGCCGCATGGGCGGCGCCCTGGGGTACAACGACGATTTTTACCTGCGCCAGAGCCTGTACCGGCGCTGCCCGGTAAAAATCTCCATGGAAAACGACGCCAAATGCGCCGCATTGGCGGAGGCCGCCGCGGGGAGCCTCCGGGACGTGAACGACGGCTTTGTGCTGATTTTCGGCACTATGATCGGCGGCGGCTATATCAAGGACCGCAAGCTCCACCGGGGGAAGCACTCCTCCGCAGGGGAGGTCTCCTACCTTATAACCGACCGGGACAGCATGGCCAGCCTGGATACCGTGTGGGGCAACCGCTGCAGCGCACTCCGCCTGTGCCGGATGTACGCCGGGCGGAAGGGGCTGGACCCCGATCAGGTGGACGGCGTTCAGGTCTTCCAGGCCGTCAACCGCCGGGACCGGGACGCGCTGGACTGCCTGGAGCAATTTTCCAGAGAAATTGCCGTTCAGATCTTCAACCTCCAGACAGTTCTGGATGTGGAACGCTTCGCCATCGGCGGCGGAATCAGCGCCCAGCCGGCCCTGATCCGGTCCGTCAGAGCGCAGCTCCAGGAGCTGTACCGCCACTGCCCGTACACCGTATCCCAGGTGGAGGTTGTCGCCTGTGCGTTTCAGAACGACGCCAATCTCATCGGGGCACTCCAGTGCTTTTTACAGGGCACCACCGCCTGAGACTCACCGGGAGTGTCCTTTTCGCAGCTTTTATGTAGGGGCGGCTATCAGCCGCCCACTTCTGGAAAAGCCGGAACTTCTGGAGCAGCGGGCGGATAATATCCGCCCCTACAAGCCTCAAGAGGAACCGATGAAATGCGCGTTAGGACACTCCCGACTCACCTTTTCCCTTGACGAAAGCCCCGGGGCACGGTATGATCTGAGGAGAGAAACAAGGAGGGAACGCCTATGACCTATCAAGAGATTCTGACGGCCGCCCGCACCTGCATCGGCCCATACTGCAAGGCCTGTCCGGTGTGCAACGGCCGGGCCTGCAAAAACACCATGCCAGGTCCGGGGGCGAAGGGGACCGGCACCGTAGCCGCCCGGAACTACGACGCGTGGCAGGACCTGTGCCTGAACATGGACACCATCTGTGAAAACGGGCCGGTGGACACCCGCTTTACTCTCTTCGGACAGACCTACGACCTGCCTGTCTTCGCCGGGCCCGTGGGGGCGGTAAAGCTCCACTACGGCGACAAATTTACCGATCTGGAGTATAACGACATTCTGGTCCCCGCCTGTGCCCAGGCCGGCATCGCCGCCTTCACCGGCGACGGCACCGATCCCGCTGTCTTCGCGGCGGCCGCCAAGGTCATCGGCCAGAACGGCGGCAAGGGCATCCCCACCGTAAAGCCCTGGGACCGTGAGACCCTGTTCGCCAAGCTGGACCAGGCCAAGGCCTCCGGGGCCCAGATGTTCGCTATGGACATCGACGCCGCCGGCCTGCCCTTCCTCAAGGGGCTCACACCCCCCGCCGGCCCCAAGACGGCCGCCGAGCTGCGGGAGGTCATCCAGTACGCCGGGGTCCCCTTCATCCTCAAAGGGATCATGACGGTCCGGGGCGCCCGCAAGGCCCTGGAGGCCGGGGCGGCAGGTATTGTGGTCTCCAACCACGGCGGCCGGGTTCAGGACGGCGTCCCCGCCACCGCCGAGGTGCTGCCCGCCATCGCCGAGGCCGTCAAGGGCCAGATGGTGGTGCTGGTGGACGGCGGGATCCGCACCGGCGTGGACGTGTGCAAGGCTCTGGCCCTGGGGGCCGACGCCTGCATCCTGGCCCGCCCCTATGTCACCGCCGTCTACGGCGGCGGGGCCGAGGGGGTCAGGGCGCTCACCGACAAGCTCAAAGGGGAGCTGGCCGACACCATGGCCATGTGCGGCGTCCACTCCCTGGGTGAGATCAGCCGGGATTTAATCTTTTAATGGGAAGGGGGCATCTCCAATTGGAGATGTCCCCTTAGCGGTCGCTGACCAGCCAGCCCTCCTCCTGAAAAATCAGGTCGTCCAGGTCGGGCCCCCGGGGCGCGGGCCGGCCGGCGGAGGGGGGCAGCGCAGTTTTGTTGTCACTCATGCAGACTCCTCCATGGATAATTTGGGGTATACATACCACTATATGCGGCACATGGGCCAATATGTGTGCCGGGCCGCCGGCAGTTGACGGGAAAGTGTAAACAAATTATGAACCCTATTGCTTTTTTGCCGGAACTGCGCTAGAATACGGTTAGCACTCATATAAAACGAGTGCTAACCGTATTGTTATCAAAGAAGTTTATTATACATGGAGGAATCAAAATTATGGCAAAGAAGCAATTCAAGGCGGAATCCAAGCGGCTGCTGGACCTGATGGTCAACTCCATCTACACCCACAAGGAAATTTTCCTCCGGGAGCTGATCTCCAACGCCAGCGACGCGGAGGACAAGCTGGCCTACCAGTCCCTCACCGACGACAGCGTCAGCGTCAAGCGCAAGGACCTGAAGATCACCATTGTCCCGGACAAGGAGGGGCGGCTGCTCACCGTCTCCGACAACGGGGTGGGCATGAGCAAGGAGGACCTGGAGTCCAATCTGGGCACCATCGCCCGGAGCGGCTCCGGCCAGTTCAAGGCCGGCCTGGCCGAGGACGACAAGGCCGCCGACAAGATTGACGTCATCGGCCAGTTCGGCGTGGGCTTCTACTCCGCCTTTATGGTGGCCGACCACGTGACCGTCATCTCCCGGGCCTGGGGCTCTGACGAGGCCTGGATGTGGCAGTCCGACGGGGCCGACGGCTACACCGTCACCCCCTGCGAGAAGGAGGCCCCCGGCACCGACGTCATCATGCACATCAAGGCCAATGCCGAGGGGGAGGACTACGACCAGTATTTAGACACTTACAAATTACAGGAGCTCATCAAAAAATACTCCGACTACATCCGTTACCCCATCGTCATGGAGGTGGAGGACTACCGGCAGAAGGAGAAGCCGGAGGACGCCCCCGAGGACTACAAGCCCGAGTGGGAGACCGTCAAAGAGTGGAAAACCCTCAACTCCATGGTCCCCCTGTGGCAGCGGCAGAAGTCCAAGGTGAAGCCCGAGGAGTACAACGCCTTCTACAAGGAGAAATTTAATGACTGGCAGGACCCCCTGACAGTCATTCACACCAGCGCCGAGGGGGCTGTCACCTACAAGGCCATGCTCTATATCCCGGAGAAGACCCCCTATGACTTCTACACCCGGGAATACCAGAAGGGCCTTCAGCTCTACTCCTCCGGGGTGCTCATTATGGACAAGTGCGCCGACCTGCTCCCTGACCACTTCCGCTTTGTCAAGGGCGTGGTGGACTCCTCCGACTTCTCCCTGAACATCAGCCGTGAGGTCCTCCAGCACACCCGGCAGCTGAAAACCATCGCCTCCGCCCTGGAGAAGAAGATCAAGAACGAGCTGCTGAAGATGCAGAAGGAGGACCGGGAGAAGTATGAGAAGTTCTGGTCCGCCTTCGGCACTCAGCTGAAATACGGCGTGGTGTCCGACTACGGCCAGCACAAGGAGGTTCTCCAGGACCTGCTGCTGTTCTGGTCCTCCAAGGAGGGGGCCAACACCACCCTGGCTGCCTACAAGGACCGGATGCCCGAGGATCAGCCCTTCTACTACTACGCCTGCGGCGAGAGTGTGGAGAAGATCGCCAAGCTGCCCCAGGTGGAGCGCATTCTGGACAAGGGGTACGAGATTCTCTACTGCACCGAGGACGTGGACGACTTCGTCATGAAGGGCCTGCGGGAGATCGACGGCAAGCAGTTCAAGTCCGTCACCGAGGAGGACGCCTTGCCCCAGACCGAGGAGGAGAAGAAAGCCGCCGAGGAAAAGGCCGAGTCCGGTAAGCCGGTGCTGGAGGCCGTCAAGGAGGCCCTGGGGGACCAGGTGAAGGAGGTACGGGTGTCCGCCATCCTCAAGTCGGGGGCCTGCTGCCTGTCCGCCGACGGCCCCGTCTCCATCGAGATGGAGCGGTATATGCGCAAGGTGGAGGGCGGCCAGCCCATGAAGGCCGACCGGGTGCTGGAGCTCAACGCCGACTCCGCCCCCTTCGCCGCCCTGAAAAAGGCGGTGGACGCCGGGGACAAGGAGACCGTCGCCAAGTACTCCAAGCTGCTCTATGCCCAGGCCCTGCTCCTGGCCGACCTGCCCCTGGAGGACCCGGCGGAGTACACGGAGCTGGTGTGCTCCCTGATGGTATAATTACAAAAGCGGAACGCCGGCGGCGTTCCGCTTTTTTACTCCTCAATTTTTACAAGGTCAATGGCAGATACCAACAGCAGGTTGATCAGTTCATTCCTGGAGCGGTTCGTCTGCTCCGACAGAACGTCCAGCTTTTCGATCAACTCATCTTTCATGCGGACTGACACGATTTTATACCCGTCGTCCCCGCGCCGCGCCGCCTTCTTCTTTATCCTGATCTCTTCCGCCACAGCCGCTCACCTCATTGTTATATTTTAGCTTGACAGGAGATGTTTTAATATACTATAATATTGTAGTTATTACTAAACTATATATTTATAGTACCAAAAAGGAGGTAGACACAATGGCAAAATTTCAATTACAAGCTGGCGAAACGCTGATCGGAAAAGGTCCGATGTCCCTTTATCAAAAGCAAGGGCTGACCAAAAAGCCCTTTCAGGGAAAGATCTATGTCACGGACCAGCGGGTCTGTTTCTACATGGACCTGTCCGGAACCGCTCTTATGGAGCTTACACTCGGCGAGATCAAGGGGTTCACCGTTGGGTCCATACTTCTCGCCACTAAGGTCATAATTCAAAGCAAAGTGGGAGAAAGCTATCCGCTGACCGGATTTCCGGCAAAAAAATTACAGGGCTGGCTGGCGCAGTTAGGCGTCCCAAAGTTGTCGGAGTAAAGATAAAACGCCGGATTATCGACGCTATATCAGTATGGAATTCCACCCCTTGTATAAAAAACCGCCCTTTCGGTTAAACTGGCCATAAGCCAAATTTTACCGAAAGGGTGGTTTTATGCAGGTGAAGGATTTGATGAACCCCAGCGCGGTGACGGTGGAGCCGGGCTCCTCCGCGGCGCTGGCGGCCCGGCTCATCAGCCGGCACAACGTGGGCGCGCTGCCGGTGTGCGGCTCCGACCGCCGCCTGCGGGGGATGGTCACCGACCGGGATATCGTCCTGCGGTGCGTTGCCGCCGAGGAGGACCCGGCCCAGACCCCGGTGCGGGACATCATGACCCGGTCCTGTGCCACCGTGTCCCCCGGGGACGACTGCCGGGAGGCGACCCGGCTCATGGCCCTCCACCAGGTCCGCCGCCTGCCGGTGGTGGACAATGGGAAGCTGGTGGGGATGATCTCCCTGTCCGACCTGGCCCGGAGCGGCCGGTTCGACATGGAGGCCGCCCAGGCCCTCAGCGAGATTTCGGAAAATATCATCGTCCGCTGATTGGACAAAATCCCTCCCATGCCTTATAATAGGTTCGGGAGGGATTTTTTATGGAAATGACCCCGATTGCCCACATCAAGAGCGATTTTTCTGAAAAATTCGGCATCCCCCGCCAGAGCGGGCTGGTGGAGGAGCTCACCGCCGAGGTGGTCTTTGAACCGGAGTACCGCGTCCCGGAGGCCCTCCGGGGGCTGGAGGGCTTTTCCCACCTTTGGCTGATCTGGGAGTTCTCCCAGGCCCGGCGGGAGGGCTGGTCCCCCACCGTCCGTCCGCCCCGGCTGGGGGGGAACAGGCGGCTGGGGGTGTTCGCCACCCGGTCCCCCTTCCGGCCCAACCCCATCGGCCTGTCCTGTGTGCGGCTGGTGGAGGTGAGGCAGCATCGGGAGCTGGGCCCCGTCCTCACCGTGGCCGGGGCCGACCTGCTGGACGGCACCCCCATCTACGACATCAAGCCCTATCTGCCCTATGCCGACTGCAAGCCGGATGCGGTGGGCGGCTTCGCCTCCCAGCCCAAGGGGGCGGACCTGGAGGTGGAATGTCCGCCGGAGCTGCTGGAGGCTGTCCCGGAGGACAAGCGTGCCGCCCTGCTGGCCGTCCTGGCCCAGGACCCCCGGCCCCAGTACCAGGACGACCCGGACCGGGTGTACGGTATGGCCTTCGCCGGGGCGGAGGTAAAGTTCCGGGTGGCGGGGGACAGGCTGACGGTGACGGAGATTGTGTAGGGATGACCTCATCCGTCATTTGCTTCGCAAATGCCACCTTCCCCTAAAGGGGAAGGCTTAGGGTAGTACAACCGGCTGAAGCGTCGCAAGAAAGGCTTCCCCTGAAGGGGAAGCTGGCACCGCCGCAGGCGGTGACTGATGAGGTGAAAATGGGGCGTCGGGGGCGCCGCCCCCTACAGTGGGTGGAACCTCAAAAAATTTCAAAAACCCCTTGACTTTCCCCCTTGTGGAAGGTGTAGAGTATAAGCGGAAAGGGGGAAGGCCCATGAAAATTAACGAGGTAGAGGCCCAGGTGGGCATCACTAAGAAGAACATCCGCTTCTACGAGGAGCAGGGGCTGCTGTCCCCCCGGCGGGACAGCTCCAACGGCTACCGGGACTACGGCGAGGCGGAGGTGGCTGTCCTGCGGCAGATCAAGCTCATGCGCAAGCTGGGCGTACCCCTGGAGGAGATCCGCAGAATGCAGGCCGGGGGCACGGTGGCCGACGGCATGCGCCGCCACCTTGTCACCCTGGAGCGGGAGCAGAAGAGCCTGGAGCAGTCCATCCAGCTGTGCCAGAGCCTGAAGGACCGGGAGGAGCGGCTGGACGCCCTGGACGCCGCCGCCCTGCTGGAGGAGATGGAGCAGCTGGAGAAGACAGGCACCACCTTCCAGGACAAGCAGAAGCAGGACGCCAAGCCGGTCCGGTACGCGGGGGCCGTCGTCATGGCCCTGCTGACCACCGCCCTGATGGCCGCCCTCATCGCGCTGATGGTGTGGGGCTTCACCGTGGACCCCGCCGACGCCCCGCCTCTGGCCCTGCTGGTGGTGCTGGTGGCCATTCCCGGGGTGATTATCCTGGGGGTGCTGCTGGCCCTGTTCCAGCGGATCAAGGAAATCCGGAAAGGAGAAGAGGACGATGCAAAAAACTATTGACGGGCCGGCCCTGGCCGGAGCCGCAATGATCACGATTCTTACCGGAGGGCTGCTGCTTCTGCCCCTGGGACTGGCCTTTTTTCAGACTCTGGTCCAGCGGCGGGAGGAGCTCAGGAAAGGAGAACTGAACGATGCGAAAAACTACTGACAAAAAGGGCCACGGCCTGGTGGGCGGCGTGATTGTGACGGTGCTGGTGGTGGGCTTTGTCCTGCTGATTCTGGCCACGCTGATTCAGGCCTTCGGCCCGGTGTTCCCCTTTCTGGGGTCGTTGGGGGCGGCCTTCGGCGTGATGCTGTTCTACGTCGGGGCCATCCTGGCCGTGGGAATCGGCGTAGTTGTGGCGCTGATTCAGCGGTGGAAGGAGATCAAGGGAGGTGAGGAGGATGAGGCCAAAAAGTATTGACCGCAAGGCAGAAAAGCGCTTGGCGGTCCGTTCGGTGGCAATCAACACCCTGCTCCAGCTGATGACGGTGGGGGCGCTGCTCTATCTGCGGTCCGTCACCCGGACGGACTGGCTGCGGAGCCTGGCCCTGATTCTGGCGGTGATCGATTTGATTACCATTCCCTTCACCTTCGCCGCCCTGTGGCAGCGGGTGCGGGAGATTGAGAAAGGAGAGCTGGATGAAGCCCGGAAATACTAAGGAGAAGCGGGGCGCGGTGATTGGAATTGTGCTCTTCGGCCTGCTCCAGGCGGCCTGCGTAGTGGGCTTCTGGGCCCTGTGCCTCATCCCGGACCTGCCTCAGTGGCTGTTTGTCCTGTTCTTCGCCTTCGGCGCCTTCTGCGCCGCCCTGATGGTCCCCGCCCTGTGGGCGCTGAAAAAACGGTTCCAGGAGCTGGACGCTCTGGAAGATATTCAACCTGTGACATTGTATAAGGAGGAAAAAACTATGGTACTGGTAAACATCGACTACATCCCCGGAAAGGAATTTGAGGTGCTGGGCATGGCTAAGGGCACCGTGGTACAGTCCAAGAACTTCGGCAAGGACTTCATGGCCGGCATGAAGACCCTGGTGGGCGGCGAGATCACCGGCTATACCGAGATGCTCAACGAGGCCCGTCAGATCGCCGTCAAGCGGATGGTGGACGAGGCCGAGGGCATGGGGGCCGATGCCGTCATCAACATCCGCTACGGCTCCTCCGCCGTGATGCAGGGGGCCGCCGAGGTGATCGCCTACGGCACGGCGGTACGGTTCAAATAAACAGACGCAAGGGACGGTCTTCGGACCGTCCCTTTGTTCAGAAAATCTTAATTTGACAAGTTTTTTCAGCGAGTCTATAATTCAGTCAGCGCACCCCACAACAAATCAGGAGATGACTGCTATGTTTGGATTTGGAAAGAAAGAGGCCAAAACGCCAGAGGATCGGTTGGACGAGCTGCAAAAGAAGCGGGACTGGGCCGGACTGGCCAAGGCCTATTACGAGCTGGGGGTTTCCGCCATGGACGGGGGCGATCTGAACCACGCCCAGCTGTGGCTTCACCGGGCGGATACCATCTACAGCGCTGACGACACCACCTATGAGAAGGTGGGGGACAAGCTCACTGACGACTGCTCTGACCGCATTGGTACCCTGGAGGACGAGGAGGGGCTGCTGTACAACGCCGCCCCCGCCGAAATCGAGGCCAGGGCGGAGGAGCTGAGCGACGTTCAGCTGCGCATCTGGGGGATGCTGTCCATGGCCCGGCTGGTGAAGCTGGGGGAACGGCTCTCCGCGCTGCCCGGCTGCCATGTGCTGGGTGAGCTGGGCTGGGCGGTGGAAATGATGTTCCAATCCACTCAGGCGCCCCCCACCCAGGAGGAGTACCAGCGGCTGATGGACGTGTGCAACGGCCTGTATGAGCTTGGGGACTCCCAGGCCTTCTACGGCGGCGGCGAGATCAATGTCCCCGGCGGGGCCCCCTTCCAGGTCTTCGACCTGAACGGCATGGGGGTCCTTCTGGAGCTGAACGGCTTTCTGGACAGCCACCTGCGGCTGCTGGCCGCTCTGAGCCAGAAGGCCGATGAGCTCCCCACAGCCGAGAGCAGCGTGGTGGCCTGCGCCCTGCTGCCCGACTACTACGTCCGCACCGGGGCCGGCAGGCTGGAGGAGGTCCCCCGGATCAAGGCGGAGCTGGCCCGCATTTCTGATGACTACGCCGCTGTCCGGGACCAGCTTCCCCTGGAGGAAATCGGAAAAAAGATCACCCAATACATGCAGCTGGACATTCTGGCGAAATGAATACAAGGCTTCCCGCCGGGGAAGCCTTTTTATTTTCCCTGTGACAATCCCCCTTCCCCCGGCGTTTTATAAGCAGAGAGGTGGTTTTGCCTATGAACGACGCTGTAACTCTGTTTCAGCGGTACAAGGACCCGGTGTACCGCCTGGCCCTGTCCATGACGGGCTCCCCCGCCGACGCGGAGGACGTGTGCCAGACGGTGTTCCTCAAGCTGCTGGAAAAGCGGCCCGCGCTGGACCCGGAGAAGGAGCGGGCCTGGCTGCTCCAGGTGACGGCCAACGAGTGCCGCAGCCTGTGGCGAAGGCTCCGCCGCCGGCCCACCGTTCCCCTGGATGCGGCAGCGGAGCTGGCCGCGCCCCCGGCGGACTCCCTGCTGCGCCGGATCATGGAGCTGCCCCGCGGGGACCAGGCGGTGCTCTATCTCCACTACTATGAGGGGTTTTCCACCCAAGAGGTGGGGGAGATGCTCCGCATCAGCCGGAGCGCCGTCACCACCCGGCTGCTCCGGGCCAGGAAGAAGCTGAAAGATATCTTGGAGGAGGACTGCCAGTATGAAGCGTGAATATCAGGAGGTTATCGCCATGATCCATATGCCGGAGGACTGTGAGGCCCGCATCCTGGCCACACTGAAGCAGAAGCCGAAAAAATTGTCCCGCCGGCTGGGGCGGGTACTGCTGGCAGCGGCGGTGATTTGCGTCATGCTCACCTCGGCGGTGGCTCTGTCCCCCCAGCTTCGGGAGTATATCTTCGGGGCGGTGGGGCCCTTCGCCGCCTATGTCCGGCCCGCCGAGAGCGGGGTGGTGACGGCGGACGGCTATGAGCTGCGGGTGGACAGTGTGATCGCCGACCACTATGTGATCGAGGCCTATGTGGAGATCAAAGACCTGGAGGGCAGCCGCCTCCGGAAAGATACCGACATCTGGGGTATTTTTAAGCAGAAGGTCCCGGAGACCGTCAGCGTGACAGGTGCCGTGATAGGAGGGGAGGTTATCCGCTGCGAGGCGGATGGGAAGTCCGCCCTGGCTGTCGTAAGACAGTGGGGCGGCCAGAGTGTGGGCGACCCCAATATGACCCTGATATTCATTCACCCGACCGAGTGTGAACTGCCCTTCACACTGGAGTACGTCCCCATTCAGACCATCGACCTGAGCGGATTGGACACCGGCGGAGTCCTGCCCCCGCTGGACCGGCTGGAGCTGTCTCCCATCGGCGTCCACATGGTGACGCAGTACAGGGCAGACGCCACAGACGAAACTACACAGGACCAGGAAAAGCTGCGGGGAGCGCTCACGGTATCCTTTGCGAACGGCAGCCGGCGCGTATCTGTTCAAGATGGTCTGAGGGGCTCCTTTGACCTGGCCATCGGGAGCTGGGTGTTCATGGACCCCTACAATCTGGTGCAGCCGGAGGATATGGAGCCCCTGGATGTGGAGCACATCACAGGCATCTCCTGCCGGGACTGGTATATCCCTATCTCCGACGGCCGGGCCGGGCCCATTCAGTGGACACAGCCCCAGGAATAGCGAGAGCCCCGGCTTAAGCCGGGGCTCTTGTTGTACCTTTTAAGGCTGCAGGGATAGCTCCACATGGAACAGATTCTCAAAATCCTGCTGCGCGATATAGATGCGGCTGTCAATCATGCGGACCGGGGCGGAGAGCCTGACGGAGGGACCCACGCCCGGGGTGCGGTTGGCGGCGCGGTCCCCCTGGTGAAAGCGGTACTCCCCCTCCGGAAGGGTGACCACGGCGGAGGCCAGCTCCCAGCGGACACTGGTGTCCGGCAGGGAGGCGGCGAGCCGGACGGGGACATAGTACCGGCCGCCCCGCAGCAGGGCCTCCTGGTTCAGGGGCCTTCCCTCCCGGAAAATCGGGCGGGCAGTGGGGTCTGTACATTGAAGCTCCAGGCCGGGAAGCCCCATACCCTCCAGGTAGGGGCCGCCGAAATTGGCGGCGGAGGGGACCGTGGCGCCGCCAAAGCGCTCATCCGGAACACAGGTGAGCTGCAGAGGGGTCCCATCCCGGTGGGCGCGGGCCCTGCTGTCATTCTGGTCGATGACCCTGGCGTTGGCGGCAAAATTTACAATATAAAAGCAGAGCACAGCCGCCGCAGACAGCCCCAGAAGGGTGACCGGAAGGGCAAGGAGCCTGTCCGGCAGTCTGCACAGGGCCAGTGTCCGGAGGGTCAGCACGGTTAAAAAAACGGCGCTGGGGAGCATCATCCGGGGACCTGCCACCGGAGACACCAGACATACGGTCAGGGACACCGTGGTACAGAGCATGCACAGGGGGACAAGGCGCTCCCCTGACAGGAAGCTCCAGATGCCATAGCCCAGCAGGGCGAAAAAAGCGCACAGGGCCAGAAGCGCAACCCATACGCCGTAAGACAGCGCCCCCGTGCCGGTGAGGGCCACGCCCAGCGCCAAAAGGAGAAACAGAGCGGGGACAGGGGGGCGCTTTCTCCGAAGCAGCACCGCCGCGCTGAGCAGGGCGAGAAGGGTGATGACCCAGATCCCCTCCGGACCGCAGGCCTTGCGGTCAAAGAGGGAGAAGTTGACGTTAATCCGCTGAAGCAGACCGATGCCGGCGCTGTTTTCCTCCAGGCGCTGCTTCACGCCGGGGGAGGTGAACAGGGACAGATAGCCCAACAGGGCGGCGCAGAGATTCAGCAGGGCGGCCCTCCGGCAGCTCCTCCACCGCTCCCGGCAGGTCAGGAGAAAATAGAGTATCACCAGCACTGTGAGCAGGCCGGTCATCTCCACCGTGGCCGAGCACAGAAAGGCCGGGATGGCCAGCCAGCAGCCCCCGGCGCCGCCGGACAGGTACTTTTGCAGGCCCGCGTAGTACAGCAGCACCAGGAAGGTGGGGAACAGGTAGTTCAGCGAGCCGGCCCCCCACAGGACTCCATCAGACAGGGTCTCCAGCCCCATGAGGAAGAACATAGACAGGCCCGCGGCGAAGAGGGGCGGGCGCTGGGGCCGCGTCTCCGCGCACAGGCAGGCGCACAGCCAGCACAGGCCGCCTGTGAGCAGAAGGTTGAACAGGCGGAACGGCCACATATGAAATTGCAGCAGGGGGCACAGAATCAGGTGGACCAGCACCCGGCCCGTTACAGTCCGGTAGTGGAGCAGGGAGCTGCGGAGGTAGTCATACAGTCCGCCGTCGCAGAAGGTGTAGTAGTAAAAATCGTCGGCCGCCGGGCGGATCAGCGCGCACAGGACCCCGGCCAGCACCAGAAGGACAACGCAGGCCCCCGGATACAGCCTTTTCATACCGGTACCTCTGTTCATCGGTGGTACAGGTTGTTTGTCTGATACCGGGGCTCACAGGTGAGCTGGAGGCCCAGCCGCTTGTAGGTGGTGGCGTCCGCCGGGGAGAGAATCACCGAGCAGTGGGCCTGGCAGCCCTTCAGGGCGGCCAGCTGCTCCAGGGCCCGGGCGGCCTTGGGCTCCGCGTTGGCCGAGGAGGCCAGGGCGATGAGCACCTCGTCGCTGTGGAGCCGGGGGTTGGCGGAGCCCAGGTAATTCACCTTGACGGTCTGGATGGGCTCGATGGCGCTCTGGGCGATGAGGTGGACGCCGTGCCCCCCCGCCCCGGACAGCTGCTTCAGGGCGTTGAGCAGGGCGGCGGCGGAGCAGCCCATCAGCTCGGAGGTCTTGCCGTTGACCAGGGTGCCGTCGGCCAGCTGGATGGCCATGGCGGGCTCGCCGGTGGCCTCGGCCAGCTCCCTGGCCCGGGCCACCACCGGGCGAATCTCCGGGGTGATGCCCGCCTGCTGCATCAGCAGCTCCAGCTTGTACACCGCGCTGTCCGACCCTCTGCCCTGGCGGCGCTCACACAGGGCGTCGTAGTACCGGCGGACGATCTCCTGGCGCGCCGCCTCCTGACAGGCCTCGTCGTCAAAGATACAGTTTCCCGCCATATTCACCCCCATATCCGTGGGGGACTGGTAGGGACAGGAGCCGGTGATCCTCTCGAACATGGCGGCCAGCACCGGGAAGACCTCCACATCCCGGTTGTAGTTGACGGTGGTCTCGCCGTAGGCCTGGAGGTGGAAGGGGTCGATCATGTTCACGTCGTCCAGGTCGGCGGTGGCCGCCTCGTAGGCCAGGTTCACCGGGTGCTTCAGGGGCAGGTTCCAGATGGGGAAGGTCTCGAACTTGGCGTAGCCCGCCACCGTGCCCCGCTTGTTCTCATGGTAGAGCTGGGACAGACAGGTGGCCATCTTGCCGCTGCCCGGGCCGGGGGCGGTGACCACCACCAGGGGATGGGAGGTCTCGATGTACTCGTTGCGGCCGTAGCCCTCGTCGCTGACAATTTTGGCGATGTTGTGGGGGTAGCCGTCGATGGGGTAGTGGCGGTAGACCCGCAGGCCCAGCCCCTCCAGCCGGCCCTGGAAGACGTCGGCGGCGGGCTGGCCGGTGTAGCGGGTGACCACCACGCTGCCCACATACAGCCCCCGGCTCCGGAACTGGTCGATAAGCCGGAGAACGTCGCTGTCGTAGGTGATGCCCAGGTCCCCACGGACCTTGTTCTTCTCGATGTCGCCGGCGTTGATGGCGATGATGATCTCCGCCTTGTCCTTCAGCTGCTCCAGCATCCGCAGCTTGCTGTCCGGCTCAAAGCCGGGCAGCACCCGGCTGGCGTGGTAGTCGTCGAAGAGCTTGCCCCCGAACTCCAGGTACAGCTTGCCCCCGAACTGGGCGATGCGGTCCTGGATGTGCCGGGACTGGGTAATCAAATATTTCTCGTTGTCAAAGCCTGTTTTGGCCATTGTGTCTTCTCCCCTTCTATCTTGCGGTAAATCAACACATACACCAGCATTTTACATCCAGTAAGGGAGAAACGTCAAGAAATTTATTGGGGAAGCGTCAGGTCCCCTTCCCTGATCCAACCGATCTTCCGTAAAACCTGACAGAAGATCACCGACAGCACCGCGGGCAGGACAAAGCACACCAGAGCCAGGCCCAGCCAGTCGAAGCCGGTGACGGCCGCCTTGGCGCCGGAGGCCACGTCGTTGACCCAGCCGGACCAGACGCCGATCTGTCCCACAAGGCCGCAGGTGCCCATGCCGGAGGCCACGCCGCCGGCGGGGTCGTTCATCTCCAGCCGGAAGATGCAGGTGGCGATGGGCCCGGTGATGGCGGAGGCCAGGGTGGGGGGAATCCAGATCCGGGGATTTTTTACGATGTTGGGCATTTGCAGCATGGAGGTGCCGATGCCCTGGGAGACAAGCCCGCCCCAGCGGTTCTCCTTGAAGGACATGACGGCGAAGCCCACCATCTGGGCGCAGCAGCCCGCCACTGCCGCCCCGCCGGCCAGGCCGGTGAGGGTGAAGGAGGCGCAGATGGCCGCCGAGGAGATGGGCAGGGTGAGGGCGACACCCACCAGAACGGAGACGGCGATGCCCATCCAGAAGGGCTGGAGGATGGTCAGGTCCTTGATGAACTGGCCGAAGGCGTGGGCCCCGGCGGCGATGGGAGGGGCGATGAGGGCGGCCAGCCCCACCCCCACAAACACGGTGACCGCCGGGGTGACCAGGATATCCACCTTGGTCTCCTTGGACACCACCTTCCCGCACTCGGCGGCGATGATGGCGATGAACAGCACGGCCAGCGGTCCCCCGGCCCCGCCCAGCTTGTTGGCCGCCCAGCCCACTCCGGTGAGGGAGAACAGCACCATGGGGTCGGCCTTCAGGGCGTAGCCGATGGCCACGGCCATGGCCGGGCCGGACATCTCAAAGGCGAACTGGCCGATGTCCACCAGGAACTGGGCGGACAGCTGCTGGCCCAGGGTCTTGATGATGGTGCCGATGAGCAGGGAGCAGAACAGGCCCTGGGCCATGGCCCCCAGAGCGTCGATGCCGTAGCGTCTGGCGGAAATCTCAATGTTTTTCCGCTCAAGAAATTCTTTCATAATGTATCTCCTCATAAACAAAAATAGTCCACACTGGTGTCAAGACACTTGTGTGGACTATTATAGCGGCTGTTATTATTTTGTCAAGCCTTAATCCTCATTCCGGTAGGGGTCCAGCACAATATTCACCACGGCGCAGAGGATGCCGCCCACGGCGAATACCCACCAGGCGGCGCGCCACAGGTCCAGGGCCAGCCCCAGGCCCACATAGAGGGCGGTAACCAGCGTCATCAGAGCGCCGCAGACGGTGTTGATAAGCCCCTTGCGCTTCTTGACCTCTGGGGTGGGGTTGTTGTCCCGGTTGTACTCGTCGATTTTGTATTTCTCCTCCTGGATACCGGCGTAGACAAAGGAAGTCACCGCCCCGGCCACAATGAGCAGAAAAACGGAGATGGCGTAGGACTCAAAGGGCTCCTCCTCGGGAAACTTGGAGAAAAACAGCAGCAGCAGGGCCACGTCAAAGAGGATCGCCCCCACGCCCCCGGAGATGAACCAGACAAATTTCTGCCGGAACGCCTGTTTTTCCTGTTCGGTGTAGAAGTCGGCGATGGTGGGGTAGGCTTTGCGGAAATTCTCGTTTTGCAGGGAGCTGGCCACGATCACCACCACGCACACAGCAATAATCAGCAGCAGGACGGCGAAAATCAGGTACTCGGAAACGCCTTTTGCGTCCAGCAGACCGCACAGGCCCACCCCGGCGATAATACTGCCGATGGCAAGCGCCATGCGCCGGGAATAGCGGTTCATGAATTTGTCATATTGGGCGGTGTCCTCCACCAGACTGTCCTCCACGCTGCCCCGGAGCAGGGTGTCCAGGTTCACCTGGTACAGGTCGCAGATGCGCAGGATGGTGTCCATCTCGGGGTAGCTCTGGGCGCTCTCCCACTTGCTCACGCTCTGGCGGGAGACCTCTAATATCTCAGCCAGCTGCTCCTGGGTCTGGCCCTGGCGGGTGCGGAGAAATTGCAGGTTGTGGGAAAATGCCATTTTCATGTACCTCCTTGGGTTCAGGATGGTTCCAGCATACCCCAACACCGGCCGCAACTCCACCGATTTCCTGTTGCGTTTGAAGATTTTCCTGTAAACTTCCGGTTGCGCGGGGGATTATTCCCCCTTTTTGCCCGCTCTCCACAGCACATAGGCCAAAATCAGGCCGCCGATCACCATAACAAGTCCGATGACCAGGATCACGGTGGCAAAGCCCAGGAAAAAGCTTTGAATTCCGGATAAGGGGGACACTTGGGGCGCAATGCCCAGGGCGTCCATCACCGCGCCCTCCAACTCCGGCGGGCCGCTGTAGGTCCAGCCTCCGCCCATGCCAAAGCCGTCCATTCCGCCCATCATCTGGCTGGTGGTATGGAACATACTCCCGAAGCCCCAGCGGGCCAGGATGCCCACCAGGGCCACGCCCACCCCCTGGAGGGCGATGTAGATTCCGGCCAGCCAGCCCCAGCGCCGGACCATCCTTCCCAGGAAGCCGGGGAGGCTGGAGGACTGTCCCTGTGCGGGGGGCGGCGGGGGCGTCTCCTCCCGGGGCTGGACCGGGGGCGCGGGCCGCTCCGGCTCCGCCCCCTCGTCCAGCAGGTGGTCGGTGGTCACGCCGAAGGCCCGGGCCAGGGCCAGCAGCTTGTTAATGTCCGGGGCGGCCTCCCCCAGCTCCCATTTGCTGACGGCCTGGCGGGACACCCCCACCCGGGCGGCCAGCTCCTCCTGAGGCAGCTTTCTGTCCCGGCGGTAGTATGCAATTTTCTCGTTGAGCTTCATATACGATACCTCCTTTTCTACAGTCTATCAGAAAAGGCGGTTGCGGTCCACCAGGGAGGGCTGGAACTTTCCGCAACCGGGAGTTGCAAAAGCCTAGCGGGGCATGAGCCAGCTGTAATCCGGCCCGGTATAGTCCCACCTGGACCAGTCGGGGGAGAGACAGATATTCAGGTCCACCCGGCCCTCGATGCCGTCCACCGCGCCGCTGCTGGAGTACTGCCACATGCTGTAGTGGTAGCGGAAGCTGGTGGGGGCGGTGTCGATGGTGTAGTGGGCCAGCCAGAAGGGGTAGTCCTGAAGGTACTCCAGAGCCAGGCCGCCGTTATATACCTTCCGGGGGCTGCCGTAGGTCATGGGGAGGTAGCCCGCGTCCTCAATCACCTTGCAGAAGGCCAGGGCGCAGGCGGTGACGGTGTTGCCGTCGCAGCCCTGGGTGCGGGAGTCCTCCTTGTCCTGCTCCTCCCAGTCAAAGACCACCGGGTAGGTAACGTGGTAGGGCTCCAGCCACTCCAGCAGCAGATAGGCCTCCTCCTCCGCCTCGGCGGGGGTGAGGGCCTGGGAAAAGAAATACACCCCCACCTCCATGCCGTTGGCCAGGGCGCCGGACATGTTGGCGTCAAAGTACTCGTCCTTCTGAATGGTCCCCCGGGTGTAGCCCCGGTAGCCCGCCCGGACCATGGCAAAGCGCATGCCGGTGGCCGCCACCCTCTGCCAGTCGATCTCCTTCTGGTGGGCGGAGACATCGATCCCCCGGGTGCTGGAACCGGACAGATAGGAGAGATAGCCGGTCTCCTCGTCCAGGCTGTAGAGATCATTGTTGTATGTATTGGAGCGGACGGTCCGGGGGGCCGGGAGGGGGTAGCCGTAGGTCATGCCGTAGAACTCCCTGGCGTAGTTCATTACGATGGTGGCCCCCTCCGCCCGGGTGGTATTGTTCCGGGGCAGGAAGGTGCCGTCGGTGTTGCCCGACATCATTTTAGCGCCGTAGGCCCAGTCCACGGCGGGGACGGCCCACTGGGAGACGGCATCCCGGTCGGTACAGGGGGCCTGGTCCGCCTGCTCCTGGCCCCGGTTTGTCCAGAGGAGGACGGCGATCTCCTCCCGGGTGATGGGCGCGTCGGGACGGAAGGTGCCGTCCTCATAGCCGCTGACCACGCCGCTGTCCCTGGCCCAGCGGATGGCGGCCAGGTTGGGGTGGTCCATATCCACATCGGCAAAGGGGGCGGTCTCCTCCTGATTATTCTCCTCCCCCGCCGCCTCCAGAGGGGAGCCCTCCAGGCGATAGAGGGCCTCGGCCAGAACGGCCCGGGTCAGGGGCTCCTCCGGCAGGAAGGAACTGCTGTCCACCCCGTCCATCAGCAGGTGCTGCTGACAGAAGGCGACGGGGGTGGCGTACCAGATGGAACGGTCCACATCCAGATAGGTGGTGTTGGCGGCCTGAATGGGCGCAAGGCTCAGGGTCAGTGCCAGCGCGGTCAGTCCGGCCGCCAGGGCTTTGCTCTTTTTCATGGTTTTCCTCGCTCTCTATATCTTCTGCAGTTGGGAAATATCTGCCCTGTCAGTATAACACGGGGGGCGCGGCGGACTCAACAGTATTTTTCTGGGAAATAAAGGATTCTCTTCCCCCCTTTGAAAATCCGCCGTTGAAGATTTTTCCGTTTCAGGCTATACTATGGGGGAATCCATCAGAAGGGGGCGCCTGTCATGTCCAAGCACGGCCGCGGAAAATACTGCACCCTGTCCATACTGAAGCAGAGGGGCTGGAACGACGAGCTGATCCGTGAGCTCCTCCCCAAGCCCCGCTACATGATGAGCGGCAGCCACCCCACCCGCTACTGGGCCAAGGAGGATGTGTACGAGGCGGAGCAAAATCCCCGCTTCAACCGGGAAAAGGGGAAGCGCCGCCCCAGAGGCAGCGGCATCAAGGCGCCCACGCCAGGGACAAGGCAGGCCTGCGCCATGCTGTCTCAGGCCTGGGACGGCTCAGAAAACGACGGCTCCCCGGCCTGGCTTCTGGCGGAGCACTACCACCGGGCGCTGATCTACCGGCTCCCCGCCGTGTCCAAAAGCCAGATGCTGCGCGCCTCCCAGGCCACGGCCTGGCTGAGCGAGTTTCTGGCCCTGGAGCAGCGCTGCGACAGCAGGCAGCTGTCCAGCGTGCTGAAGAACTTTCTCCGGGCGGGCCCCTGGCTGGGGGAGTACGACAGCCACCCCATGGCGGAACAGGTCTGCGCCCGCTACACCCGGGTGCTGCTGGCCGCCGCCCGTCAGGCGGCCGGGGACTTCTCCGCCGCCCAGCCCGAGGCCGACCTGGACGCCATGCTCCGGGCCAGGGGCTTCCCCCTGAAAATGCTGCTCAGCGAGGGGCTGGTCACGGTGTGGTCGGTGTGGTACGTGCCCCAGGCCATCCGCACCAGCCTGTCTCTGCTCATCGCCCTCAACCCCAAGGACGAGTACCCGGAGGCCCGGGCCATGCACAGAAGGTTTATCCTCCACCTGGGGGGCACCAACACCGGCAAGACCTACGCCGGCTTTCAGCGGCTGAAGCGGGCCCCCACGGGGGTCTATCTGGCCCCCCTGCGGCTGCTGGCCCTGGAAGCCCAGGAGACCCTGCTGGACGCCGGGGTGGCCTGCTCCCTGTCCACCGGGGAGGAGGAGGACTTCCGGGAGGGGGACACCCATGTGGCCGCCACCGCCGAGAAGCTGGACCTGAAGGGGCGGTACGACGTGGCGGTGATTGACGAGTGCCAGATGATTGCCGACGGGCAGCGGGGCTACGCCTGGACCCGGGCCATCCTGGGCGTTCTGGCCCCGGAGGTCCACCTGTGCGCCGCGCCCGAGGCCAAAGACCTGCTCATCCGCCTCATCGACAGCTGCGGCGACAGCTATGAGGTGGAGGTCCACCAGCGGACCACCCCTCTGGTCTGCATGGCCCACACCATCGACTACCAGCGGGTTCAGCCGGGAGACGCCCTCATCACCTTTTCCAAGGTGGGGGTGCTCAGCGTGGCGGAGGACCTGCGCCAGAGCGGGAAGGAGCCGGCCATCATCTACGGGGCCCTGCCCTACTCCACCCGGCGCAAGCAGATGGAGGGCTTTCTGGAGGGGAAGATGGAGTATATCGTCTCCACCGATGCTATCGGCATGGGGCTGAACCTGCCCATCCGCCGGATTATCTTTATGGAGACGGAGAAGTTCGACGGCGTGGAGCGCCGGGAGCTGAAGCCGGAGGAGATCAAGCAGATTGCCGGCCGGGCCGGCCGGCAGGGGATGTACAGCCGGGGCTATGTGGGGGCCACACAGAACCTGTCCGCCATCCGGGCGGGGCTGGAGGCCGTCATCCCGCCCCTGCAATACGCCGTGGCCGGCTTCTCCGACCTGGTGCTCCAGGTGGACTTTGACCTGCTGGAGGTGCTCACCCAGTGGAACCAGCTGCCCACCGTGGAGCCCTACCGCAAGCTGGACATCTCCCGGTATATCACCATCATCTCCAAAATGCGGGAGATGGGCTTTGTCCTCACCCGGGATCAGGAGCTCCGGGCGGCCAACATCCCCTTTGACGAGCGGGAGGAGGCCCTGCGGGCGCTGTTTTTCCAGCTCCTCCAGCGCTGGCAGCAGGGAGAGCGCGTGGAACAGCCCGGCCTGCCGGAGGAGGAGCCCACCCTGCCGGAGCTGGAGCTGTACTACAAAAAGCTGGACCTGTACTTCTCCTTCGCCAAAACCTTCGGCTGTCCGGTGGATGAGGACAGGCTCTACGACACCCGGGAGCGGGTGGCGGATGAGATCAACGAGATTCTGCTCCACCGGCTGCGCAACAACATCCGCTTCTGCAGCCGGTGCGGAAAGGCCCTGCCCCTGCACCACCGGGGACGGCTGTGCGATACCTGCTACCGGAAGGGACACAGGTCTCAGGGCCAGTAGAAAACAATCCGGCGGCCCCACCCGATTGGATGGGGCCGCCGCTGTTTTGCTGAATATGGGCTCTCAGTCTCTGGCCAGAGTAAAGCGGTCCACCAGCTGCTTCAGGCTGGCCGCCTCGGCGGACAGCTGTTCGCTGGCCGCGGCGCTCTCCTGGGCGGTGGCGGAGTTGGTCTGCACCACGCCGGAGATCTGGTCCACCCCCTCGGTGACCTGGGCAATGGCGCTGGTCTGGGTCTCCACCGCCTCCACCACAATTTCCATCTTGCTGGTCACCTGGCCGGCGCTGACGGCGGTCTGCTCCAGCGCCTCGGTGACCTTGGCCACCACCCGGCTGCCCTCGTTGACCGAGGCGATGGAGCTCTCAATCAGCCCCTTGGTGGCCTTGGCGGCCTCGTCGGACTTGAAGGCCAGGTTGCGCACCTCGTCGGCCACCACGGCAAAGCCCTTGCCCGCCGCACCGGCCCGGGCGGCCTCCACGGCGGCGTTCAGGGCCAGGATGTTGGTCTGGAAGGCAATATTCTCAATGGCGGCGATAATCTTGGATATCTCCTGGGAGGAGGTGGATATCTTTTCCATGGCCTTGTTCAGGTCGTTCACGTACTCCACGCTGACCCCCAGCTGCGCGCCGGCCTGGTTGACAAACTGGCCCGCCTCCCCGGCCGCCACAGAGGTCCTCTGGGCGCTGGCGGAGATGTCGGCGATGGTGGCGGCCAGCTCCTCCACGGCGCTGGCCTGCTCCATGGAGCCCTGGCTCAGGGTCTGGGCGCCCACAGAGACCTGCCCGCTGGCGGAGGACACCTGGCCGGCGGAGGCGTCGATCTGCCGGATGGTGTTGCTCAGCGACACCTTCAGCGTGCGCATAGACAGCAGGATGCTCTGATAGCCGCCCACATAGGCCTCCCGGTGGCTGGACTGGATATCAAAGTTTTGATTGGCCATCTCGTTGAGCAAATAGTCGATGTCGTTGATAATGGTGTTCAGGCCCGCTACCATCTCCGCTGTGGACCGGGTCAGCTCCGCCGTCTCATCCCGGCCGGTGACCTGGGGGACGGGGGAATCCAGATCGCCCTGCACCAGCAGCTTCATCCGCTCGGCGCAGGCCCGCATGGGCACGCTGATGTTGGAGGAGAGCTTTACCGCCACCACGATGGAGGCCAGAACAGAGGCCAAAATAACCGCTATATTGATAGCCATACCGAAATATGTATCGGCCAGGAAGTTCATCTTGGGCGAGGCCACAGCCACGCTCCAGCCGTCGGTGCCGCCCACGGGGGCGTAGGCCAGGAAGCGGGGGCCGTCCTCGGCCTGGATGGACCCGAAGCCGTTCTCCCCCCGGCGCATGGCCTCGTGCAGGGTGGCACGGCTCTTCAGGGACTTGTCGCTCTTGGCCTCCTGCTCCACGTTCTGTGTGGTAATGGTGTCCAGGGTGATGTCGGCGATGGTGTCTCCATTTTTGTTAATCATATAGGCCCGGCTGTTCTTGCCGATCTTGATGGAGGAGACAATATCGTTCAAAAAGGTCTCCTGGGGCACAAAGTAGACCACACCCACAATTTCAGAGCCATGCTCCCCGTTGGCGTAGAGGGGAGCCGCCACCATGATGGACAGCTCGCCGGTAATCTTGCTCACCAGCGGCTCAGAGACATAGATGTTCCCCCCCATGGCCTGCTTTACATATTCCCGGTCAGAGTAGTCCTTCCCGTCGAAGATGCTGTAGCCGTCCACGCCGATGATGTTGCCCCGCTGGAAGCCGTGCATAGCGACGCGCTCATTGATAATCGCCTGCTTTTCCGCCGTGGGAACAGAGGAATCGGACAGCTGGGCGATGCAGCCCGTGTCCATCGCCACGTTTTTGTAGGCGGTCAGCTCCTGTTCAATGCGTTCCGCCGCCAGCACCGCGGTTTCACTCATCATCTGGTCCACTGTTGCGATGGTGCTTCTGTAGCTTAAAGCGATACTGGACGCTCCAACTGCAATTAGAGCGATCAGAACCGTTGCCATCAGGCTCACCGTGATTTTTTTCGGATGCTTCTCATCTCTCCACCTCATTTTAAAATTACTGCCATGGGATAGGCATTTTTCCATAATTTTATTATATGAGCGGGAAAGGCCTCTTGTCAATGATTTCTATCTATTTCTTTTGCCTGCGCTCCCGAAAATTAAAAGCGCCGGAGCAAAGCGTACCTTGCTCCGGCGCGGTGGCGCAGTAGGAGGGATTCGAACCCTCGAGCCCTTATCAGGCTACACGATTTCCAGTCGTGCTCGTTATGACCACTTCGATACTACTGCATATGTGTATCACTGTTCTGGCTAGTGAAACAGCACCATGTATTATACCAGTTTTTTATCTGTAGTCAAGTCCTTTTTTAAAAAAATATAATTTTGCGCTGAGGCACCGGCGGCTTTACACAGATTTTACAGAATTCAGCTCATGAATTTCATGTTTCCCTGCTAAACTATATCTCGACACCCAGAGAAAGGCGGGAACAATTGTGGATATTTTTCATGTGCTGACCCTTTTGGGCGGGCTGAGCCTGTTTCTGTTCGGCATGAATCTGATGGGACAGGCCCTGGAGCGCCGGGCTGGGAGCGGGCTCCGGACGCTTCTCGGCAGGCTTACAACAGGCAGGCTGACCGGGCTTGTAACCGGGATTGTAATTACGGCGGTTATCCAGAGCTCCTCTGCGGCCACAGTGATGGTAGTCGGGTTTGTCAACTCCGGCCTGATGACCCTGAAGCAGGCGATCAATGTTATTATGGGCGCCAACATCGGCACCACCGTGACGGCCTGGCTTCTCAGCCTGGCCGGCATTGAGAGCGGCAATTTTTTTGTCCGGCTGCTCAAGCCCTCCTCCTTCACGCCGGTTCTGGCGTTTATTGGCATCATCTGCTATATGTTCAGCAAAAGCGACAAGAAAAAGGACACCGGAATCATTCTTCTGGGCTTTGCCACGCTGATGTTCGGCATGGAGCAGATGTCCGGAGCGGTGTCGGGGCTGGGCAGCATCCCCGCCTTCCAGCAGCTCTTCCTCCTGTTTCGCAGCCCCGTTTTGGGCCTGCTGGCCGGCGCGCTGCTCACTGCCGTAATCCAGTCCAGCTCGGCTTCGGTGGGCATCCTTCAGACGCTGGCCGTCACGGGGCAGGTCTCCTGGGGCGCGGCGGTCCCGATTATTATGGGGCAGAACATCGGCACCTGCGTTACCGCTATGCTCTCCTCGGTGGGGGCCAACCGGAACGCCAAGCGGGCGGCGCTGGTCCACCTGTCCTTCAATCTGATCGGTTCGGCGGTGTGGCTGGCGGTATTCTGGGCCGTAAAGGCCGCCTTTTCCCCCGCCATCCTGGATGCTCCTATCTCCCGGTTCGGCATAGCTGTTGCCCACTCGGCCTTTAACATTCTGTGCACACTGCTCCTGTTCCCCATGTCCGGCCTGCTGGAGGGGCTGGTTGACAGGCTTGTGCCCGACGCCGGCGGCGGCGAGGCTCGGGTTGAACTGGATGAGCGGCTCTTTGCCGCCCCCTCCATCGCTCTGGAGCGCTGCCGCGACGCGGCGGCAGATATGGCCCGGGACTCGGCGGCGGCACTGAAGGAGGGGCTGACCGCCCTGAACCGGTACACGCCGGAGCTGGCAGCCGGTGTCCGGGAAAAGGAGGAGCGCAGCGACCGCTGCGAGGATGCGCTGGGCACCTACCTGGTTAAACTGAGCTTTCAGCAGATCAGCGACGCCGACCGGGCGGAGGCCGCAAAGCTGCTGAAAATAATCGGGGACTTTGAGCGCATCTCCGACCACGCGGTGAACCTGGTGGGGGCGGCGGAGGAGCTGCGGGACAAAAAGCTCCGCTTTACCCCGCCGGCGGAGGCGGAGCTGGACAATATTTCCTCCGCCGTGGAGGAGCTGCTGGACCTGACTGTGGCCACCTTTCTCAGTAACGACCTGAGTGCCGCGGCGGCGGTGGAACCCCTGTCCCAGGTAATCGTCCAGATGAAGGAGCAGCTGCGCACCAATCATATCCTGCGCCTCCAGCAGGGCGGCTGCACCATCGACGCCGGCTTCGTCTGGTCCGACCTGCTTACCGACCTGGAGCGGACGGCGGGGCATTGCTCCAACATCGCCGGCTGTGTCATAGATATTACGCAGCAGAATATCAACCTCCATGCCTCCCTGCGTGAGCTGCGCGGCAGCAGCGAGGATTACCGCCGGCAGTTTGACCGCTTTGCCAGCAAATACGCGCTGAGCAGATAAATGTGCCCTCTCTGAACGGTGAACGGTTTTTTTCTAAATTTCCCCTTGCAAATCAGACCGCGATGTGTTATAGTAAAAAAGCTTTCAGAGAGCTTGCAGGTGTAGTTCAATGGCAGAATGTCAGCTTCCCAAGCTGAACACGAGGGTTCGATTCCCTTCACCTGCTCCACGTCGCCGCGGACGCCATATCGTTCGCGGCGACTTTTTATTAAAGTCACCTCTCTCTCATTTTGTCGCGGCTCCCTTCCAAATCGCAACCGCTGCGTTGGGTTGCGGCGGCCGGTCATCACAATCCCTGGACGATTTTTTCGGGACACATTTAAAGATTAAGAAATATTCTATTTTAAATGTGCCCTGCGGTACTCTGTGGGACTGATCCCCTCCACGCGGCGAAAGCACTGGGAAAAATAGCTGGGGGAGGAGAAGCCCAGCATCTGGGCAATCAGGGACAGGGAGTGGTCGGTCTCCCGCAGGAGGAATCGGCTCTCCTCCACCCGCCGGGAGATGAGATAATTAATGGGCGAAGTGTTAAACTCCCGGCGGAAGGCGTGGGCCAGGTAATACTTGTTCACATGGGCCAGCTGAGCCAGCTGGTCCAGGCTCAGATTTTCCTTAAAGTGGTTGTCGATGTACCGCCGCACCAGGGCGCACTCCCGGCTGCCCTTTGGGCCCGCGGTATCCACCTCCAGGTCCAGCCCGCCCTGCCGCTCCAGGCAGATCAGGACTACCTCCAGCAGATGGCGGCAGGCCTCCTCGTGGCCGGGCCGGGCGTCCCGGACCTCCCGGAGCATCAGCTCCAGGCAGGTCATCAGCTCCCGCCAGCCGCTGTGCAGGTGGAACATGGCGTACCCGTCCGCGCCCCCGGCGGTCTCCAGCCCCTCCACCCCCAGCACGATGTACTCCAGCGGGCTGTCCAGCTGGCTCAGCTCGGTGTGGAGCACGTTGGCGTTGACGATAATCAGGTCGTGGATGGCTACGGGAAACTCCTCATACTGGGTGCGGAACCGGCCGTGGCCGTCGGTGATGAAGAACAGCTCCGCGCAGCCGTGGGCGTGGAGGTTGGAGTTCCACTCCTCGGAATACTGCGTCCTGGACAGATAGCTCAGCCGCAGCGTCTCCCGGCCGGGCGGCGGGGCCGCCGTCCGGGAAAAACTGTATTGGTAACTGCTCACGCCGCCCGCCTCCCGCTGCGCAATTTTACGAAAATTCTATAAATCACAGGCCCGCCTCCATTATAATTCTTTTTCCGCCATTGTGCAACTTCTATTTCTTTTGTGGCTTTTTATCTGTTTTTTTGTCCATTACTCCGGATGAAAAGGGGCGAAATCTCCCCCGCATTATCCAATATCCCGAAAGAAGCGCCTGTATCGCCCGCAAAATTCACAAATATGCAAGAAAGCAATATCTCTAAAGACAAGCGCAAGAACAGGGCTGTTGTCCCGGCCGCGAGGCATATATACTAAACTCACAGGGCCGGGCCCCCGGCCCCAGGCGTTTGTCCAACATTTTGAGGAGGTATAGAAACGATGAAAAAGATGCTCAGCTTGCTCCTTGCATCCGCTATGTCCCTGTCCCTGCTGGCCGGCTGCGGCGGCGCGCCCCAGACGCCCCCCGCCCAGTCCACTCCGCCCGCCGGCTCCCCCGCCCAGAGCACCCCCGCCCCCGAGACCCCCAAGTCCATCAAGGTGGCCGCCCTGTCCTCCGGCTATGAGACCACCTACCCCGGCATGTGGAAGGAGGTCTGCGAGGCCTTCACCGCCGAGACCGGAATCGCCGTGGACCTCACCCTGGAGAAGAACCTGGAGGATGTGATCGGCCCCTCCATGCAGGGCGGCGACTACCCCGACGTGGTGCTGCTGGCCACCGGCCGTGAAAAGGGCCTGACCGAGCAGTTCATCAAGGATAAGCTCATCGCCGACATCACCGACGTGCTGTCCATGAACATCCCCGGCGAGAGCGCCACTGTCAGCAGCAAGCTGATTCCCGGCTTTGTGGGCACCAACGCCACCAACCCCTATGGCGACGGCAAGACCTACCTGGCCCCCATGTTCTACTCCCCCTGCGGCCTGTTCTACAACGCCGGCCTCTTCCAGGAGAAGGGCTGGGAGGTCCCCAAGACCTGGGACGAGATGTGGGAGCTGGGCGACAAAGCCAAGGCCGAGGGCATTGACCTGTTTACCTACCCCACCACCGGCTACTTTGACGCCTTCTTCTACGCCCTGATGTACTCCGTGGGCGGGGCCGACTTCTTCAACAAGGCCACCTCCTACGCCGAGGGCGTGTGGGATACCCCCGAGGGACAGCAGTGCTTCGACATCGTGGCCAAGCTGGCTGAGTACACCGCCAAGGTGACCCCCGCCCAGGCCAACGAGACCGACTTCAGCCAGAACCAGCAGCTGATTCTGGACAACAAGGCCCTGTTTATGCCCAACGGCACCTGGATCGTGGGCGAGATGGCCGACGCTCCCCGCAAGGATGAGGCCACCTTCGCCTGGGGCATGACCGCCCTTCCCGCCGCCAAGGCCGGCGGCGCGGGCGCCAGCTACGCCTTCCTGGAGCAGATCTGGGTTCCCTCCGGCGCCGCCAATGTGGACGCCGCCAAGCAGTTTGTCGCTTTCATGTACAGCGACAAGGCCGCCGATATCTTCCTGAAGGGCGGCGCGGTCCAGCCCATCAACGGCATTGTTGACAAGCTGGAGGGCGACAATGTGATGTTCTACTCCATCTATGACTCCGGTGCCAGCGCCGTGGTGGGCATCTTCTCCTCCTACGCCTCCGTGGCCGGCCTGGGCACCGTGCGCGAGGTCTTCTTCGATCCCGTCAACGGCCTGGTCAGCGGCAGCACCACCAAGGACCAGTGGGTGAACGACATCAAGGCCGCCAGCGACCAGATGCGGGCCAACCTGGTGTAACAAATACCCGGCAACCGAACAGATAGTCTGTCATGCAGGCGGCGGTGAGTGTGATCTGCTCACCGCCGCCTCTTTAAAACCCTCGAGAGAAAGGAGCGATCCCATGCGCAGCAAAGGCCGCAGCCGGTTCATCGCCCTGTGCGTGGCTCCGGCGACCATTTTGTTCTTCCTCTTCATGGTCATGCCCACAGTGAATGTGTTCCGCATGTCCCTCTTCGAGCGGGGGGCCTACTCCCCCACCGAGACCTTTGTGGGGATGAACAACTTCAGCGTCCTGCTCAAGGACACCAAGTTCATCACCTCCATGCAGAACACCATCCTGCTCATTGTCACCGTGACCATCATCACATTCTTCTTCGCCATCGTCTTCGCGGCGATTCTCACCCGGGAGAAGATCAGGGGGCAGAACTTTTTCCGCATCGTCTTCTATATCCCCAATATCCTGTCCATCGTGGTCATCGCCGGCATCTTCTCCGCCATCTACAAGCCGGACACCACCGGTATGCTGAACAATATCTTCACCTTCTTTGCCGGGCGAAACATTGAAATCCTCTGGAAGACCCAGCCCATGGTCATTGTCAGCATCATCATCGCCATGGTGTGGCAGGCCATCGGCTACTACATGGTGATGTACATGGCCTCCATGTCCGCCGTCCCCGCCAGCCTCTACGAGAGCGCCGGTCTGGACGGCGCGGGGCGGCTGACCCAGTTCTTCCAGCTCACCCTGCCCCTGATCTGGACCAATATCCGCACCACCCTCACCTTCTTCATCATCTCCACCATCAACATGGCCTTCCTCTTCGTCAAGTCCATGGTGGCCCCCGGCATGGCAGACGTGGGCCTGAGCTTCATGTACGCCCAGAAGGACGCCGGGCTCTACGGCTACTCCATGGCCGCAGGCGTGATTATCTTCCTGTTTTCCTTCCTGCTGTCCGCCCTGGTCAACAGGGTGACGGACCGGGAAGTGCTGGAAATGTAAGGAGGGGCCGACATGACAAAAAAGATTTCCTCCGGCGACAGGCTGTACAAGGCCTTCATCTACGTGGTGCTGGCCACCCTGGCCATTGTCATTATCGTCCCGGTGGCCTGGGTCTTCCTGGCCTCCATCAAGCAAAACAGCGAGTTCTACGGCAACCCCTGGGCCATGCCCGCCGGCTTCTACTGGCAGAACTTCTACGAGGCCTGGACCGCTGCCCAGATGGGCAGCTACATGCTCAACTCGGTGATTGTCACCGCCCTGGCCCTGGCCCTGCTGTTGGTGGTGGCCCTGCCCGCAGCCTACTGCCTGTCCCGGTTCCGCTTCCGGGGAGGCAGATTTCTGAACACCGCCTTTATGGCCGGCCTGTTCATCAACGTCAACTATATCGTGGTGCCCATCTTCCTGATGATGCGGGACTGGGACAGCTGGATGGACTACTTCTTCGGCAAGACCGTCTTCCTGAACAATCTGTTCATGCTGGCCCTGGTCTACGCCGCCACCGCCCTGCCCTTCACCATCTATCTGCTGTCCGGCTACTTCGCCACCCTCCCCCACGACTTTGAGGAGGCCGCCTACATCGACGGCGCCGGCTACGGCCAGGCCATGATCCGGGTGATCTTCCCCATGGCCCAGCCCTCCATCATCACCATCATCCTGTTCAACTTCCTGTCCTTCTGGAATGAGTACATCATCTCCATGACCCTGATGAGCAGCTCCACCGGACAGAAAACCCTCCCCGTGGGCCTGCTGAACCTGATGCAGGCCTCCCAGTCCAAGGCGGAGTTTGGCCGGATGTACGCCGGCCTGGTGCTGGTGATGCTGCCTACCCTGATTCTCTACATGTGCGTGCAGAAAAAATTGACCCAGGGTATGACCGTGGGCGGACTGAAGGGATAGCGACCGTTTCTGTAGGGGCGGATATTATCCGCCCGCATACCTGAAGACGCAGTATATACCGTACGGGCGGATAATATCCGCCCCTACACCCGTCCATTGAAAACGAAAAAGGATATGGTGAGATTATGCAATTTTGGAAAGAACACGCCGGCCTGCGGGTGACCCTTATCGCCCTGTTCTTCTTTGCGGGGCTGGGGCTGGTCATCTACGGCTGGACCCTGACGGGCAAGCTGTCCGGCCTGGGGCTGATGATCGTGGGTGTGATCCTGCTGCTGGCCGCCCTGATGATCTACAACAAGCCCTTCGAGACCGAAAAGCGCAAGCTGTAAAGGGAGGAAAACATGACCGAGATACACAAGACTGGCCGGGTGACCATCCCCACCGACGTGGACGTGGTCCCCGAGACCCTGGAGCTGCTGAGGCGCTGGGGGGCGGACGCCATCCGGGACTGCGACGGCACCGACTACCCCGAGGAGCTGAAGAGCGTAGACGCCAAGGTCTACTCCACCTACTACACCACCCGGAAGGACAACGCCTGGGCCAGGGCCAACCCCGACGAGGTCCAGCAGTGCTACATCATGACGGGCTTTCACACCGCCACAGACGGGCCCCTGTCCATCCCCCTGATGCAGGGCATCAGTAATGAGCTGATGGAGGTGAACACCCGGGACGACATCAAGCGCTGGTGGGAGGTGGTGGACCGCACCACGGGAGCGCCTATCTCCCCCGACGCATGGCGGTACGAGGACGGCCGCGTCGTCATCGACGCCCCGGAGGCCTTTCACGACTACACCGTCAGCTTTCTGGCCTACCTGATCTGGGACCCGGTCCACATGTACAACGCCGTCACCAACGGCTGGACCAACTTTGAACACCAGATTACCTTCGACGTCCGTCAGCCCAAAACCCGGAAGTTCACCATGGAGCGGCTGCGGAAGTTCATCGCCGACCACCCCTATGTGAACGTCATCCGGTACACCACCTTCTTCCACCAGTTCACCCTGGTCTTCGACGAGCTGAAACGGGAGAAGTACGTGGACTGGTACGGCTACTCCGCCTCCGTCTCCCCCTATATTCTGGAGCAGTTTGAGAGAGAAGTGGGCTACAGGTTCCGCCCCGAGTTCATCATCGACCAGGGCTATTACAACAACCAGTACCGGGTGCCCTCAAAGGAGTTTAAGGACTTTATGGCGTTCCAGCGCCGGGAGGTTGCCGCCCTGGCTAAGGAAATGGTGGACATCACCCACGAGCTGGGCAAGGAGGCCATGATGTTCCTGGGCGACCACTTCATCGGCACCGAGCCCTACATGGACGAGTTCAAGACCATCGGCCTGGACGCGGTGGTGGGCAGCGTGGGCAACGGCTCCACCCTGCGGCTCATCTCCGACATCCCCGGTGTACGCTACACCGAGGGCCGGTTCCTGCCCTACTTCTTCCCCGATACCTTCCATGAGGGGGGCGACCCCGTCCGGGAGGCCAAGGAAAACTGGGTCACTGCCCGCCGGGCCATTCTGCGCAAGCCCATCGACCGCATCGGCTACGGCGGCTACCTCAAGCTGGCCTGCCAGTTCCCGGAGTTTATCGACTATGTAGAGAGCGTGTGCGACGAGTTCCGGGAGCTCTACGACAACATCAAGGGCACCACCCCCTACTGCGTGAAGACGGTGGCCGTCCTCAACACCTGGGGCAAGGCCCGGTCCTGGGGCTGCCACATGGTCCACCACGCCCTGTACCAGAAGCAGAACTACTCCTACGCCGGGGTGATTGAGGCCCTGTCCGGCGCTCCCTACGACGTGCGGTTTATCAGCTTTGACGACATCAAGTCCGACCCCCATGTGCTGGACGGCGTGGACGTGCTCATCAACGTGGGAGATGGGGACACCGCCCACACCGGCGGGGCCGTCTGGGAGGACCCGGACATCTCCGCCGCAGTGAAGAAATTCGTCTGGGACGGCGGCGGCTTCATCGGGGTGGGCGAGCCCTCCGGCCACCAGTACCAGGGCCGGTATCTCCAGCTCTCCAGTATACTGGGCGTAGAAAAGGAGACCGGTTTTACTCTGGGTTATGACAAATACAACTGGGAGGAGCACCCGGACCACTTTATCCTGGCCGACTGCCAGGGGGAGGTGGACTTCGGCGAGGGCAAAAAGTCCATCTACGCCCTGCCGGGGGCCCAGGTGCTGATCCAGCGGGACAGGGAGGTCCAGCTGGCGGTCAACGAGTTCGGCCGGGGCCGGGGGGTGTATCTCTCCGGACTGCCCTACTCCTTCGCCAACAGCCGCCTGCTCCACCGGGCGGTGCTGTGGTCCGCCCACAGCGAGGACCAGCTCAACCTGTGGCTGTCCTCCAACTGCAATGTGGACGTCCACGCCTATGTGAAAAACGGCAAATTCTGCGTGGTCAACAACACCTACGAGCCCCAGTCCACCACCGTCTGCCGAGGGGACGGCTCCTCCTTCCCCCTGGACCTGGCCGCCAACGAGATCCGTTGGTACGAAATTTGACCGGCCTGGACCTGTGAGGGCATTCTGGGCAGTCCATCCCAGACTATCCTGAAATCGCAAAAAAGGCTTTGAGTTGTGTAAACTGTTGCGCCGCAACGGATATGCATCTGTATCTTTTTTATCAGCACAAGACACCGCGCCGGAACAAAGTCCGCTTTGTTGAGGGCGTTGCTTTAAGAAACCCTGTAGGGGCGGCTATCAGCCGCCCCTACAGACGTTTTCTTATCTCAACGCCCCATTCCGGCGCTTTTTCAGCACATGACACACCGTCGGAGCGCCCCTGTTTTGCAGCTACTCCAGCCAGCTGTTGACTTTCATGGCATATTCCCTCGGACTGCAGCCGATATATTTTTTAAATACAATGTTGAAGTATTTGTAATCTCCAATGCCGCACTTCCACGAGATGTCCTGCAAAGGAATATTTCCCTCCTTCAGCATATCCATCGCCTTTTGAATGCGGAGCCGGTTCAGATATTCAATGAAGGTGGTGCCCATCTGCTTTTTAAAGCTCTTGTTCAAAAACGCGATGCTGTAATTCAGCGCCTCTGACAGGCTCTGCAGGGTGACCTTCTCCTGGTAGTTGGCCTCCGCATAGTCCAGCATGGACTGCACCACTCCGTCTGTCACCACTCCGGAGGGGGGCCGCAGCTCCATGTGGAAGGCGCGCCACTCCTCCTGGCTCTGCTTTTGCGCAACCCAGGCCCGGCGGATATCGCACTGCTCCTTGGCCTCCTCAACGGCCTCAAACAGTTCCTCCCGCCTCAGGGGCTTGAGGAGATAGCGGATGGCGCCGTAGGCCATAGCGTCCTTGGCATATTCAAAGCTGGAGTAGCCCGACAGGATAATGGCGGAGTAGCAGTAGTCCGCGTGGGTCTGGCGCAGCATGTCTGTCCCGCTGAGAATGGGCATGTTGATGTCCACAATTACGATGTCCGGCCTGTGGAGCCGGATCTGCTCCATGCCCTCCACGCCGTTGCGCCCCTGCCCCACCACGGTGCAGCCAATATCAGCCCAGGGGATGGAATAGACCAGTCCCTTTAAGATCATCTCCTCATCCTCTACTATGACAACCTTATACATGATTACTCCACCTCTCTCTGCTGGACACTGATATGCACCTGAAAGCCCCGATTGGGGCTGTTTTTTATCAGCAGGCCGCTCCGGTCCCCATACCGCAGGCAGAGCCGGCGGGACAGGTTATACAGGCCGATGGAGCGGGAGCGGTTGTCGGGAGAGGCCAGCTTTTCCTCCAGCACACGGGCCTTTTCCGGCTCCATCCCGCCCCCGTCGTCCGATACACTGATGCGCAGCACGCCGTCCTCCACCCGTCCCGCAATGGAGATGTTCAGCTCCATTTTCTTCTGAAAGCCGTATTTGATGCTGTTTTCCACAATGGGCTGAATCAGCAGCTTGGGCACATGGCACCCGCCGCACGCCGGGTCCAGGTCCACCTGCCAGCGCAGCCGCTCCCCAAACCGGCAGCCCTGGATGTTCAGGTACTGATACAGATACTCCATATCCTCCTGGAGGAGGACATCCTGCCGGGAGGTGTCCACGCTGTACCGGAGGATATCTGTCAGGTCGATAATCAGCTCCTCCGCCTTGGGGGCGTCGAACACCACCAGATTGCGGATGGTCTCCAGGGTGTTGTAGAGAAAGTGGGGGTTGATCTGCTCGGTGAGCTGCTGGAACTCGATGCGGGCGTTCAGGTCGATGAGCTCCTCGTTGCGCCGGTTCAGATACATGATGTGCTCCAGCAGCTCGTTGATCTGGCCGCCCACATCCTCAAACTCATCGGCGGTGTGCAGCTGGATGCGGTGCTCCGGGTCCTCCCGGACCAGGTGAATCTCCTCCACCAGCGTCTCAACTGAGGCGGCATTTTTGGCCGCCATGGTGCGGCTGATCCACATGGCGATCCAGTACCAGGCCACGCTGACGGCCAGCAGAATCAGAATTCCCACCCAGATGCCGTCGTTGGGGGGATAGTAGACCAGGGAGTAGATCACAGCAGACTGCTGGGGCAGATACTTGGACGCCACCCAGTATCGCCCTGTTTCGCTGTGCCAGACGCCCCCTCGCCCGCAGAAGAACTTGTTGCCGCCCCCCAGCAGGCCGGGCTTGCTGACATACATGGCGTTGTTCCGCAGGTCGGTGATCACGCCGTCGAAGTTTCCCTCTGAGAGGTAGAAGTTCCAGGAGCTGCCGGACAGGAACACAGAGACATAGCCGGCAATCTCCCCGCCGGCCCGGACGGGCTTGACATAGAGCACGTCGGCGTAGTCCCCCTGGTCGTAGTAGACGGCCCGGTAGACATCGTCGGTGCCGGTGTTTTTGGCGTTGTAGCAGATGGCGCTGTTGTAGTTCACCAGGTAGGAGCTGAGCCGCCGCTCGCTGAAGGAGGTGTAGAGAATCTCCTGCTCCCGGTTGATAATCAGAATCTCGCTGCTGATGCCGCACCGCTCCCCGAACTGCCAGAAGGCGCTCTGCATCCGCTCTGCCGCCTCCCGGCTGTTCTCCAGGATGATTCCCCGGGCGGTGTCCAGCGTCTCCCGCCGGTCTAAAAAATCCCGGCTCTGGCTGTCGAAAAACAGCAGGCTCTCCTCCAGCTGCTCCAGGTGGCGGACGGCGTTGGTCTGGTTGGAGACCATGAGCACCGCAAACTGGCCCGCCACAAACAGGGCGGTACACACCAGCGCCACCAGCACAATGTACTTTCTGACTATGTCCCGCAGCTTTTTCTGAAAGCGGCGCTCGTTGTGTATGTCCGGCATTGACAGCCCTCCTCCGCCCCTGTATCATATCAGATTTTTGGCTATATTAAAATGGGAGGAGGGCCGCAGCCCTCCCCCGCGGTGATTTCCGCTCTGAGGATTTTGAAAAATCTTAGCCGATGGAGGCCACCAGGTCGTTCCACTTGGTCAGGATGGCCTCCTTGTTGGCGGTCAGATACTCGAAGTCCAGGTCCACCATGGTCATGGTATCCTGGCTGGGCAGGTCGCCCAGGTCGCAGGTGCCGTTGGAGCCCCGGCCGGAGGCGATGGTGGCCCGGGCGTTCTGGAACTCGGCGGAGCTGAGCAGGTCCATCATGGCCTGGGCGGCGGGCAGGTTGGGGGCGTTCTTGGTGATGGCGGCGCCGCCGGCCATGGCGGTGTTGCCCTCGGTCATATAGACGCACTCCACGGGAGCGCCGTCCTTGATCTGGGCCACCACGCCGGACTCATAGGACAGGCCCACCACGTACTCGCCGTTGATAACCAGGTTGTACACGTCCTTGGAGGAGGTGGTGGAGAAGCAGTTGGGCAGCAGCTTAGCGATGTAGTCCCAGCCCTTGTCGTCGTCGAACTTGTCGCCCTTGGTGGCCAGGATGGTCTGGAGCTGGCGCCAGCCGGAGGAGGCGGCGTCGGGGGCGGCCAGAATGATCTTGCCGGACAGCTCAGGCTGGAGCAGGTCGTCGTAGCTCTCAATCTTCACGCCCAGCTGGTCCCGCAGGTCGGGGTTGACCACCAGGCACATGAGCTGCACGTCGTAGAAGGTGTAGTAGCCCGCGGGATCGTGGTACATCTGCTCTTTGTCGCAGGCGGCGGTGTAGGGCTGGAGAATGTCGTGGTAGGTGGTGCCGTCGGCGGCGAACATGCCGCCGATGACCACGTCGGCGTCGCAGGACTCGTCGCTGCGGATACGGGTGGCCAGGGTGCCCACAGAGTCGGACTGGATCTCCATCTTACAGTCGGGGTAGTACTTGGTCCACAGGGACTTCAGGGCATCCTGCTCGGTCTCGCCGATGGTGGTGTAGATGGTGATGGTGCCGGTGACCTCGCTGGCGTCCCGGACGTAGTAGGGGCGGTCCTCCCCGGCGGGGGCGGAGCTGCCGGGATTGGAGGCGGCAGGGGGCGTGCTCTTGGAGCCGGAGGGGGTGCTGGTGTTTCCGCCGCCGCCGCAGGCGGCCAGAGACAGAGTCATGGCCATGGCAAGGAACAAGGCAGTGAGTTTTTTCATTTCATTTCGTCCTTTCATTTTTGTTTTATGTAAACTTTCGTTACATACGCACGTCTTCCAGCCTGGTGAATTTCAGATACAGGGCCAGGCAGATTACCGTGACCACCATGGTGATGGTGGCAAAGACGGCGGCCACCCCGTAGACGCCGCTGGTGATGCAGGAGTAGGTGCCGATGGTCAGGGTGATGGTGCTGTTGTTGTACAGGATCACCCCGGAGGACATCTCGGTGATGATGGACACGAAGCTGAGCACCGCCCCGGAGATGATGCCGCTGCTCATCATAGGCACTGTGATCTTCACAAAGGCCTCCAGCTTGGGGGCGCCCAGGCTGAGGGCGGCCTCCTCGATGGAGATGGGTATTTTCATCATGGCGGCGGTGGCCGACCGGCTGGTGAAGGGCATACGGCGGATGGCCAGAGCGATGGTCATAATGAGCAGGCCGCCGGTGAGCACCAGGGGCTTGCGGGAGAAGGCCACCACCAGGGCGATGCCGATCACCGAGCCGGGCATGATGTAGGGCAGCATGGACACGGTGTCGATGGTGTTGGTGAGCACGTTGCTCCGGCGGACCACCAGGTAGGCGATGAGAATGGCGATGACCAGGATGATGGCCAGGGCGGCCACGCTGACGATCAGGGTGTTGCCGATGGACCGGACCAGCATCTTCTCCAGGGCCTTCCTGTAGTTGACCAGGGAGTAGCCGGGCTGGAGCACCGCGTTGCGGTAGTTGCGGAAGGACATGTTCACGATGTAAATCTGGGGCAGCAGGGCCACCCCCACCAGGATGTAGCAGTACAGGTGCATCAGAACCCCTTTCAGCCCGGATGCCTCCCTGGGGGCGATGGGGTGCAGGGCGCTGATGGTGAACTTGAACCGGTTGGAGGCGAAGCGCTGAATCAGGAAGATAACCGCCGTCACCAGCACGGCGATGACGCTCACCGCTGCGGCAAAGTGGTAGTCGGTGCCGTTCTCGCCCAGGTAGGAGTTGTAGATGAGCACCGGGAAGGTGCTGTACCCCCGGCCGATGAGCACCGGCGTGCCGAAGTCGGCGAAGGACCGCATGAATACCAGCAGGGCGGCGGCCAGGATGGTGGGCATGGTGAGGGCCATAATGACCCGCTTGAACCGGTCCACCCCCTTGCAGCCCATGCTCTCGGCGGCCTCCAGCAGGGAGTTGTCAATGTCCCGGAAGGCGCCGTTCATGTAGATGACCACCAGGGGGAAGAGCTTCAGGGTCTGGACGAAGACAATGCCCCCGAATCCGTAGATGGACAGGCCGGTGATGCCGATGGACTTGAGCATCTGGGTGAGGATGCCCGAGTTGCCCATGAGCAGAATCCAGGCGTAGGCCCCGATAAAGGGGGCGGACATGGTGCACAGCAGGCACAGCACAAAGAGAATCTTGCGCCCCTTCAGCTGATAGAAGGTGTAGAAGTAGGCGAAGGGGATGCCCAGAATCAGGCTGGCCGCCATCACGCAGATGGCGATTTTTGTGCTGTTGAAGATGGTGTTGTAGTAGTTGGGCTTGCTGAAGAACTTCTGGAAGGCGTCGCCGGAGAACTGGCCGTTGGTATAAACCGCCTCAATCAGCAGCCGGCCCACCGGGTAGACCAGAAAGACCAGAAAGATCAGCAGCAGGACCCAGGAGACCAGGCTCCAGAAGTCAAGGCGTCTCTTGCTCACGCTCATTGCCCATCCCTCCCTGCCGGGAGATCGGTGCTGTTCTTCACGCCCTTCATCAGGCTGAGGGTGGTCTCCGGGTCAAAGAGGTTGACCTTCTGGGCCTTCAGGGTCAGGTTGACCTCGCTGCCCGGGGGGATGATGGAGTCGATCTCCGACTCCTGGATGATCTCCACATCCTCCCCCGTCTCCAGCTCCACAAAGTAATGGGTGTTGGAGCCCAGGAAGACGCTGTCCTTAATGGTGGCCTTCAGCCCGGCAGGGCTGGAATCCTTGCCGTAGAGCTGGACCAGCAGCTCCTCCGGGCGGATGGAAACGGTGACGTCCCGGTCCCGCAGCTCCTCCTCCCGCACCCCGGGAATTTCTGTCTCATAGCCGTTTTTAAAGGCCAGCACAGCCCTGCCGCCCGCCGCCTTCAGCCTGGCGTCGATGAGGTTGGATTTGCCGATGAAGGTGGCCACAAAGAGGTCGGCGGGGCGCTGGTAGATGTTCTTGGGCTCGCCGCAGTGGTGGATGACCCCGTCCTTCATGACGGCGATCCGGTCGGAGATGGCCATGGCCTCCTCCTGGTCGTGGGTGACGTAGACGGTGGTGATGCCCACCTGCTTCTGGATGTTTTTGATGACGGTGCGCATCTCCACCCGGAGCTTGGCGTCCAGGTTGGACAGGGGCTCATCCATCAGCAGCACGTCGGGCTGAATCACCAGGGCCCGGGCCAGGGCCACCCGCTGCTGCTGGCCGCCGGACAGCCGCTCGGGCATCCGGTCGGCGTACTGGTCCACGTGGACCAGCTGGAGGAACCGGTCCGTCTCCCGCCGCATATCCTCTCTGGACATGTGCTTGTACTTCAGGCCGAACTCCACGTTCTTCCGCACCGAGAGGTTGGGGAAGATGGCGTAGTTCTGAAAGACCATGCCGATATCCCGCTTGCCCGGCTCCATGTCGTTGATGATCCTGTCGTTGAAGCGGAACTCGCCGCCCTCGATGGAGTTGAAGCCCGCGATCATCCGCAGCAGGGTGGTCTTTCCGCAGCCGGAGGGGCCCAGAAGGGTAAACAGCTCCCCCTCCCGGATATTGACGGAGAGATCAGGAATCACAGTCACGCTGCCGTAGCGCTTGACCGCGTGGCGGATGGAAATGGTTACGCTCATATGTATCAGCCCCTCTTTGCATATTTTGTATAATTCACCCTTTTACCATATAAATATTTTAGTACTTTCGCCCTGCCCCCGATACCAAACATATCGTTTGATTGGAAAAAATATCGTACAAATATTTAAAAGGGCCGCTGCTGCCCTTTGGTGAATCTCACAACACATGTCCACCCATCAGGCATATAAGCGCCGGCCCCTTTTACCTGGCTGCGGGGCTGGAGGGACTGCGTCCCCCAGCCGGCCCGGCGGGCTCCAATATTTCGTTCAGTGTCAGCGCCTCAAAGCCCCCCTCCTTGCCCTTCAGGCTCAGCGGCTCGGGCAGAGGGACGGCCCGGATGCGGCCCTCCAGGGCGTCGGCCATGGCCCGGGAGATATAGACGGTCCCGCCGGGGGCGGCCCCCTGGAGGCGTGCGGCGGTGTTCACCGTGTCTCCGATGGCGGTGTAGTCCATGCGCTGGGGACAGCCCACGTTGCCCACCACCGCTCTGCCCAGGTGGATGCCCACGCCGTAGGTGATGGCGCGGCCAAACTCCGCCTCCAGCTCCCGGCACAGGGCGGGCATCCCATGTACCATGTCCATGGCGGCCCGGGCGGCGGACAGGGCGCAGTCCTCCTGCTCCAGGGGCGCGCCCCAGAAGGCCATGGCCTCGTCCCCCACAAATTTGTCCAGGGTGCCGCCGTTTTCCAGGATGCACCGGGCGATAAAGGTGAGGTACCGGTTGAGAATCCCCACCACCTGCTCCGGCTCCAGCTGCTCGGACATGGCGGTAAAGCCCCGGATATCCACAAAGAGCACCGCGATGGTGGCGGAGACGCCCCCCAGGGCCAGGGCCCTGTCGTCCTCCAGCAGCCTGTTGACAATTTCAGGCGCCACATACCGCTTAAAGGTGTTGGTCACCCGCCGCCGCTCCAGGGCGGCCTGGAGGTAGTTGAAGGCCAGACAGCCGGCATACAGAACGGTCACCCCCGCCGGCACCCACAGCACATGGAGCAGCCAGCCCCCGGCGGCCGCCCCCAGGCACAGCAGTACCCAGCCTCCGCACATCAGGGCCCACAGGGCGGTGGACCACTTCACCGGCCTGCGCCAGAAGCCGGCCAGGGCGGCCAGCAGCAGGACAAAGAGGAGGGCCAGCTGGGGGAGGTCCCCCACCTCTCGCTTATAGCTCCCCCACAGCAGGGCCTGGATGGCATTGGCCTGGAACTCCACCCCGTACATGGGCCGTGCGTGGTCAATCGCCGTCATGTAGCTGTCCTGAAGGCCCGAGGCGTAGGGGCCGATGAGGACAATCTTTCCCGCGAAGTACGCCGGGTCCCGCTCCCCTGACAGCAGGTCTGCGATGGAGATGGACTGGTCAAAGTCCCCCGGGGCGCCGCAGAAGGGCAGATACCAGAATCCCCTCCCGCTGACCGGCGGAAGGTCCACGGGCTCCTGGCCCCTCTCCTGCCGGTACTTCTCTGCCACGGCCAGGGCCAGGGAGGGCACCCAGGTCCCGTCGGACAGCTCCAGCCGGAGCAGGTGGTGGCGCAGGATGCCGTCCCCGTCCTGCATGGCGTTGATATGGCCCTGGTCCGCCGCAGCCGCCAGGCTCCGATAGGGCCGGTCGAAGGCCACCACGGAGAAGGTGTCCAGGTCATAGTCCCCGTCCCCCCGGCCCACCAGGGCGCTGCCGAACTCGGCGGCGCAGGCGGTCACCACGTTGCCGTACCGCCCGGCGGCCCGGGCCAGGCGGGCGTCCGCGTCCGGGTCGGACTGGCCGGCGAAGAGCACATCCAGGCCGATCACCGCCGGCCGGCAGTCCTCCGACTGGTTCAGCCAGTCCAACGCCCGGGCGAAGACCTCCCGGCTCCACTGGCTGTAGGGGCCGATCTCCTCCAGGGCCCGCTGGTCGATGCCCACCAGGACAATCTGCCCGTCGGAGGGCTCCCGCCGCTGGTACAGCCCGTCGGAGAGGGCCAGGTCCGCCCGCTTCAGCACCCCCAGCCCCGCCAGGAGGGTCAGCCCCCCGGCGATGGCCAGGGCCAGCAGGGCGGTCTTTATTTTTTTATGCGTCTTCAAGGCTCCGCCCCCTTACATCTCATCCGCGCAGCTCCGCCTTCAGGCCCATGGGCAGCTCCACACCGGGGAGCTCACCGGCAAAATAGGGGATCCCCTCATACCGGTTGAAGCCCACAAAAATCCTGCCGTCCTCTATATAGAAGGTGTAATCATCCGCCCCATAGTCCTGGAAGAAATCCATATCTATCAGTCCGTCGTACTCCCCGGCGTTCAGCCCGGACAGATAGGACAGCATGAACTGCTCAATCTCCTCCGGGGAGCCGTCCGCCGCCTGGGTGAGGGTGAGCGCCTCCCCGGTGTCGGCGCGGAAGGTGTACGACACCCACTCCGAATTGGGATGGGGGCCGCCCATGTGGGACTGGTTTACCAGCTGGACGCAGACCAGCTTCTCCGTCTGGCTCACAACCCCGGCCTCCCAGTAGTCAAAGTAGGTCTCGTTGTAGGGATTCGACTCCCGGGCTATCCGCCGTTCCTCGTCAAAGCCCCCGGCGAAAAACTGCTCCTGTCTGTTCCGGAAGAAATCATTGATTTTTTGATAGCCCGCGCCGGCCTCCTCAAAGACGGGAATCTCGAAGTAAATCTCGATGGGGTCGCTCCCTGTGTCCAGGGTGGTGCGGCGGATGTGGGTATTGGGGTCGTAGGTGGCGATGGTGCGCTCCGGGGCGTTCTCCTCCCGGGGAGCGGAGCCGTTCCCCTCCAGCACGTCGAGGACATCCCGGGCCGGGGACAGGCCCCAGAAGTTGACGGACACGTCGCTGCCGTGGCTGAAGCCCGCCAGGGAGTTTCCGGGGCTCCACCGGGCCGCCCAGGCGTCGATCTGCTCCGCTGTGACAATCTGCCCGTCAATGGTCCGCTCCTCGGGGCGCGTTTCAGGCCAGTACCACTCCGACTGGTCCTTCGCGGTGGTGCTGGGGGAGGAGGCAATCCGCCCGTTTTCAAAGGGGTAGACACCGGCCTCAATTCCCGGGTCGGCCACATAGTGGCCACCCACATACAGGTGGTCCGGATAGACCTCCGTCCGGTCCAGGCCGTCCAGCTTGACGGCCCGGCCGTCGGCAAACTGCCAGATGCCCCAGCTGGTGCCGCCGGTGGCTCCCCAGAGCTCCGTACCGAAGATGCCGGTTACCTCCATGGCGCTGCCAAACATCAGCGCGGGGTTGCCGCCGCCCACGTCCACCAGTCCGGCAAAGCAGACGGGCCGGCTGCTGGAGATGTACCCGTCATTGTATGGGGTAAAAGTGGATTCCGACAGGCCGATCTCCTCCCGGAGGACCTGGGCGTAGGCCGCCCGCTGCTCCGCCGTCATGGCGCAGGCGGCGGGGTCGCCGTGGTACCCGATGGCCTCCAGGCCGGCGGCCAGCTCGGCGGCGGGGTCCCAGTTCAGTATATCCAGCCCGGAGGCCTCCTCAATCAGGCCGCACAGGTCCTCCTTCTCCTCCAGCTCCCTCAGAACAAAGCCGGGCACCCCCGACTCTCCGAAGGTCCCCAGGGTGATGGGGGCCTCCTCCTCCCGGACGGATACGCGGGCCGACTGTCCCCCGGAGACGCTGGCGGAGGTAATTTTGCCCTCCGTATCCTCTACGGCACACTCCACAGTGCCCTCCAGGATAAATACGTTCAGGTGGTCGCCGTCGGGCACCTCCACCCAGCCGCAGGTGCCCCGGATGCCCACCATCATGGAGGAGGTGCGAATCTCCATGGTCTCGTCCTCGGCCAGGGGCTCGGTCACGTTGAAGAACAGCGACCCGGACAGCACCTCAATCTCCAGGCGCTTGTCCTCTTTTTTGATCTCAATCTCGCTGTCCTGGTCCAGCTTGGTCAGCTTCACCTCGTCCAGGTCGATCCAGGCGTAGCTCTCATTTTTTGTGTCCACCCCGTAGCCCGAGTACAGCCCCAGCTTCTCCTTGGGCTTTACCTCTTTCCCCTCGCCGTCGGAGACACCCACTGTCCCCTCCGTCTTTCGCAGGTGCATGGTGGTGGCCGCCATTTTGGGCCCGCAGGAGGCCAGCAGCAGGGTTGCCGACAAGGTCAGTGCCAAAGCTCTCCGAATCCCTTTCAATCTCATTTTTATTTCTCCTCACGCAGATAAATATTATGCACACTACCCTCATTTACAGTTACACAGGCCACAGCTCCGTCGCAGTGGTAGGTAAACTCAAAGTCGTCAGGGCCGAACGGCCTATAGCTGAGCGTTCCGCCGCTGTTGAGCGCCCACTCCAGCTCTGCCTGCGGGGGTTGGTCCGGAAAACCGAACAGGTCAAGCGCCAACTGCTCACTGTCGCCCACCTGCAATCCTCCCAGACAGAGAAATCCGGGCTGATTGATGACGATATGATTGATGCCGCCCCCGGTGTAGGGAGCTGAGAAGAAAAAGGCAAATTCACTCTCCTGGTATCCCTCCGGAATGGGCATACCGTTCATCCCGAAGCAGGCGTACACGGCGTCTGAGTCAAACGGGCTCTCGCCCGGGATGATTTCGGTATCCCCATCCCCGTCGTACATCGGGTTAGTCATGGCATAGGGTAGGCCTAAATAGGCGCTTTTTGCAGATTCAATCCCGCTGACCCCGTAGGTAATGCTGTCTACAGTCAGCGGAAGATTCAGGTTTTCCACCAAGGGGCGGAGCAAGGTCTGGAGCTCCTCCCCATCCCGGGATTCATTGGTAGAACCGGCGGGACTGTCCCCATCCTCCAATTCCGCCTGTACAAAGGCGGGAATCTCTGAGGCGTCAAAAGAAATGACGGTAATTTCACCCGCCGCCGTAACAGCAGCCATCTCCCCGGCGTTCACCGTGGCAGACTGCTCCCCGGCGGTGACGGTCACGGTCCCCTCCAGCAGGGCGGCGGTGTTTTCCGTCACCCAGCCGCAGGTGCCCCGGATGCCCACCATCATGGAGGAGGTGCGGATCTCCATGGTCTCGTCCTCCCCCAGGGGCTCGGTGACATTGAAGAACAGGGAGCCGGACAGCACCTCGATCTCCAGGCGTTTGTTCTCTTTTTTGATCTCAATCTCACTGTCCTGGTCCAGCTTGGTCAGCTTCACCTCGTCCAGGTCGATCCAGGCGTAGCTCTCATTTTTCGTGTCCACCCCGTAGCCCGAGTACAGACCCAGATTTTCCTTGGGCTCAACCGCCTTTTCCCCGTCGGAGACGCCCACCGTCCCCTCCGTTTTCCGCAGGTGCATGGTGGTGGCCTTCGCCCCGCCTCCGCAGGAGGCCAGCAGCAGGGATAGCGCCAGCACAAGGGCGGTCAGCTGCCGCACAGATATTTTATCTCTCATTTCTCCCGCTCCTCTCTGTCATACAGCCCCTCCCAGCAGCGGCTCTCCGCAAACTGCCGGGTCAGCTCCGGGTCCAACTCGCCGTCCTCGACCCCGAAGCCCAGGATTTTCAAGGCCTGTTCCACTGTCTTCGCCTTTTTATAGGGCCGGTCGGCGGCCACCAGGGCGTCGAAGATGTCCAGAATGGTGATAATCCGCACCTCACAGGGAATCTCATCCCCCTTCAGTCCCCTGGGGTAGCCCTTGCCGTTGAGCTTCTCGTGGTGGGCGGCGGCCCAGGCCCGCACGTGGGACAGCTCGGGAGAGAACCTGATCTGGGACAGCAGCTTGTCCGTCATCACCACATGCCGGCGCATGGACTCCAGCTCCTCCGGGGACAGGGTCCCCTTGCGGATGGTCAGCATGGCGTACTCCTCGCCGGTAAGCCAGGGCTGTCGATTTCCCCTCTGGTCGGTGTAGCTCCGGCTGCGCATCTGCTCCAGATATTCCAGCTGCCTGTCGGTGACAAACTCAGTCCGGTTGATCTCCTCCACATACGCCAGAGCTTCGCTCACACGCAGGTCCTCAAGCTCCCGCTCGCTTCCGCTCAGCTTTCCCTCCAGCTCCTGAACCCGGTTCACCAGGCCGATTGCAGAGAGACGGCTCCGGATAATCTCCTCCTGGAGGGGCGTCAGCCGCCCGGCCTTGTCCATCACCTCCAGGGGGGTCGTGACCTTGCCGATGTCGTGGAGCCAGATGCTCATCAGCAGCTCCTCCTTGTGCCGGGGCGCGAAGGGGGGCTCCTCTCCCCGCTCCGCCGCCCGGGCGTTGAGCCAGTCCACAAACCGCTCGCCGCACCGGGCCATACGCCGGGAGTGGTTGGCGTTGTATGGGGATCGCTCGTCGATGGCGGCGGACATCACCCGGACGAAGGAGTTGAACAGCTCCTTAATCTCCCGCACATAGCCCACATTCCGGATGGTGATGGCGGCCTGAGAGGCCACCGACTCCAGTACCAGCGTCATGTCCCGGGAAAAGGGACATACCCGCCCCTCCTCGTCAGTGGCGTTGATGAGCTGGAGCACCCCCAACCGCTCGCCGCCCCGCCCTCTCATGGGCACCACCAGCATGGACCGGGTACGGTAGCCGGTGAGGGCGTCGTAGTTCCGGGGGCCGGAGAAGTCGTAGTCCGAACAGCTGTATACGTCCTCCACCCGGATGGTGCGGTTCTCCAGCAGAGACAGGGCACACACATTGCCCCGCTCCAGCTCCACCGGGGGCATCCCCTCCCCGTTGGAGTAGTTTTGCAGGGTGTTGTTCCGGGATATCTTAAAGTGGAGCTTCCCCCCGTCCAGCAGATAGAGCGTCCCTGCGTCGCAGTTGGCCAGCTCCATCACGCAGGAGAGGATCTCCTCCAGCAGCCGGTCCAGGTCCCGCTGGTCAGACAGCTTAACCCCGATTTCCAGCACCTTTTTCATCTGCTCCTGTGTCATAGCTCAATCACCGTGCCTTCTTTTGCAAATATACAGCGGCTGTCGGCCTGACCGGCCAGCAGCTCCTGGCTGTGTAAAAAAACATCGGTATGTTCCCGGGCGTAGTGGGTCATCAGCACCCGCTCCGCCCCGGCGGCCCGCCCCAGAGACAGGCCCTCCTCCCAGGTGGAGTGGCCCCAGCCCGGCTTCCGGTCCCCGGCGGCAAGGCTGGCGTCCCAGACGAGCAGGCCGGTCCCCCGGGCAAAGTCTGTCAGCCGGGGGGCCATGTCCCCGGACAGCTCGCAGTCCAGGGCATAGACCAGGCTGCGCCCCCCGCCCTCCAGGCGGTAGTAGCAGCAGCCTCCGGGGTGATTTCCCTCCATGGCGGTCACCCGCAGGCCGGGGGCTGCCCCCTCCGCCAGGAGGAACGGCTTTCCGTCCCACACCTCATGGAACAGAATATGTGCCCGGTCGTCAGCCAGGTCGACAGGCCAGAGGGAGGAGCCGATCAGGTGGGTCAGCTCCCCGGCAAAGCCCGGCCGGCCGTAGAGGTGAATCTCACACCGGCGGTCGTAGCGGGGGGCGAAGGGAAACAGCCCCATTACATGATCCAGATGGAGGTGGCTGAGGAGGATATCCACCCGGCGCCGCCCCTCCCGAACCATACGATCTCCCAGCGCCGCCAGGCCGCTGCCTGCGTCCAGCACCACCAGGGTGTCCCCCCGGTCCAGGGACAGGCAGGAGGTGTTGCCCCCGTAGCGCAAAAAATCGGGATCAGGGACGGGAAAGGACCCCCGCACCCCCCAAATGGTGAGCTTCCACGTCTCATTCATACCGGCGCCCTCCCAACGGCGAAGATTTCCACAATCTTGTGTATTATATCAATTCCTTTCCCTGATTGCAATACGCCCCGGAACAGCAGCCCCGGCGGGAACCTGAGAGGTTCCCGCCGGGGCTGCTCTGTGACAGATTTCCCTTGTGATTACTTCTTCTTCACCAGACCCAGGGTGGCGGTAAAGAAGCTGTAGAGGGCCGCGCCCGCCAGAGCGCCGGCACCCAGAATGGTGAGGGTCTGGATGTTCTCGGGGTCGCGCTTGACCAGGATGTAACGGATGAGCAGGGCGATGAGGATGGTCACGCCGTTCATCACGTTGCCCACCAGAACGCCGGTGGCGAAGAGGATGCCCACCTGACGGGTGCCGAAGACGGCCTGGATAATGGCGCCGGGGATGGCCCAGATGACCAGCCACTTGGCAATCTCCATGCTGGCGCCGGCCTCGATGGTGGAGACATAGGTCTTGCTGACCGGGGCGAAGAGGCCCTGACCAAAGTAGGTGTTGGCCAGGAGGAGCACCATAACAAAGGCGATGCCGAAGCCCATCAGCTCAGCGTAGAACTGCTGCTTGCGGCCGAAGCGCTCCAGCTCGGGGTCCTTGCCGCTGCCACGGAGGATGTAGCCGCACTTCAGGTCGTAGCCCATGTCGGCAAAGCAGGGGCCGGTGGCAGCGGTGTAGCCGGCCAGGATGGCCAGAGGCAGGGGCGGGAAGCCGATGAGCATGCCCACAATCAGGAAAATGAAGGAGGTGGCGAAGCCGGGGAACCAGCCGGAGTGCATGGCGGCCACGCCCACCAGCAGCTCAGATACCAGGGCGGACATGGCGGCGAAGAGGATCCACGCCACAAACATGAGGGGGCTCATCTCGCTGAGGAAGCCGCACACCACGGCCAGCCCCATAGCCACCACGGCATAGGCCAAAAAGCCCTTGCCCATGGCGCCCCGCATATCCTTCATGCTGGAGGTGAACTGGGAGACGGCGGAGGAGTTGTCATCGTTCTTGGCCATCAGCATCTGGGCGCACTGGATCAGGGCCACCATGCCGGCGCCGATCATCAGGCCGTGGCCCAGATAGGTGAAGGGCAGGCTGCTGGAGTCGAAATTGCTGCCGAAAATGTTTGAGGCAAAGGTAATCTGATGGCCGAAGAGGGCAAAGCCGAAGCCGTTGGTCTTAATCATACCGATGACAATGCTGCCCACGCCCAAGCCGGCCATGGCGGCGAAGTTGCCGAACCAGGACACGCCCAGCAGGTCCATGGGGATGCCGGCCACCTTGCCCACGGCGCCCATCGCCATGCCCACCAGCAGCAGGACGGCCCGCTTGCCCTTGCGGATAACGGCCAGGATGGACTCGGCGGAGGCCACCCCCGGAGGCCAGGCGCCCTCGGCGGGGAACATGGGGGTGTCGAAGCACTTGTAGAGGATGGTGGCGTCAATAATGGTGGCCAGGGTGACGCCGATGAGCATGGGCACCACCAGGTCATGCCGGCCCAGGATGTAGGGCACGCCAATGGTCAGCAGCATACAGTTGGCGACGGAGAAGGTGGCGCCCGAGATGGCGGTCTGAATCAGATTCTGCCGGTGCACGCTGCGGAACTGCTTAAACAGCGTAATGGGAATTCTGGAAATCAGAATGGCGAACAGAGCGCCCACCAGCGAGGTGTTGGGGGTGGTGCCGGTGTTGACAATCAGCTCCATTCCGATGATGGTGCCCAGAATACACATGACGATGCTGAAAATCAGCACGGTGGGCTCCCAGAGCTTGGGGTGGTCTTTGACAGTAATATTAAGCTGTTCAAAGTCCTGCGGGTTTTCTTTCATAGTTGTACCTCCTTATGATTTAGCTCTCCTTTTGCAAAAAAAGCTAAAAGTTTATTCAAAATATACATGACAGAAAAAAATTTGTCAATAGGCGAAAAGGTGTTGACAAAGTACCATTTTTGGCATAGTATCATATTAAACAGAGGTTTTTTACGTATTTTCGTGTATATTTATCACAATATTACCCCGGATAAAAAGCCGTTTTTTCGGAATAGAAAAACTTTTTTCCGCATATCGGAAAAATATTTTATCATTTAGCGCGAAAAATTTTTTTGCAAGTTTTTATTTTACAGGCTGTGTGCAGCTGTTAAAATATGAAATTACGAAAAACAAGGAGGAGACTGCTTATGTTCTTTGATCAGGAGCTCGTCAGCCAGCTGTCCAAGGGGGCCCAGGTGCTGGGCGGCGGAGGCGGGGGCCGGGAGGCCCGGGGGCTGAAAACCGCCGGGGAGGCTATGGCCTCCGGCCAGGTGAGGCTGGCGGAGCTGGGGGAGATATCCCCCTCCGACCTGGTGGTTACGGTGTCCGGCGTGGGGGCCCCCTCCCAGAGCCAGGCCATGTACACTGCCCGGCACTATCTGCGGGCAATGGAGCTGCTGGAGCAGCGGCTGGACCGGCCCATCGCCGGCTTCATCCCCTCTGAGATGGGGGGAAGCGCCGCCTTCGGGCCCTTTCTGGCGGCGGCGGTCAAGGGCGTTCCGGTGATTAACGCCGCCTGCGACGGCAGGGCCCACCCCCTGGGGACAATGGGCGCGCTGGGCCTGGACAGGGACCCCGGCTATCAGGCCCTTCAGGCCGCCTGCGGGGGCCGCCAGGAGGAGGGCAGCTACATCGAGTTGGTCTCCTATGGCGCGGTGCGTTCCGTCTCCCGGGCCAGCCGGCTGGCCGCCGAGCTGGCGGGCGGGCTGGCGGCGGTGGTGCGCAACCCGGTGAGCGTGGACTATCTCCGAAAAAACGCTGCCGTGGGCTGCTACACCATGGCCATTGACCTGGGACGCGCCTTCCTGGCGGCGGATACGGCCCTGGAGAAGGCTCGAGCCGTGGTTCAGGTTCTGGGCGGAGAGATCATCTGTCAGGGCGAGGTGGCCGACTGCCACCTGACCACCACAGGCGGGCTGGACCACGGCGGCTGCGCTGTCTCCGCCGGGGGCGAGGACTACAAGCTGTACTTCTACAATGAGTATATGGCCCTCCAGCGGGGAGAGGAGCGGCTTGCCACCTTCCCCGACCTGATCGCCACCCTGGACGGGGAGACGGGGAACGTGGTCCTCACCGCCGACATGGAGAAGGGGCGGCGGGTCATCCTGCTTCGGGTCCCCTACGGTCGGCTGGTCCTGGGCTCCGGTCTGCGGCATCGGAGAGACTATGAGGGCATCGAGCACCTGCTGGGCATCTCTATGATCCCCTTCCTGCGGGGTCTGCTGGAGGAATAAAAAAGCCCGCCGCTTTCACGGCGGGCGGGGATGAGGATTAAAGCCGGTTCATGGCCTCCTGAATCTGGACGGCCAGCTGTTTCAGCTGATCCAGGCGCTCTTGAATGTAGTCCGGGCTGTTGTTCTCGATATGGTCGCCAGTGCTGATACCCCCGGCCAGCTTCCCCTGGGCGTCGAAAATGGGGACGCTTATCCCCCAGATGCCCTTGGTCATCATCTGTTCGGTGTAGTCATAGCCCCGCTCCCGGATGCGGCGCATGTCCTCCAGCAGCTCCTCCTTGGCGGAGCGCTCGATGAACAGCGAGTCGATATACTCCAGCCGGTCCTCCTCCGGCATATTGGCCAGGAGTATCCGGGCGGAGGCCCCCGTATGGAGGGGGTAGGAGTTGCCCACATAGAGGGTGTCCGCCTCATCGGGCATGGGGTTGATTCGGGCCACCACCACCGCTTTTTTGTCAATGAGGGAGAGCACCGTGATGATGTGGCCTGTCTGGAGCCACCAATCCCAGATCAGCTTGCGGGCCGCCCGCATGATCTGCTTCTCCTGCAAACCGGTCAGGCCCAGTATTACGGCCTTGTCGCCGATGAAATAGTCCTTGCTCCCCGGGTGCTGCTTGACAAAGCCGTGCTCCCCCAGGGTATAGAGCAGCCGGTAGGTGACCGAGGGACTCAGGCCTGTCCGTTTGGCAATCTCTGAAAGGGTAAGCCGCTGTCCGCCGCCAAACAGGGCTAAAATATCCAGCGCCCGGCCCGCGGTCTGCATGTAATTCTGGTCATCGGAACGTTTCATGTCCGGCCCTCCCGCTTCCCGATGTTGTTCCTGCACAAATTGCCATATTATTATAGCACGGTGCAAAGATTTTGAAAAGAGCCATTGAACAAATTAAATAATCAGGAGGTATCTGTATGAAAGAATTGACACTGAACCGTGAGGCCGGCCGCTGGGCCATGCTGGGGGGCTGCATCCTGGGCGGTGGCGGAGGCGGTGGCGCCTATCTGGGCGAGATGCTGCTGGACAAGCTGTCCGAGGCCCCTCCTCTGAAACTTACCCCCCTGTCTGAGGTGGAGGACGACGCCATTGTCCTGTCCGTCTCCCTGGTGGGGGCCCCGGCGGCGCCGGAGCAGTTCCTCACCCCCGAGGCCATGATCCGCACGGTGGAGCTGTTTCGGGAGAACAACCCCGGCGTGAAGCTGGGCGGGCTCATCACCAACGAGAACGGCGCCTGCGCCACGGTGAACGGCTGGGTTCAGGCCGCCTTTACCGGCCTGCCCTTCCTGGACGCCCAGTGCAACGGCCGGGCCCACCCCACCGGGGTGATGGGGAGCATGGGCCTGCACCGGGACCCGAAATATCAGACCACCATGGCCTTCGCCGGGGGCAACCCCGACACAGGCCGCTTTGTGGAGGGGGTGGTCCGGGGGACCATCGACCGCACGTCCTCCCTGGTCCGGGCCGCCTCTGTGGAGGCCGGCGGGGTGGTGGCCGTGGCCCGCAACCCGGTGACCGCCGCCTATGTCCGGAGCAACGGCGCGGTGGGGGGTATCTCCCAGTCCATCGCCCTGGGCCGGGCCTGTGAGGAGGGGCTGTCCCAGTCCCCCGGGGCCGGCGTGGAGCGGGCCATGGAGGTGCTGAAGGGCCGCATCCTGTGCCAGGGGAGGGTGGACAGCTTCCAGCTGCGCACCGAGGGCGGCTTTGACGTGGGCGTTCTCCAGGTGGCCGGACACGAGCTCACCTTCTGGAACGAGTACATGACCGCCGACGGCCCCGACGGGACCCGGCTGGCCACCTTCCCCGACCTGATTATGACCATGGACGCCTCCACCGGCCGGCCGGTGACCTCCGCCAACATCCGAGAGGGCCAGGAGGTCTACGTCATCGCCACAGACCACCGGAACCTGAACCTGTCTCCCACCATGTACGACCGGACCCTCATGGCTCCGGTGGAGAAAATCGTGGGCCGGGAGCTGCTGAAATATCAGGAATTGAAGGACTGAATGGAAAGGATGGATTGATATGAAAAAGCTGGGATTGATTACCATCGGGCAGTCCCCCCGGACCGACGTGACCCCCGACTTGATTCCCATCTTCGGGCCGGACATCCAGCTGTGCCAGGCGGGAGCACTGGACGGCATGACCGCTGAGGAGATCGCCGCCTTCGCCCCGGAGGAGGGGGACTATGTCCTGATCTCCAAGCTGCGGGACGGCTCCTCCGCTGTCTTCGCCGAGAAGCACATTCTGCCCCGTCTTCAGCAATGCATCTACGACCTGGAGGCGAAGGGGGTGGAGCTGATTATGTTCCTGTGCACCGGCAGCTTCCCCGCCTTTGAGAGCCATGTCCCCCTGGTGTTCCCCTGCGCCGTCCTCAACGGGACGGTGCCCGCTCTGGCGGGGCGGTCCCGCATCGCGGTGATTACCCCCAAGGAGGAGCAGCGGGACCAGTGCGTGGAGAAGTGGAAGAGCTATGTCCAATCCGTGGAAGTGACCTGGGGCTCCCCCTACGGGGACCCGGAGGAGCTGGACCGGGCCGCCCGGGAGGTGGCCGGGTGGGATGTGGACCTGGTGGTGCTGGACTGCATGGGCTACACCTCCGCCATGAAGGAGCGGGTGCGCCAGCTGTCCGGCAAGCCGGTGGTCCTGTCCCGGACCATTGCCGCCCGGGTGGTGATGGAGCTGCTGGCCTGAGCCGCATGTTTTAAGAAAGGAAGAAACTGTTATGAGCCTGATTGAAATCGGAAAATCCGTCCTGTCCTCCTGCATGGACGTGAAGGCGGGGGAGAGCGTGCTGGTCATCACCGACGACCGGAAGCTGGAGATTGGAAACGCCCTGTACCGGGCGGCCAAGGAGCTGGGAGCCGAGGCCCTGCTGCTCACCATGGAGCCCCGAAAGGTATCCGGTGAGGAGCCCCCCGCCGTGGTGGCCGCCGCCATGCTGGCCGCCGACGTGATTCTCTGCCCCATGAGCACCTCCATCACCCACACCAGGGCCAAGATCGAGGCCGTGAAGGCGGGGGCCCGCATCGCCACCATGCCCGGCATCTCAGAGGACATGTTCAGCAAGGGGGCCATGACCGCCGACTACGGCGTGGTGATGGACCTGACCCTCCGGGTTACCGAGCTGCTGTCCAAGGCCTCCACCGCCCGGATTGAGAAGGAGGGCCACGTGCTCACCCTGGACCTGGCCGGCCGGCCCGGCGTGCCCAGCCCCGGCGTCTACCGGGAGAAGGGCCAGGGAGGCAACCTGCCCTCCGGCGAGGCCTACATCGCCCCCCTGGAGAACGGCTCCAACGGCACCATGGTCATCGACGGCTCCATGGTGGGGGTGGGCCTGCTGGACTCCCCCCTCACCGTCACGGTGAAGGACGGCAAGCTCCAGTCCATCACCGGGGCGGACGCGGACAAGCTGGGTATCCTGCTGGAAAATGAGCACAACTCCACCCTGTGCGAGCTGGGCATCGGCACCAACTACGCCGCCCGCCTCACCGGCATCATCTTGGAGGACGAGAAGGCCTATCACACCGTCCACATCGCCTTCGGCACCAACATCGGCTTCGGCGGCACCAACAAGGCCGACTGCCACATGGACGGCATCATCAAAAATCCCACCCTCTACCTGGACGACGTCCTGGTACTGAAGGATGGGGAGTTCCAGATTTAAGAGGAGGCTGTCCATGTCCACAGCGCAATTTACCCTGAGCGGCCGGGAGAACCGGGAGCTCATCGCCCTGTGCCTGGCGGAGAGCGGCGTCCTGGACCCCTATCTGAAGGGGGGCCGGATCCTGTTCAAGGGGTCGGCCACCGTCTCCTGTCTGACCAGGCGGCTGACAGGGGTTCCCCTGCGCATCTGCGGGCGGATCACCGCCAACGGCATGAAGGGGCCGCTGCGCCCCAGCGAGGGGGCCCACTTCCTGCTGTACCAGGGGGGAGAGGTGTCTAAGGTGGACGGCTCCGCCGGGGAGGTTTTAAAGACCTTCGGCCCGGGGGACCTGTTCGTCACCGGGGCCAACGCCCTGGACGCCTTTGGCCACGCCGCCCTGCTCATCGGCAGCCCCGGCGGGGGCGGCTACGGGGAGTGCATGGGCGCCCTCTACACCGAGGGCTTCCGCACCTTGATCCTGTCCAGCGCCGCCAAGCTGATCCCCGGCGATCTGACCCGATTGTACAGCCAGGTGTCCCGGAGGAGCTGCGACTTCTCCTGCGGCATGGCCTGCTCCCTGGCCCCCGTCCCGGGGGAGGTCATCACCGAGACCCAGGCCCTGGCCCTCTTCGCCGGGGTGGAGGCCCTGATCTTTGCCAGAGGGGGCCACACCGGGGCGGAGGACGCCCTGGCCATCCAGGTCAGCGGGGAGCGGGACCGGGTGGAGAAGGTGCTGGACCTGATGGAGCGGGTCAAATCCCTGCCGGACACCCCCATGGGAGAGGAGGACAGCGAGGCGGAGTGTTCCTTCCCCTGCTTCGGCTGCGGCCCCCATCTGTCCTGCCGCTACGCGGGAAAACAGAAGATATATCCTGATAAAAAGGAGTGAATTTGAATGAAGCGCTATAAGGTAGGGCTCATCCGGGTGCTGACCACGGAGGACCGGGAGCTTCTCAATCTCCACGGAAAACTGCTGGAGCAGTACTACCCCATGCTGGAGGTGGAGTCCCGGTGCATCCCGGACCAGCCGGAGGGCATCCACGACGACGCCACCATGGCCTCGGGGGAACCCAAGGTGGTGGAGCTGGCAAAGCAGATGTGGCAGGAGGGCTTTGAGGCCGTCATTGTCAGCTGCGCCGGCGACCCGGGGGTGGCCCAGGCCCGGAAGGAGGTCCCCATCCCGGTGATCGGGGCGGGGGAGAGCACCGCCGCCATCAGCCTGTACTACGGCAGCCGCCCCGCCGCCCTGGGGATTACCGAGGAGGTCCCCGCCGGCTATCAGCGGGCCTTTGGCGACAAGCTGGTGGCCTCCGGCCGGGGCAAGGGTGTGGAGAGCACCCTGGACCTGATGACCCCCCAGGGCTACGCCGCCACGGCGGAGGCCGCCCGGGAGCTGAAGGGGCTGGGGGCGGACGTGATCGCCCTGAGCTGCACCGGCATGTCCACCATCCAGATCGCCCCCGCTCTGGAGAAGGACCTGGGCATCCCTGTGCTGGACCCGGTGATGTGTGAGGGCCTGATGACTTTGTTCCAACTGCTGCGCGGGCAGAAATAATATATCAAAGGAGAAACTTAAATGCTTATCAAACAGATTATCGACATGTACGACCTGCTGGACGACGGCCGGGTGGACGGCGCCGCCGTGGTGGACTTTATGAAGGCCATCGACCCCCAGGTAAACGCCGAGACCTACCCCCTGGTGGGCCCCCGTGGCACCACCCACATGGTAAAGATCCGCATCCCCGGCAGCAAGGGCAAGAGCTCCGGCGGCGACGTCCCCACCCTGGGCATCCTGGGCCGCCTGGGCGGACTGGGCGCCCGGCCCGAGATGATCGGCTTTGTCTCTGACGGCGACGGGGCTCTGGCCGCTCTGGCCATCGCCGCCAAGCTGCTGGACATGAGGAAGAAGGGGGACGTCCTCCCCGGCGACGTCTTTATCTCCACCCACATCTGCCCTGACGCCCCCACCCAGCCCCATGACCCCGTGCCCTTCATGGGCTCCCCCGTGGACATGTACCAGGTGAACCAGGAGGAGGTCACCGACGAGCTGGACGCCATCTTCTCCATCGACACCACCAAGGGCAACCGGGTCATCAACACCCGGGGCTTCGCCATCTCTCAGCCGGTGAAGGAGGGCTACATCCTCCGTCTGCCCGAGGAGCTGCTGGACATCATGCAGCGGACCACCGGCCGTCTGCCCTACGTGTTCCCAGTGAACATGCAGGACATCACCCCCTACGGCAACGACGTCCACCACATCAACAGCATTATGCAGCCCTGCACCTGCACCAGCGCCCCGGTGATCGGCGTGGCCATCACCACCGAGACCATGGTCCCCGGCTGCGCCACCGGCTGCAGCCACTTCACCGATGTGGAGGAGACCGCCCGCTTCGTGCTGGAGGCCGCCAAGTCCTTCGGCCGGGGCGAGTTCAGGTTCTATGACGAGCCTGAGTTCAACCACATGGTGGAGCTGTACGGCTCTATGAAGCAGCTCCAGACCCTGGGCAAGAAAAACTGAACAAAAACCGGACAGAGCCCGTCTCCCGGCTGGGAGGCGGGCTCTGCTCTATTTGGGGCCGGTCAGCTCCTGCCGGCTTTCTCCTTCTCCTCTGCCTCCCTCCGGGCCCTGGCCGCTCTGGCGGCTTTTTTCCTTTTTACGGCAACGGCCGTCAGAAGGATCGCCGCCGCCCCGATTCCCGCGGCGGCCGCCGGAACGGCCCACGATCCGTCCGCCTGGGGCTGGATACAGAAGGTGCCTTGAGGGCCCGACATGGTCAGCAGCAGGTACCGGCCGCTCAGCACGGCCTGACTCTGCTGCCACCGGCCGTCCTCATACTGCCAGACCAGGGCCTCTCCGCCCTCAGGGCTGAGCAGCCGCAGGGGGACGGCATCTCCCGCCTCCAGTCCGGAGTCGGTGAGGGTAACCTCCCAGACAACCGCCCCCTCCCCCGCCTCCCGGGGCGGGGCCTGGGCGCTGTCCGCCACGTGGAGGACGGCCTGCTCTGTAAACCGGCCCTCCGCCAGGGCCAGAGACAGCCTGCCGGACAGCTCCTGACTGGCCGCCAGGGTGACCCAGGGGATATACTCCGCCTCAAGGGTGATGTCGGAGCTGAGGCCGGAGGTGTCAAATTCCGGCCACAGGCCGTAGCTGTCCTCCACCTCGGGCACCGGGGGCAGCGCAACGCGGGACAGGTCCTCCCCGTAGAGGAAGGGAATCCGGGCCACGGTCTGCCCGCCGGCCACCAGGTTCAGGGTGAAGGCGGTAAATTCTGCGGGGACATCGGGCAGCCGGCTCAGCTCCTCAAAGGAGATGGGCTCCGCCCGGCCGGCATAGCTGACCCCGTCCACGCCGGCCCAGCCGGTATCCACAAAGCAATTGCCCGACAGAACGCCGTCCTCCTTCACCCAGCCGGCCAGGGCCCCCAGGTACTCGGTCCCCTCCTCAATGGTGGCAATGGCCCGGCAGTCCCGCAGGCGGCTGACCCAGCCGGCAATTCCGCCCACATAGTTCCCGCCGGACAGAACGTTTTTCGACCAGCAGCCTCGGATGGAGGCGTCGGCATAGCCGGCGATGCCGCCCACGTAGTCCCCTCCGGTGCTGGACGCCGGGCCGTAATTCTGGCAGTCCAGGGCGGTGCCCAGGTCCATCCGCCCGGCCACGCCGCCTACGCAGTCCTTTTTCCCGGAGACGGCCCCCTGGTTGACGCAGCCGTGCACAACGGCCTTGGTCTCATAGGTGGCGCCAAAGGACAACTGGCCGGTGATATCGTCCTCCGGGTCCAGGTCCACCTCCACCGCCACGGCGCCCACAACGCCGCCCACGTTCCGGTCGCCCTCCACCGTGCCGGTGTTGCGGCAGCCGGTCACCTTGCCCTCCCGGGTGGCGGCGATATCCTCCTCTGAGGTGTCCTGGATCACCGCCCCGATCCCCTCATCGCCGTTCAGGTCCATCAGGGCGTCCAGCACCACATCGAATACCACGTTGAACTGCCGGCTGACGGCCCGCAGGTCGGAATTCAGCGTATCGCCCCCGCTTTGAACGGAGACACGAAGGCCCTCCAGTTCGCCGGACAGGCCGGACAGGGCGTTAAAGAGGCCGTCGCCGGACTGGCGGAAGTCCTCCCCCAGGGGGGTGAACTCTGTGGGGCCGTCCCGGGTGAGCTCATCCACCGCCCCGCCGATGGTACCGAAGGCACGGCGGAGCAGCCGCCCGATGTCGGCGGAGGAGCTGGCGCCCCCCTGAAGCTCCTCCAGGGCGTCCCCCAGCTGGTCCGACATACCTCCCGCCTCTCTCAGAGCCCGCTGGAGGTCAGACAGGGCCCCGTCCAGGCGGTTCCCCGCCCCCTGCATGTCATCAAAGGCCCGGCGGATGTCCTCCCGGATTGCCGCCAGCTCCCCCGAGTCAGGGAGGGTGGGGGTCCCATCGGGAAACACCGCGTGGTAGATCCTGTCCAGCGCCGCCTGGAGCTCCTTCATGGCGGCGCTCAGCTCATTCCGGCCCTGCCGCAGGTCTCCGGCGGCGGAGCGCAGGATGGCCAAAGCCGCCCCGCCGGTATCGGCCGCGTCCCCTATGGACTCCAGCGCCCGGTCCAGCTGGCGGGACAGCCGCTCCAGCCGCCCGCCCACATCGGACAGATCGTCCAGGGCGGGAGAAATCTTGTCCAGAGCGCCGGTAAGGTCGGCGGCCAGGGTGTTGACCGTCCCGATGTTCTCATCGGTGAAGTCCGACAGCCGGTCCAGCAGCGCTCTGGAGTTGTCCCGGGCGTCGCCGGCGAAGACGCCCATGGCCTCCAGCCGGGCGGAGGCCTCGTCCCCGGTGCGCCGGGCGCTGTCCAGCGCCCGGTTAATCAGGCGGTCCAGGGTGTCCAGCTCCCTCTGCAGCCGCTCCAGGGTGTCCTCCCCCGGGTCCATCACCAGGCAGGGCTCCGCCTGGCCCACGATGCCCCCCACGTCCTTGCGGCCGTTGATTGCGCCGCTGTTGACGCAGTCCGCCAGATAGCCGTCCTGCCGGCCGGCGATGCCGCCGGTGTTGTAGCCCACGTGGGGGTAGCCCACCGGGCCGCTGTTGACGCAGCTCTGAATCACCCCGCCGGAATAGCCGGCGATGCCGCCGGTGTCGGTGCAGCCCTCCAGCAGGTGGTAGGTCTCGTCGTCCGCCGAGGCCCGCTCCTCCAGGATGGCCGCCGCGTCCGCGTCCAGCAGGTCCACGCCGCTGTCCGTCTGGGTGAGGTTCACTCCCGCCCGGTTTTCGCAGCGCAGCAGCAGGCCCAGACTGCGGCCGGCGATGCCGCCGGCGGCGCTGTTCCCGCTGACAAATCCGGAGACGGAGCAGCCGATAATCTGTCCGCCGGCCCCGTTGCGCCCCACCAGTCCGCCTACGGCGCTGTCCCCGCTGACGGTCCCCTGGAAGGCGCAGTCCTGAAGGGTCCCCTCATTGACTCCGGCCAGCCCGCCCACGGTGGAGCGGGTGCCGGCCGGGGTCACCGTCCCCTTGACGGTCAGCTCCCGCACCGAGCCGCCGGGCTGGATGTAGCGGAACAGCCCCTGTGTGGAGCCGGCGGCGGTGATGCGCAGGCCGGAGATGGTATGTCCGTTTCCCAGGAAGGTCCCGCCAAAGGTGGGGATGGGGACAAACTCCTCCCCCTTCAGGTCCAGGTCGGCGGTCAGGGAGACCGTCTTCCCCCGGGACCAGGCGTCCAGGGCGCAGCTCTTTCCGAAACGCCTGAGGTCCTCCACGGTGGAGATGGTAATGGCGTCCCCGTCCACGGCCAGGGCGGGCAGGACCGGCGCGGCCAGCAGCCACGCCGCCAGCAGGAGGGCGGACAGCCTGTTCCAGCGTTTACGCATGGGAATCCGCCTCCTCTCCCGCAGTGATTGCCGCCGGGGGCGGGTCCTCCGGCTGAATTGCCCCCGCCGCCACCGCCGCGTTGATTGTGCCGTGGAGCACGCCGTTGAACTGGGCGTCCACCATGCCGGAGACATAGCCCCGGATGTGGCCGTTCACCGCCAGCTTCCCGGTCTGGCTCTGAATGGGCAGCCTGGCCTTCAGGGTGAAGGCGGTCTTCTCTATGATAATGTCCCCCAGCAGCAGAATCTGGGGCAGGATGCCCATAACCAGGAAGATGGAGATCAGGGTACCCCGGCCCAGGCACACGCCGATGGAGGCGATGGAGGGGGTGGTGGACAGCACCCCGATGGCGATGCCGGCGGAGGCCAGGATGGTCCCTGAGGTGACGATGGTGGGGAAGGCCTCGTTCAGCGACTCGATCACCGCGTCCTTCAGGGACATGGTCTGCTTCAGCTCCACATAGCGGTTGGCGATGACGATGGCGTAGTCGATGTTGGCCCCCATCTGGATGGAGCTGACCACCAGGTAGCTGAGGAAGAACAGGGGCTCATTTTGCAGGTAGGGGAAGGAGAAGTTGATCCACACACTGCCCTGAATCACCAGAATCAGCAGAATGGGCAGGCCGGCGGACAGGAAGGTGAACACCAGCACCAGCACCACAAAGACGAT